>JBIOFK010000282.1:0-1513 GCA_044447065.1 Actinomycetales bacterium | reverse complement strand
CGTAGCCCGAGACCAGGCCGTCGCCGAGCGGCTTTTTCTTCTCCATACCGAAGGCGGTGGAGCGGTGTGTAGCCAGGGCATCGAATTCCACGAAGGAGTCCTCGTCCACCAGCAGGTCGATGCGTTCCCGCGCGGTGTGCTGGCCGCGCGCGTGCTGTTTCTCGATGGCCTCCGGGCCGGAGGGCTGGGCCGCCCGGGCCAGCCGGTCATGGAAGTCCGCAATTTTTCCCGCTGTGGTGGTCAGATCGTGGCTCATAGGTACCCCGGAATTCGGTTAGCGGGCGTGCGTCTTAAGTAGCATCCGTACAAAACACGGCGCTTTCAAGCCAGTCTAGTGACACGGCAGCGCGTCCCTGCTGTAGGAACCCTACAATTTCGCTTCCGTCACACTGGTAAGTTACCCGTCAGTAACATCGTTCGGCTAGAGTTTGGCATATGACTGGGAGCAACGGCGCTGGGCGCACTCTGGCGGGCAAGACCATGCTGATGTCCGGAGGCAGCCGGGGAATCGGACTCGCCATCGCCCTGCGGGCGGCCCGTGACGGCGCCAACGTGGTGCTGCTGGCGAAGACCGCCGCGCCGCATCCGGGCCTGGAGGGAACCATCTATACGGCCGCCGCGGAGCTTGAGGCTGCCGGCGGCCGCGCCCTTCCGGTGGTGGGGGACGTGCGGAACGACGACGACGTCGCTGCCGCCGTCGAGGCCGCGCTGGCCACCTTTGGCGGGATCGACGTCGTGGTTAACAACGCCTCAGCGATCGACCTCACCCGCACCGACGCCATCCCGATGAAGCGCTATGACCTCATGGCGGACATCAATGTCCGAGGCACCTTCCTGCTCTCCCGGTCCGCCATTCCCGCTCTCAGGAAGGCGGACAACCCGCATATCCTCACGCTGTCCCCGCCGCTGAACGTGACGCCGAAATGGATGGGCCTGCATCTGGCCTACTCGATGGCGAAATTCGGCATGAGCATGACCACCATGGGGCTTGCCGAGGAACTGCGCGGCGACGGCATTGCGGTCAACTCGCTCTGGCCCTGCACGCTCATCGATACCGCGGCCATCCGCAACATGCCCGGCGGGGTAGAGATCGTCAAGGGTGCGCGTTCGGCCTCCATCATGGCCGATGCTGCCCATGCCGTGCTGATCCGCCCCTCCGCCGAAACGACGGGAAACTTCTTCACCGACGAGGAGGTCCTGGCGCAGGAAGGAATCACGGACCTGCGCCCCTACAGCCTCGGGGCCCCGGAGGCCCGGCTGGTTCCGGATATCTTCCTCTAGCCCGCTGCGCCTGGTTCTTCTGGCGCTTCCCCTTGGCGGGGTGGGATAGCTGTTGGATCGAGGTGGGGATATCCGTCGGTGGCCCACAGTTGTCCTCCACAGACTGTTTCTTGCCTGCGGTTGTGCACATACGGACCGTGGGCTCTTTTAGCTCGAATATGTCTTCGCATAAACTTTTGGTATGGACTCGAAGCAGCGGACGACCTCGGACCCGGCAGCACCTGCCGGTGAT
>JBIOFK010000281.1:0-1516 GCA_044447065.1 Actinomycetales bacterium | reverse complement strand
TCGTTCCTGTACAACGCGATCTTCTTCACCTACGGGCTGGTCCTGCAGTTCTTCTTCCACGTCTCGCCCGGCAACACGCCCTACTACTTCATGGCGTTCTGCGCCGGGAACCTGCTCGGGCCGCTGACCATCGGGCGCCTGTTCGACACCATCGGCCGGAGGAAGATGATCTCCGGCACCTACCTGCTCTCCGGGATCTTGCTGGTCATCACCGCGCAGTTGTTCAAGGCCGGCGCGCTGAACGCCGTTACCCAGACGCTGTGCTGGACGGTGATCTTCTTCTTCGCCTCGGCCGGCGCCTCCGCCGGGTACCTGACCGTCAGCGAGATCTTCCCGCTGGAGGTCCGGGCCAAGGCCATCGCGGTGTTCTTCGCCATCGCGCAGTGCTTCGGCTCCCTTGGCGCCCACCTGTACGGCCACCTGATCGGCACCGGCAAGGACCCCAACTCCCTGTACTGGGGCTACCTGCTCGGCGCCGGAGCCATGATCCTGGGCGGCGCCGTCGCCGCGTTCCTGGCCGTCGACGCCGAAGGTAAATCCCTGGAGGACGTCGCCAGGCCGCTCGGCGTCATCGCCGGGTCATCCGAAGGCATCTTCCGCTCCGGTGACCTTCGCCAGGGTGGCATAGCCGCCGGCGACTAACCACACCCCGCACGTGATCGTGGCCAGTTCCGGGTCCGTCCGGACTGGCCACGATCATGCAGGCTAGAGCTTGGTGAAATGCTCGTAGCACTCGTAGTACGGGTCGGTGGAGTGGGCGAAGTGCGCCGCCTCCGAGCGCTTCACCGCCAGGTAGGCCGAGCTGCGCAGCGGACCGAGCTGGTCCATCAGCAGCTCGTCGGACTCCAGCGCGTCCAGGGCCGCGTTCAGCGAAGCCGGCAGCCGGTGCGTGTTGCTGGCGGCCCGTTCGGCGTCGGTGAGGGTGGCCGGGTCGACGTTCACCGCCTCGCCCGGATCGAGCTTGCCCCGGATGCCGTCCAGGCCCGCGTAGATAAACGCGCCGAGGGCCAGGTACGGGTTGGCGCTCGAGTCGGAGGGCTTCAGCTCCAGGTTGACCGAACTGGTCGGGTCACCGCGCAGCGGCGAGCAGATCCTGATCGCTGCCTCCCGGTTGTCCATCCCGTAGCAGGTGAACGCGCTGGCCCACATCTGCGGAGCGAGCCGCCGGTAGCTGTTCACGCTGGCGCAGCTCATGGCGACCAGGGCGGGCAGGTGGGCGAGCAGGCCGCCGATGAAGTGGTAACCCACCTGGGACAGGCCGTTCCGGTCGGTGGGGTCGGCGAACGCGTTCCGCCCGCCGGGGGAGCCCTCCGACGCCAGCTCGACGAGCGAGGCGTGCAGGAGAGTACCGTTGCCCGCCTTGTCGGGGATCGGCTTGGGCGCCAGGCTCGCCCACAAGCCGTGCCGGAACGCCACGCCACGGACGGTATCCCGGTACAGCACGTGGTTGTCGGCGGCGCGCAGCGCGTCGGCGTGCCGGATGCAGAGCTCGTGCTGGCCGTGGCCGAGTTCGGGG
>JBIOFK010000280.1:0-1534 GCA_044447065.1 Actinomycetales bacterium | reverse complement strand
GTCCTGGACGGCAACATCGCCGCCTGGCCGCTGCGCGCCGCGCCAGGCGGCCCCTTCCCGGCCGGTACCGGCACCGTCGCCAGCCCCTTCAACGGAATGTGCATGACCTTGGCCGCCGACGGCACCACGGTGGTGGCATGGAAATGCAATCCCGGCGCCGGCTCCCAGCAGTGGACCGGCTACAGCGACGGCACGCTGCGGATCAACGGCAGGTGCCTGGACGTCACCGGCCCAGGCCTGGGCGCCAAGGCCAAGGTGGCGGCCTGCACCGGGGCGGCCACCCAGAAGTGGGCGATCCGCCAGGTGTCCGCCAACGATTTCGGGGCCATCGCCAACACCGGCACCGGCACCGTCCTGACCGACCCAGGGAACAGCACCACCAACGGCACCCAGCTGGTCATGGGACCCGACCGCGGCGACCAAAGTTACCCATGGCGGGTCTCCTTCCGCCACTACATGACCGGCTGACCAGTGCGGCCTGGCGCCTCGCCTTATCGGGCTCCTACTAGTGAAGTCGGGTAATCAACCAGCGCCCGGCTATCCGGCATGAGCTGCGGGAGGGCTTGGGCAGGTACCCTAGGAGTGGCCTTTCCTCAGAGACGGCTCTGCGAGTATCTGGTGGAACGGGATCTGCCTCGCGCCAGAGGGGACTGGCTTCGCAGCTCTGTCAAGCTGCGGGGGGAGCGGGGAGGTCCGCGGTGGTCAGCCGGATCTGGGTAGTTGCGCTGGGGGTAGTGGTGCTGGCCGCGTCTTGCGTCTGTGGCTGCGGCGGCGGGCCGAACGCGGGGGGTCCGGCGGCAACCCCGCCACCTGCGGGTTCCGCCGGGAGGGTCTGTACTCCCAGTGCGTGCATTTCGCTCAGTCGGCTGGCGCGCAGTATCGATACCCAGCTCAGGGGAAACGTCGTCGGCTACGTCGCGCTCGTCGGCCAGTCGCAAGCTGTTGCCTCCGGCGCTGCCCGCACGGCCGCGGACCCGCCGCGGCTCGCCATGGGACCGGATGTCATGGTGAATGTCGCCAGCGTCGGCAAGATGTTCACGACGATTGCCGTCCTGAAGTCACTGGCCCGGCACCATCTCAGCATCGACAGCCGGATCTGGCCGTTCCTGCCCCCGGACTGGGTCAAAGGCCCGGGCATCGACACCATCACCTTCCGTGAACTGCTGACCCACCGGGCAGGATTCCGCCTCGACAGCGGCCGGGTCTTCGAGACCGACGATGCGGCGAGGGAACAGGTCAGGCAGGGCATCCAGCAGATCGACAAGCAAGTGGCGGACTATAACAACATCAACTTCACCATCTTCCGGGACATGCTGCCTTTCATGGAGGGGGTTCCCGACCCGGGGCCAGCCGCGCGCGGCGCAGCCGCGACCCGCTTTTTCATCAGCTATGTTCAGCGCCAGGTCTTCGATCCGGCGGGCGTCAAGGACGCCACCTGCGCCCCAGTCCGCGGTGCCATGCTCATGTACCCGCCGCCCTCCGCCGGGACCGCACGGGGGAGTCCGGCCCAGGTGGGGCCATCGGGGTGCTCCGG
>JBIOFK010000279.1:0-1603 GCA_044447065.1 Actinomycetales bacterium | reverse complement strand
GCCACTGAGTTTCCGCCTTCACCGAGTCCGGCCAGAAGTTCTGCACGAGAGCGAGGACGACGCCGATGATGATCAGCCAGGCACAGGCCGAGTAGATCCGGTTGCGGGTGAGCTTCTTGCCATGCTCGTCGTATACCCGCTGGGCGTGCCGGAAGACCAGCGCGCGGAGCAGGCGCTTGACGTCATCAAGCCAGCGTGCCGTCCCATCACGCGGCGCGCTCTGAGTGAACTGCAGCGCCATCAGCGCCTGCCCGGCCAGTGCGATCCCGGCCACGATCGGGTGCACATGGCCAACCCAGGTCGGCTTGAATCCGGGGTTCGAGGTGGGGAACAGCGCGACGCCAATCGTGGCGGCACCGCAGACGTTGGTAATCCGGCTGTCTAGCTTGTCGTATCCCTGGTAGGTCAGCAAGAAGATGCCAAGGACGCACAGCGACGCCACCAGGATGTTGTGCATCGCGGAGTAGTAATAGGCGCTAACGGAGTAGGGATCTGGCCACTGCCCTTAAGTTTCCGGAGTTGTGTCCCATTCCGGGAGATTCGACTTTGTGATGTCGATGGTGTAAGTGACTTCTTCGGTGTGCCTGGTTCGTCGTTCGGCTGCGGTTCTCCCGGATGTTCGCTGGCGGCCCTGACGGTGGCGGGACAGGGCGAGGATCGCGGTGTTCAGGCTGGCTAGCGGGCTGGCGGGGCGGTGCCCGCAGTGCCGGCAGGGGGTCTCGGCAGCGACGTGGGAGCGGATGAGGCCGAGCACGGCGGTGAACGGGATGAGGCCGGGGTCGATGCCGGCGGATCCGGCGGCGCGGGCGGATGCGGTGGCGGTGATGTTGTGGATGAGCAGCAGTGCCCAGGCTTCCTGGCGGGCAAATTCGGGGGACTGGCCGCGCAGCGGGCGGCGGGGACCGCGGACCGTCTTCTTCAAATGGAGGAACGCGATTTCGATTTGCCATCTCTCAGCATAAAGGGCGGCGATCTCCCAGGCCGGATGGGCTTGGTGGTCCAGGAGGGTGGTCAGCACCCGCATCCGGGTGGTCTTCGTCCTGCCGCTCCTGGTCGTGGCGGTGACGGTGAAGGTGACCAGCCGGGCGATGGTGTCCGGGAGCCGTGCGGCGCGGAGGTCGCCTGCTTCCTTCCGCCGCCGGGCGCGCATGCCGTCTGATTCATGGAGCATGACCAGCTCAGAGCCATCGGGGAGAGTCTCCAGGGTCTTGAGCGGGACCGATTTCGCGGCGTTCTTGACCCGCCAGGCCAGGTGGGCGCCGGTGCCGGAGAACCGGATCCAGCGGTGCATGGAGAAGAAGCCGCGGTCGGCGAGGTTGAGGATGCCGGGCGTGAAGCTGTCCTCCAGCTGATCCGCCAGGGCGTTCTCGCCGTCGTGGTAGCCGCCGATCGCAGCGCCGATCCACCGGAAGGTCGCGGTGCGGACGTGGGCGGTGACCCGCAGCAGCGGGCGGCACCCTCCGCGGGCGTCCCGAACCCGTCTTCGAGCACGCCGTTCCTGGCCAGTTCCATCGTGGTGCCGTCGATGGCGGTGACCTCCAGGCCCTTCCACAGCAGGCCGATGCCGAGGTCCGCGTCGGCGGCGGCGGCGTCGAGCTCGAAG
>JBIOFK010000278.1:0-1615 GCA_044447065.1 Actinomycetales bacterium | reverse complement strand
GTGAACGGATCCAAGAACAGCTCCGCGTGACCGGCGTCACCGACCTGATCTCCCCGGAGAACATCTACGCCGGCGATGAACGAGTAGGCGCCACCCTCAAGCGCGCCTACGCAGACGCGATGACATGGATAGAACGAAACAGCTAGCCGGCGGGACCGACCGGCGGTGAGCGGCAGGGCCACCCGCACAAGTCACTCCGGGACATGTGGGGTTGCGGGGCAACCCCAGTTCTGGCCGCCTGGCCGTAGCGGGCTCACACGGGCACAAGAGCGCAGCGGCGACATGGCTTCCAGGGCTCCCGGTGTCAAAGGGGCTCGCAAGCACCCAAAGCGGCGCACCTGGCCCGACTACCCGCATGGGGTGATGCAGAGCCGGTCAGGTGGTTAGATCCTGAGGTCACGCGATGGTAAAGGAGCGGGTGAACGATGCGCCGATGGATGTTCTGCTGGCAAACCGGGGGGGTTAAACCATGAGCGAGCCAGATCGCACGAAGCTTCCGATCCGGCGTGCGCGGTTCCAGGGGGTGGCCGATCGGACGCTCCACGGCTCGGTCCCCGACTGGGACCTGATCGGGCATGTCAAGCCGCCCCGGGGAGCGCCCAACGTCCTGCTGGTGCTGATCGACGACGCCGGCTTCGGCAACCCCGCCACCTTCGGCGGCCCAGTCGCCACACCTAACTACACCCGCATCGCCGAGGGCGGCCTGAGGTACAACCGCTTCCACGTCACGGCGATGTGCTCGCCCACGCGGGCCGCGCTTCTCACCGGGCGCAACAGCCACACCGTCGGCTTCGGCTCGATCGGCGAGTTCGCGGGCGGGTTCCCCGGATACTCGGCCATCCTTCCGCGGGACTGCGCGCCGCTGCCTCGTATCCTCCAGGACAACGGCTACAGCACCGCCGCTTTCGGCAAATGGCACCTGACGCCCGACGGGCAGCAGGGCCCGGCCGGGCCATTCGACCGCTGGCCGAACGGCTGGGGCTTCGACTACTTCTATGGCATCCTCGGCGGCGGATCCAGCCAGTGGGACCCCTGCCTGGCGGAGAACCAGAAGATCATCGGAACGGCGGCGGAATATTACGACAAGGAGAACCCCTACTACTTTCCGGACGCGATGGCCGACAAGACGATCGAGTGGCTCCACGGCGTCCGGGCCCAGGAGGCGGACAAGCCGTTCTTCATCTACTTCTCCACCGGCTGCAGCCATGCCCCGCATCATGTAGCCAAGGCCTGGGCCGACAAGTACAAGGGCAAGTTCGACCAGGGGTGGGACAGGCTACGGGAGGAGACCTTCGCGCGGCAGAAGGCGCTCGGCGTGATACCCGCCGACGCGGAGCTGACGCCGAGGAACGAGGCGTTCCCGGCATGGGACGACGTACCGCCGCACCTGAAGCGCTTCTACGCCCGTCAGATGGAGGTGTACGCGGGATACTCCGAGAACGCCGACCACAACGTGGGCCGCGTGATCGACGCCATCGAGGAGCTCGGTGAACTCGGCAACACCCTGATCATCTGGATCTGGGGCGACAACGGCGCCAGCATGGAGGGCACCATCACCGGCTCGTTCAACGAGCTGACCATGCAGAACGGCATCCCGCTGACCGACGAGATGCAG
>JBIOFK010000277.1:0-1629 GCA_044447065.1 Actinomycetales bacterium | reverse complement strand
CTTCAGTTCCTTGACCTTCTCGGGGTGTCGCGCCGCGATGTTGTCCGCCTGGCTGAAGTCATCAGGCAGGTAGTACAGCTCTACCGGGTCATCGTCGGGCTGCCACACCCCGGGCGCGAACCTCTTCATCGTCTGCGGGGTCGCGTCCCAGGGGATCCGCGAGACGGACTGGGCGAGCCACCAGCCGTCCTTGTACATCGCCCGGTAGCCGTAGATCTCAAAGTACTGCTGAGTGTGCCGCTCCTCACCGCCCGGGTCCGCGAAGGTGTGCAGGAAGCTGGTGCCGTGCATCGGCGTCTGGGCGATCCCGTCGACGTGCGTCGGCTGTGGCAGCCCGGCCAGTTCCAGAATGGTCGGGCCGATGTCGATGCAGTGGGTGAACTGGGTGCGCAGCCCTCCGGCGTCGGTGATCAGCGCCGGGTAGCGGATCACCATGCCCTGCCGGGTGCCGCCCAGGTGGGAGGCGACCTGCTTGCCCCACTGGAACGGGCAGTTCCCGGCCCAGGCCCAGGCCGCCGCGTAGTGCGGGGCGACCAGGTCGCTGCCCCACACATCCAGCCCGCCGTACTGCTCGATGAGCGCGAGCTGCTGCTGGGGGGTCAGCGGGATGCCGTTTTGCATAGTGAGCTCGTTGAATGAGCCGGTGAGCGTGCCTTCCATACTGGCGCCGTTGTCGCCATAAATATAGATCACCAGCGTGTTATCCAGTTCGCCCATCTCCGCGACCGCATCGATCACCCGGCCCGCGTTCCAGTCGGCGTTCTCGCAGTACCCCGCGTACACCTCCATCTGCCGCGCATACAGCCGCTTCTGCTCTTGCGGAAGTGAATCCCAGGCCGGGAACGCCTCGTTGCGGGGGGTCAGCTTCGCATCCGCCGGGATGACGCCGAGGCGCTTCTGCCGCTCGAACGTCTCTTCCCGGTAGGCATCCCAGCCGCCGTCGAACCGCCCCTTATACTTCGCCGCCCACTCCTCCGGCACCTGATGCGGCGCGTGGGCGCACCCGGTGGAGAAGTAGACAAACCACGGCTTGGCCGGGTCCTGGGCGCGGACCGCGTGCAGCCACTCGATCGTCTTGTCGGCCATGTCATCGGGGAAGTAGTACTTCTTGCCGTCCTTGCCCTGCGGCACCCCGATCGTCTTGTTGTTCTCGGTGATGACCGGATCCCACTGGCCGGCCTCACCGCCGAGGAAGCCCCAGAAGTAGTCAAAGCCCCAGGCGTTCGGCCACCGGTCGAACGGGCCCGCCGCCCCCTGCTGCCCATCGGGTGTCAGGTGCCACTTGCCGAACGCGGCCGTGCTGTACCCGTTCCGCTGGAGTACCTTCGGGAACGGCGCGCTGTCCTCCGGGACGAACGCCGTGTACCCGGGGAAGCCGCTGGAAAACTCGCCGATCGAACCGAAACCGACCGCATGGTGGTTGCGGCTGGTGAGCAGCGCCGCCCGCGTCGGCGAACACAGCGCGGTCACGTGGAACCGGTTGTACCGGACGCCTTCCTCAGCGATGCGGGTCATGGCGGGCGCGGCGATCGGGCCGCCGAACGTACTCGGCTGACCGAACCCCGCATCATCGACCAGCACCAGCAGCACGTTGGGCGCCCCCTCAGGCGGCCTGACGTGCCCGATAAG
>JBIOFK010000276.1:0-1643 GCA_044447065.1 Actinomycetales bacterium | reverse complement strand
GCCACGAACTCCGGGTGGGTGCTCATCGCCGCGGCAACCGCATGCTCTGCCGTGCCGGGTCCGGCCGTGGCGATGCGGCTGAAGGCGGTGGCCATGGCGTGCAGCGAGAGCGCAAACACCTCCGTACCGCAGCCGTCCGTGCTGGTGACAGTGATGTGCTGGCCGGTCAGCTCCTCCACCACGGAGCGGATGAGTGCCGGAAGCGGGTGCGCCGGGTCCAGATAGCCGACGACGGGCCAGCCGTTGAGCGCGCAGGTCGCCACCATTGCGGCGTGTTTGCCGGAGCAATTCTGTGCCAGCCGGGTCGAGGCTCCCCCGGCCCGCAGCCAGGCCTCTCGCTCGGCCGTGCCGTAGGGCAGATCCGGGGTGTTGGCGAGGGCCGATTCATCCAGCCCGGCAGAGGCAAGAATGTCACGGGCGGTCTGCTGGTGCATGTCCGCGCCCGAATGGCTGGCGGCCGCCAACGCCAGCTGCTGCGGCGGCAACCGCAGGCCGGCACGGACCATGGCCACAGCCTGCAGCGGCTTGAGCGCCGACCGCGGATAGATCCGCCCGTGCGGATCCCCGGCGGCGAGCGCCGTGGATCCATCGGCGCCGAGCGCCACCAGCGAGCCGTAGTGGACGCTTTCGGCGACACCGCCGCGGGTCTGCACCACCAGCGGCACATGCGCCGGGACCGCGGGCGGCCGACCGTTCGCGGTGTCGGCAGGGTTGATCGTCGGCGAACTCCACAGTGTTTGCATGATTGTCCTAGCCTAGATGTCCACGTGGGTGGGGGCGAACATCTTCAAGAGCACGTCAACGACGACGACGTTGGGCCCGTCCGTCGCGAATCCCCGCCGCAAGGCATCCCCCACTTCGCCTGGCTTGACCCGGACCGCGGGCACGCCAAAGGATTCGGCCAGCTTGACGAAGTCCGGGCGGGACAGTTCGGTATGGGTGGCCTTGCCGAACGCCCCCACCATATATTCACGCAGAATCCCGTAGCCGCCGTCGTCGACGATCAGCCAGGTGACGGGTACGTCGTGCTGGCGCGCCGTGGCGAGTTCGGCGATGGAGTACATCGCCGAGCCATCGCCGGAAACGGCCAGCACGCGGGCGGGCAGGCCTTGGGTTTCCAGTCCCACGGCGCCGCCGATGGCGGCCGGAAAGCCGTAACCGAGCCCGCCGGCCCCCTGCGCGGAGTGGAACTGGCCGGCCCGGGAATCCCAGCAGCTCCAGCCCCAGTAGGCCGAAATGGTCATGTCCCAAAAGGTCTGCATGTCGGCCGGAACCGCGTCCCGGATGTCCGCCATGAAGGCCCGCTCCAGTTCCAGGCCCTGGCCGTCCAGCCGTTCCTGTACCCGGGCAAGAGTCCTGGCCACCAGGGCCTGCGGAGTTTCGCCGTGCCAGTCCTGGCCCACGGCACCCTCGGCGAGTGCGGCATCGAGGGTCTGCAGGGCCTGGCCCGCGTCCGCCCGGATGCCCAAAGCCGGCCGGTTGGATTCGAGGACCCGCGGCTCGGCGTCGATCTGGATGATCCGCCCGCGCGGGGCTAGGGTGAAGTAGTTGCTGGTGACCTCTCCCAGCGACGATCCGATCACAACCAGGACATCGGCGTCTTCAAGCACCTCGGTGACGTATCTGTCCTCCACCCAGGACTG
>JBIOFK010000275.1:0-1644 GCA_044447065.1 Actinomycetales bacterium | reverse complement strand
GCGTACCGGGTCCACAGGCTCCAGACCTGGCTGGCCGGGTGGCCGTGCCAATGGTCGGCGTCATGGATGTGCTGCAGGAGGACCGTCTGCTCCGCCCAGCCGAGTTCGGCGAACCCGTGGCCCGTGCTTTCCCGGGCGTCGTCGTCGAGGTGGGCCAAACTGTCCCGCCAGGCCTGGGCGTCGGGGGGCATTTTCTCGTAGTGCCAGCCGTCGGTGATGTTCTCGGCCAGCCGGGAATCCACCATATTGACAACCGGGATCCGGGGTTCGCTGCGCTGGTCCAGCAGCTGGTCGAACAGGGCGCGGGCGAGCGCCTCCTCCCTGGGCGTGAAGAACCTGATGTCGGACGGGAGTCCGAGGCGGGACAGGACGACGCCGGTGGTGACGTCGTCCCAGTGGCGGGACTGCTTCGTTGCGTCCGCGCCGGGGAACCGTCCGCCACCGGCGGCGGGGTCGAGGGGGAGGGGGCTCACTTTTCCCTCCTCAGCACGGCCGCCAGCAGGCCCATTCCGCCGACCAGGGTCACCAGCAGGGGAGCCAGCAGCGGCGGTCCCATCTCCATGTTGTAGCGCAGGTTCCGGAAGCCGCCGGGCTTCTGGGCGATGCCGCGGGCGTGCAGGTAGGTGCCCTGGAGCCCGTTGGCGACAATGGCGGCGGAGGCGATCGGCAGGGCCGTCTTGGCCATCCGCTTGCTGAAGACGCCCGCGATGCCTGCGGCGGCACCGACGGGTCCCAGGGCCACCGGGATCCACATCAGCTTGTTGCCGAAACTGGCCTTGTCGTGCTCAAAGAAAATTTCCGCCGCCGTCACCAGGGCGCCGATGGCTGTCAGCCCTGCCAGGGAGCGCTCGAAGCGTCCCGTTTCGACATTGCGGACCATCCTGTCGATGCCGTGGACGGCTTCCTCGGTCAATGTGGTTTTCATAGTCCCTTCCTTATTTGGCTGATGGAACGGGGTGTGTGCCGGCGCAGGGCCGTGGGGCCCGACCGGATCGCGGCGCGGATTTCGGCCACGGCGAAGAGCCCGGCCACAATGACTTCCCCCCCGGCGCCGCGGCGCCGGCGGGGATCGGCCAGTGCCAGGGCCAGCATGCTGGCGCTGTGCAGGGAGTCGACGGCGGCCCCGCCGGCGTGCAGGAACCGTGAGTCCGGTGCCAGCGAGATGACGAGGGCCTGGATCAGATGCCGGCCGGCCAGCACCCTCACCACCGCCAGGGTGAACCGGTCGGTGCGGTGCCCGCCGGCGGCAAACGGCGCAACGGCGGGGGCGGCCATGATCGCCGTCCCGTAGGCCGCGCGGAATCCCTCCAGCGCCCTCATCGGCCCAGCGCTCGGCGCAGCAGCGCGGTGGCTCCGGCGAGGACCCCGACAGCTCCGGCACCGGCGGCCGCGAGGACGACACCGTGGTGCTGGGAGGCCCACAGCTGGTAGCTGGAGGAAACGGCCTTGCCATCGAAAGTTCCGTGCGTGCCGAAGTCCGTGTCCCGGTCGGCCGGCTCCCATAGGTTCACCGGCTGGTCCGGATCGTGCCGCTCGGGAGTCTGCTGCGAGGAGAACCCGGTCTTGGCCAGGTACCGGTCCAGCAGCCCGGGCGCGATGGCGTTGGCCAGCAGGGTGCCCATGGTGCTGCCGCCGACCCAGTAT
>JBIOFK010000274.1:0-1706 GCA_044447065.1 Actinomycetales bacterium | reverse complement strand
GGCGCTGGCCGTGCGGGCGCAGGCGCGGGGCGCCTCGGTGTCCGTGGCAGTGCACCTGGACCACGCCAAGGAAGAAGACTTGGCGCGGCGCGCCGTCGACCTTGGCTTTGGCTCCGTGATGTTCGACGGCGGTCCGCTGGACTATGCGAGCAACGTCGCCGCCACCCGGCGCGTCGCCGAATACGCGGCTGCGCACGGAGTCTACATGGAGGCTGAACTGGGCGAGGTCGGCGGCAAGGACGGCGCGCACGCCCCGGGGGTGCTGACCGACCCCGCGGAAGCGTCCCGGTTCGTCGCGGCGACCGGCGTGGACGCCCTGGCGGTGGCGGTGGGTTCCTCGCATGCGATGACCCAGCGGAGCGCCGGGCTGGACCTGGCCCGCATCGCCAGGCTCCGGCAGGCCCTGGAGGTGCCGCTGGTGCTGCACGGGTCCTCCGGGGTACCCGACGACGTCCTGGTGGAGGCCATCACGGCGGGAATGACCAAGATCAACGTCGCCACCCACCTGAACGGCTTTTTCACCCGCGCCGTGCACGAATACCTCAAAGCCCATCCGCACACCGTAGACTCCCGGAAGTACCTGATGGCCGGCCGCGATGCCCTGGTACCGGAGACCGCGCGGCTGCTGGCGCTGTTTGCCCGGCGCGACCAGGACACAGGTAAACCGGAAGAATGAACCGCACCGACCGGCTCAACGCCATCCTCGATCTGCTCGCCGGAAGCGGCCGCGTCGAGGTGGAGGACATCGTCGAACGGCTGGGCGTTTCTCCTGCCACAGCCCGCCGGGACCTCGATTCGCTGGCGAATGAGCGGCTGCTGACCCGGACCCGCGGCGGAGCCGTGCAGGGGTCGGTGGCGTATGACCTGCCCGGACGGTACAACCGGGACGACAACGCCGCCCAGAAGCAGCGGATAGCGCTCGCGGCCAGTGCCCTCGTTCCGCTCGGCGCCGTCATCGGGCTGTGCGGCGGCACGACAAGCACGGCGCTGGCCCAGGTGCTGTCCACCCGGGAGGATCTGGCCGAGCCGTCGAACCGGCCCAACCTGACGGTGGTCACCAACGCCATCAACATCGCGGCCCAGCTCGCCGTGCGGCCGAACTTCAAGGTCATGGTGACCGGCGGCGTCGTCAATCCGCGCTCCTACGAGCTGGTCGGTCCGTACACGGACATCATCCTGCAGCGGGTGGCACTGGATCTTGCCTTCATCGGGATCAACGGCATCGACCCCGTGGTCGGGCCGACCATCAATGACGAGGGCGAGGCGATGGTCAACGCCCTGATGGCGCGCCGGGCAACGGATGCCTACATGCTGGCGGACTCCTCGAAGATCGGCCGCCGCTCCTTCGCCACCATGCAGGGCTACCAGTTCCGCAAGCTCATCACCGATTCGGGCATCACGGCCGAGCAGGAGCTGGCGTTCCGGGACAACGGCGTCGACGTGCTGGTGGCTCCGGACGCCTGATCCGGCCGCTGCCCCTCCGGGTTATCCGTCCGGGTTATCCGACGCTGGGCGCCCGGTTGGGCGGGTGCGGGATGCGGATGCCGTCGGTCGTCTCGGCGACCGCCGCGCGGTAGGCGACAGCCGCCGTCGGCGGTCCGTCCCCGGATGCCGCGGCGGAGACGGCAGGCCCGCCGGCCGGAAGGTCCATCGAGCGCAGCACCAGCGCGGCGTCATGCGCACTCGGACGTAACGCTGGATTGCGC
>JBIOFK010000273.1:0-1779 GCA_044447065.1 Actinomycetales bacterium | reverse complement strand
GTCAGCGGGTAGGTGTCTCCGCCCCATTCGCCGCGGGTGGCGTGCACATCGGAATGGCAGAGGCCGCAGAACTGGATATCGATCTCCACGTCGCCGGCGCCGGGTTCGCGGCGGTCGACGGTGGTGGCGCTCAGGCCGCTGGTGGGTGAAGTGGCGGCGTACGCTTTAGCAGAAGTCATACCCGAAGTTTATCCGCCGACGGCGACCGGCAGCTCTGCGTGGTTGGCCCACGCGGAGAAGGACCCGGGATACAGCCGGGCGTGGTATCCGGCGATTTCCAGGGCGGCGATCTCATGGGCGGCCGTGACCCCGGATCCGCAGTACACAGCGGTTTCCGCCGCTTCGGAGACACCCAGCGCCGCGAACCGCCCGCGCAGCAGCGCAGGGTCCAGGAAGTGCCCGTCCGGGTCCACATTTTCAGCTGTCGGCGCACTGACCGCACCGGGAATGTGGCCGGCCTTGGGGTCGATCGGTTCGGTTTCGCCGCGGTAGCGTTCCCCGGCACGCGCATCCAGCAGCACGCCCCGCCCGGGCCAGGCACCGGCGTCGTCGGTGGAAATGGTTCCCATGGCACCCCAGCCGAGCCGGACATCGCCCAGGCACGGCTGCTCCTCACCGCGGTCGGTGGCGTTGCCGGCCCCGGTCCAGGCACGGAGCCCGCCGTCCAGCAGCTGGATCCGCTCATGGCCGGCGTGCCGGAGCAGCCACCAGAGCCGGGAGGCGGCCATATTGGCGGAGTCGTCATACGCAACGACGGTGTCCCCCGCGCTGATGCCCCACCGCCGCGCGGACTCGCCGAAGGCGGCCGGGCCGGGGAGCGGGTGGCGGCCGTCGCGGGCATCGCCGGGACCTGCCAGCTCAGTGGCCAGGTCCACATAGACGGCGCCGGGAATATGCGCGGCGCGGTATTTTGCGTGGCCTTCGGGGTCTCCCAGGGCCCAGCGGACGTCCAGCAGGACGACGCGTTTTCCGGCGTCGAGCTGTTCCTTCAGGGCTGCGGCGGTGATCAGGATAGACATCAAATCTCCTTCGATTTGAGCGGCGTCGGGGCGCGGGGTGTGCGGCCGTCACTGGCTTGGCGGCCGCACGGGTAGCGCCCGGCCGTGACACCAACTCTATGCCGTCCCCGAGCCCGGCAACGCAGCTAAGCTCGGAAGAATGCAGATAACCGCACCGCGCCCCGACCGCAACTGGACCTCCACGGCCATCCGCCGGATCGAGGCGGAAAACAACCGCTCGGCGGATACGCATCTGTTCCAGGTCCCGCTGCCGCCTGCGTGGGGCGTCCAGCTGTACCTCAAGGACGAATCCACCCACCGCACCGGCAGCCTCAAGCACCGCCTGGCCCGTTCCCTGTTCCTGTTCTCCCTGGTGAACGGCTGGATCGGCGAGGGGACGACCATTGTCGAGGCCAGCTCCGGGAGCACGGCCGTTTCGGAGGCGTACTTTGCCCGGCTGCTGGGGCTGCCGTTCGTGGCGGTCATGCCGCGGACCACCAGCACCGAGAAGATAGCACTGATCGAGCAGTATGGCGGCCGCTGCCACTTCGTGGATACCTCCGGGGAAATCTACGGGGCTGCCGCGCAGCTGGCGGCCGAATGCGGCGGCCACTACATGGACCAGTTCACCTACGCGGAACGGGCCACGGACTGGCGCGGCAACAACAACATCGCCGAGTCCATCTTCGGGCAGCTGGCGCACGAGGAATTCCCGGTACCCCGCTGGATCGTGGTGGGGGCCGGGACCGGGGGCACCAGCGCCACCATCGGCCGCTACCTG
>JBIOFK010000272.1:0-1860 GCA_044447065.1 Actinomycetales bacterium | reverse complement strand
CTGGACTGGTCGGAGGCCGAATCGCCGGCCGGTGCTGGCCTGCTAGGACTGTACCGGCAGTTGACGGCGTTCCGGCGCGGCCACCCGGAACTCGCCGCCGGCTCCGTGGGAGGAGCGCACGTCACGCTCGACGACGGCGGCTGGCTGAGCTGGGAGCTGGCGGGACTGCGTGTGGTGGCCAACTTCGCGGCAGCGGAGTGCACGGTGGAGGTATCCGGCGGCTCCGTCCTGCTGGCCACCGAGCACGGAACCGCCGTCGCGGGAACCGCCCTGACGCTGCCCGGCTACGGCGTGGCTGTCCTGGGCTGAGCGGAGCGGGGTCCGGGGACGGCCAGGAGCAGCTGGGCTGAGCCGGGCGGCCGGAGGGAACGGCCCGGATAGACTGGACGGATGGAGCAGCCGGAGCGGATTTTCAGTTTCGAGTCGCTGCGGCGGTTCCCGGACGTCGAGGCTGTGAACCTGTTCGCCGCCGACGCCGCCGACCGGCTGCTGCTGGACACCGCCGGCGGGCTGCTGCGTTCCGCCGCGCACGGCACCGTGGCCGTGATCGGCGACCGCTACGGGGCCCTGACCCTGGGCGCGGCGGCGCTGTACGGTCAGCGCGGCTTGCGGGTGCACCAGGATCTGCGGTCCGGCCAGCTCGCCCTGGCCAACAACGCCGAGGCACTCGACCTGGCCGGCTCGTTCAGCCAGCACACCCTGGGCACGGA
The DNA here is from genome assembly GCA_044447065.1 of Actinomycetales bacterium. GTDB lineage: Bacteria > Actinomycetota > Actinomycetes > Actinomycetales > Micrococcaceae > JBIOFK01. Next base: position 1,150 of record JBIOFK010000272.1, on the reverse strand, counting down.
ACTCCTGGCGGGCGCTTGCCTGGTGCTGGCCCAGCTGCCCCGAAGCCTGGACGAACTCGATGAGCTGGCGGACGCCGTCGCCCGCCATGCCTTACCCGGCGCGGCACTGCTGGCCACCGGCCGCGTTAAGCACATGGGCACGGGCATGAACCGGGTGCTCGGGCAGCACTTCGGCTCCGTCACGGCCGGACTTGCCCGGCAGAAGGCGCGCGTGCTGACGGCCACGCTCCCGCTGCCAGGCCCGGCCGCGTCCGGCTACCCGAAACGCGAGTTCCACCCCGATCTTGGCCTGTGGCTGTGCGCCCACGGCGCCGTCTTCGCCGGCACCTCGGTGGATATCGGGACTCGGTTCCTGCTGGACTTCCTGGACCGTGCCCGGCCCGGCGCCGTCACCGCGGTGGACCTGGGCTGCGGCTCGGGGCTCATCGCCGCGGCGCTGGCCAGCGCCAGACCGCAGCTGCGGGTGATAGCCACCGACCAGTCGGCGGCAGCCGTTGCCTCGGCCGCCGCCACCGCCGATGCGAACGGGGTGGGGGAGCGGATCACGGCCGTGCACGAAGACGCTATGGGCACCTTCCCGGCCGGCAGCCAGGAACTGGTGGTGCTCAACCCGCCGTTCCATCTCGGTTCCAGCGTCCACGCCGGCGCCGCGCTGAAGCTCTTCGACGCGGCCGCGCGCGTGCTGGCCCCGGGCGGTGAGCTGTGGTGCGTCTACAACCGGCACCTGGACTATGCCGCGCAGCTGGAGCGCCGGGTGGGAAGAACCTCGGTGGTGGGCCGCAGCGCGAAATTCTGCGTGAGCGTGTCGGTCCGGCGCGACAACAGCCGGGCCGGTGCCGGTGCCGCGGAGCTCAGTCGATAGCTTCCAGAATTTCTCCGTACGGGACGGCCTCGTCCAGGTGGGCCTGGTGTCCGCTGACGCCAAGGACCACACGGACGCCGAGGGTGCCGTCCGCGACGGACTGCAGCAGGATCGGCCGGACGGTGTCCACGTCCCGCGGATTGTCGGCCAAGTACTGTGCATATGCTGCTGGAAGTTCGTTCATGGAGACAGCTTAGGGCCCGCAGCCGCCCGGCGGGAAGGGGCTCCACGGGGGCCGGTTGCCGCACAGTCCCGGTGAGGGCTACGTATCCTCGCTTGGGCTACGGT
>JBIOFK010000271.1:0-1870 GCA_044447065.1 Actinomycetales bacterium | reverse complement strand
CCGAGCGCGCCGAAAGGGAGCGCCAGTGGAAGTCCGGCGGCCTGGACGACATTTCCGAGGTGGATGAGGAACTCATTGCGGAGGTGCTGGCGAACTCCACCGGCATCCCGGTCTTCAAGCTGACCGAGGAAGAATCCAGCCGTCTGCTCAAGATGGAAGACGAGATCCACAAGCGCGTGGTGGGCCAGAATGAGGCCATCAAGTCCATCTCGCAGGCCATCCGCCGCACCCGCGCCGGCCTGAAGGATCCCAAGCGTCCCGGCGGCTCGTTCATCTTCGCCGGCCCCACCGGCGTCGGCAAGACCGAACTGGCCAAGGCCCTGGCGGAATTCCTCTTCGGTGAGGAAGACGCGCTGATCACGCTGGACATGTCCGAGTACTCGGAAAAGCACACCGTGTCCCGGCTCTTCGGTGCCCCTCCCGGCTACGTCGGCTACGAGGAAGGCGGGCAGCTGACCGAGAAGGTCCGCCGCCGACCGTTCTCGGTCGTGCTGTTCGATGAGGTGGAAAAGGCCCATGCGGACCTGTTCAACTCGCTGCTGCAGATCCTTGAGGACGGCCGCCTGACCGACTCGCAGGGCCGGGTGGTGGACTTCAAGAACACCATCATCATCATGACCACCAACCTGGGCACCCGGGATATTTCCAAGAGCGTCGCGACCGGTTTCCAGTCCGGCACGGACACGCAGACGGGGTACAACCGGATGCGCGCCCGTGTCACGGAGGAGCTCAAGCAGCACTTCCGTCCCGAGTTCCTGAACCGTGTTGATGATGTCGTGGTCTTCCCGCAGCTCACGCAGGACGAGATTATCGAGATCGTGGACATGTTCGTCGGGCGCCTCGAAGGCCGCCTGAAGGACAAGGACATGGGCATCGAGCTGACCACCGCCGCCAAGGTCCTGCTCGCCACCCGCGGCTACGATCCCGCGATGGGTGCCCGGCCGCTGCGCCGCACCATCCAGCGCGAGGTCGAGGACCAGCTCTCCGAGAAGATCCTGTTCGGCGAAATCAAGGCCGGCGACATTGTGGTGGTCGACGTCGACGGTGAGGGTGACGACGCGAAGTTCACCTTCGAGGGCACCACCAAGCCGCGCGTACCCGACGCGCTGCCGGCCGGGGCCTAACCGCCCGGCGTGAGTGTCACAGTCCGGCGGGCTTGCCCGGGCGGGGGGGCCGCCGGGCCCGGGTATACGGTGGCGCGGCGGGTGCGGCGGTCCCCGGCAGGTAGCCGGCAATAGACTGGCGGGGTGAGCCCCGTATTCAGTCTTCGCCCCGCCCGCACCGGTGACGTTCCGGCCATTAAGGCTCTCGTGGCCCCGCTGGCCGACCAGCGGATCCTGATGGCGAAGGAAACGGTGGCGTACTACGAGGCGTTGCAGGAATTCAGGGTCGCCGAAGCTGCCGGGGAGGTCATCGGCTGCGGGGCGCTGCACGTCATGTGGGAGGACCTGGCGGAAATCCGCACCCTGGCGAGCGCACCGCAATGGCGGGGCACCGGCGTCGGACATGCCCTGGTGGAACAGCTGCTGGCCGAGGCCAGGGACCTGGGCGTCAGCCGGGTGTTCTGCCTGACCTTCGAGGTCGGCTTCTTCCGCAGGCACGGCTTCGAAGTGATGGCGGACCAGTCAGCGGTCGACCTGGCGGTCTACTCCGAGCTGCTGCGCTCCCATGATGAGGGCGTCGCCGAATTCCTGGACCTGGCGAGGGTCAAGCCGAATACCTTGGGTAACACGCGCATGATCCGCCAGCTCGAGGCTCTTTGATGACATGATAGTCAGCAGCCTTGGTTTGCGCTTTACTTAGGGTTACCGGCACTTCGTCGCAAGGAAAGAGGCTGTTTCATGACTACATCGCAGATCGTCTGGCTGAT
>JBIOFK010000270.1:0-1883 GCA_044447065.1 Actinomycetales bacterium | reverse complement strand
GATGGAACGCTTCGCCAACGGCCTGGTCCACGACAGCTTCGAGCTGGCCGGGCTGGACTGGCGGATCCACGAGGGCGTCGCCGTGGGGATCGGCATCCAGCGCCAGCGCACCAGTTATCAGGGCCACCGCAACGACGGGGACTTCAGGGTCTCGCTGATTGCCGTCCCCGCCAGGGGTGCTTTGGGCTCCGGTGCCGGCGTGCCCGACGACCGCGCCGAGGACACAGGTGCAGCCGGGCCGTCCGACAGCGGCACCTGGCTCCTGCTGGGCCTGACCTTAGCCCGATCATGGCGCCCCCGCCCAAGTAAGTAGCAGCTAACGCACTCAAAACGTCGAATGAGTGCATCAGCTGCTACCTACTTGGGCTGGCACCGGGCCAGCCCTTACATGCGGGCAAGCCGTTCGATGTCCTCCAGGAACTCTCGCGCCACCTCGTCGCTGACGGTCGCGCGGGTTTCGGCAATGGTCTCCAGATAGTCCCGCGTGGACGGACCGCGCTTCCAGCCCGCCGACCCTGGGCCCGGACCGACGGAGCCACCGTCCTTTGGAAAGCCACCGGAATCACCGTCTGTTGGACCGCGGCCGGGGTCACGGGAGTCAGCGGAGCCGCCTGCCGGACCGCCGCCGTCGTCGTCGTGCTCGTAAAGGGCCTTCTCCAGCGCCCGCTGCGAGGCACTGCGGGCGGCAAACTCGATATCCGCCGGCGAGAATCCGGCGCTGCGCTCCACCAGCAGCTCCACCTCCACCTGCTCCAGCACGGACGCGGGGATGAAGCGCTGCCACATGGCCCGGCGGGCCTCCGCATCCGGCAGACCGATCGGGATCACATAGTCGAAACGGCCGTGCCGCAGGAAGGCCGAGTCCAGCGAGCGGATGAAGTTGGTGGCGCAGACCAGCAGGCGGCCGGGCTGCTCGCGGAAGGCGGGAATGATCTTGAGCAGCTCGTTGGTGACCCCCTGCAGCGCCGACGGCGGCTCACCCGAGCGGTGCGAGGCGATCTCCTCCACCTCGTCGATGAACACCACGGCGTGTTCCAGCTCGGCAATCTCCAGGAAGGTCTCGCGCAGCGCGCCGGCCAGCCCGCCCGGATCCGCCGCGAGCCGGGAGGGGAAGACCTCCACGAACGGCCACTCCAGCCGGGACGCGATGGCCTTGGCGAAGGTGGTCTTGCCCGTGCCCGGCGGGCCGAAGAGGACGACGGCGCGCGGCGGCACCACGCCGAATTCCTCCGCCAGCTCGGCCTGGGCCAGCGGCAGCACCAGCCGGCGCTCCAGTAGGTCCTTCTCGCGCCGCATGCCCGCGACATTCGCCCAGAGATCGCGCTTGAGCAGCCGGCCGCCGAGCTGCCCCAGCGGCCCGAGTTCCTGGCGCTGCAGCGGGATCCGGCGCTCGAAGTACCGCAGGTTCTTCTTGTCCTCGAAGCCGCGGCTCAGGAACGCATCCACCCGCGTCTCCGTGTCCGGCATCAGCGCGGAGAGCTTGGTCAGGCCCAGCGGCGCCATCCGGGTTTCGACGGCGGCGAGCAGCGCCGTGCCGATCCCCCGGCCGCGCCACTGCGGCAGCGTCGCCAGGAAAACGATCCAGCCCTGGTCGTGCGCCGCCCGGCCCACGGCGGCGCCCACCACCTCCTCGCCCAGCACGGCGACGACGCCGTGGTCCTTTTCGCAGGAGGCCAGCACCTCGGACAGGTCATAAACAGGGTCGAGTCCGGCGGATTTCAGGGTCTCCCACAGATGCAGGATCCCCTCCAGGTCGCTGGAGTGGAAGTCGCGCACCTTCCAGGCGGTCATGGTCGCCCTCCGACGCATCGGGTGCTTGCATCATGGCACGGTGACGGATCCGCCGGATACCCTGTGACGGGCGGACGCTCCCGCCCTGCCCT
>JBIOFK010000269.1:0-1950 GCA_044447065.1 Actinomycetales bacterium | reverse complement strand
GTCCTGGAAGAAGCCGACCATGTGCGGGACGGCCTCAAGGAAAGCGTCAACCCTGTCTTCGTGGTAGTTCGCGCCGAGCCGGTGGCGCAGGTAGGTGCGGAAGAGTTCCCGGTCCTCGTTGACGCCGGCGGCACCGCCGCGGCCGGCACCCAACCCGCCGGCACCCATTCCTCCCGCCCCACCACGAAGGGCGCCGAATGATCTCCCCGGACTCCGCTGACACCCCGGCTGACACCCCTGCCGACACCTCGCCCCCGGCCGCACCGGCAGACTGCGATGTGCTGGTGATCGGTTCCGGAGCCGGCGGGCTCTCGGCTGCCGTGACCGCCGCCTACCACGGGCTGAAGGTGGTCGTGCTGGAAAAGGCGGCCGTCTGCGGCGGCGCAACATCCTGGTCCGGCGGCTGGGCCTGGGCGCCCGGCAACCCGCTCGCCCGGGCCGACGGCGTCACCGAGGAACGCGACCAGTTCCGGACCTACCTGCGCGGATGCCTCGGCAGGTACTACCGGCCCGCACGGGTCGAAGCCTTCCTGGAAGCGGCACCGCACATGGTCGGATTCTTCCAGCACAAAACCTCCCTGCAGTTCGTCCCCGGCGCCGCGATCCACGACGTCTACGGCAAGGTTCCGGGAGCCGGAACCGGCCACCGCTCCGTCGGTCCGGCACCCATCAACGCCCGCACCCTCAGCCCCGGGCTGTTGCCGGAGATGCGCCGCCAGCTATACGAGACCTCGTTCCTGGGGATGGGCATCATGGCAGGCCCCGATCTGGCGAAGTTCCTCTCAGCCTCGCGCGGCAATCCCCGGGGCCTGGTCCATGCCGGCCGTCGGGTCGGAGCGCACGTGCTGGACCTGCTCACCCAGCGCAGGGGCATGCAGCTGGTCAACGGAACGGCACTGACCGCCCGGCTGATGCAGTCCGCGGACGACCTCGGCGTCAGGATCCTGGTGTCCACCCCGGCCACGGGCCTGACCACCGGCGACGGCGGACGGGTCACGGGCGCCGTCGTCGGCTCCGGTCCGACTGCGGCCACGATCCGCGCTTCCCGCGGCGTGGTGCTGGCCACCGGAGGGTTCCCCGGGGACGTCCGGCGGCGCAAGGAGCTGTTCCCGCACACCCCCACCGGCCGGGAGCACTGGACCCTGGCCCCCGCTGAGAGCAACGGCGACGGCATCACCCTCGCCCAGTCCGTCGGCGCCCGCTTTACCGCCGACGTCGCGTCCCCGGCGGCCTGGTGCCCCGTCTCGCTGGTGCCCTACCGCAACGGCAGGACCGGCGTATTCCCGCACATCATGGACCGGGCCAAACCGGGCAGCATCGGGGTCCGGGCCGACGGCAGGCGGTTCGTCAACGAAGCCAACGGCTACTACGACTACGTCGACGCCCTGTTCAAGGCCACACCGGAGGGCGAAACTGTCCAGTCCTGGCAGATCGCGGACGCCCGGTTCGTCCGGCGCTTCCCGCTGGGCATGGCCAAACCCCTCCCGGTGCCGCTCTTTCCGTACCTCCGCTCCGGTTACCTGACAAAGGGCCGCACGATCGAAGAACTTGCCATTCGGTGCGGCATCGATCCGGCGGGGCTGCGCGACACCGTGCGCAGCTTTAACCGCAATGCCGCGCTGGGCGCCGATCCGGACTTCGGCCGCGGCGAAACCGGCTTCAACCGCTACGGCGGGGACCCCGGCGTCACGCCCAATCCCTCGCTCCGGCCGCTGGGGAAGGGCCCCTACTACGCGGTCCGCATTGTGCCCGGCAGCTTCGGCACCTTCGCGGGCCTCGACGCCGACGGCCGGGCGCGCGTCCTGCGCACTGACGGGACCGCCGTCGACGGTCTCTACGTGGCCGGTAACGACCAGGTGAACGTCATGGGCGGCCACTACCCGGCCGGCGGCATTAACCTCGGTCCCGCCCTGACGTTCGGCTACATCGCCGGCCGCGACCTCGCCGGTG
>JBIOFK010000268.1:0-1982 GCA_044447065.1 Actinomycetales bacterium | reverse complement strand
GCCTTCATCGCCGCGACGGCCTCCCCGCGGGCCTTCTTCTGCTGGGCCGAAAGGATCTGGCGCGGTTTCTCCAGCGTGGATTCGATCACCGAGACGGCGTCCAGGGCGTAGGACGGCGATTCCGGGTCGAGCAGCTCAAGGGCTGCCAGCGCGAAGGGCGACAGCGGCTGGTTCAGGGCGAAGTTCAGCTGCAGGTGCACGGTCAGGCGCAGCGTGCGGCCGTCGGGACCCTGCTCCCCGGCGGGGATCCGTTCGACAATGCCCGCGCTGATCAGCTCCCGCGCCATCGACAGTGCCCTGCGCATCAGGCGCAGCTGCACCGGCCGGGGCTCGTGGTTCTCGCTCAGCAGCCGGCGGGCGGCCTCGAACGGGTTGCCCGGCCGTTCAAGGAGGTTGAGCAGCATCGCGTGTGTGATGGTGAAACTGGAGGTCAGCGGCTCGGGGACGGATTCCACCAGCCGCTTGTAGGTCGGCTCGCCCCAGCTGACAAAGCCCTCGGGCGGCTTCTTCCTGACCACCTGGCGCAGTTTTTTGGCGTCATCGCCGAACTTGGCGGTGGCCTTGGCCAGGGCTTTGGTGTTTTCCACCACGTGTTCGGGGGCCTGGACGACGACGGTTCCCGCCGTGTCGTACCCGGCCCGCCCGGCGCGGCCGGCAATTTGGTGGAACTCGCGGACCTGGAGCACCCGGGTGCGGACGCCGTCGTACTTGCTCAGGGCCGTCAGGAGCACGGTGCGGATGGGCACATTGATGCCCACGCCGAGCGTGTCGGTGCCGCAGATGACTTTCAGCAGTCCTGCCTGGGCCAGTTGCTCGACCAGGCGGCGGTACTTGGGCAGCATTCCGGCGTGGTGGACGCCGATCCCGTGGCGCACCAGCCGGTTCAGGGTCCTGCCGAAACCGGCGGCGAAGCGGAACCCGCCGATCAGCTCCGCGATACTGTCCTTCTCCTCGCGGCTGCACATATTGATGCTCATCAGGTTCTGCGCGCGTTCGATTGCCTCGGCCTGGCTGAAATGGACGACGTAGACCGGCACCTGCTTGGTGGCCAGCAGCTCCTCAAGGCTTTCGTGGATGGGGGTCTGGACATAGTAGTAGTGCAGCGGAATCGGCCGCTCGCTGGAAGCCACCGTCGTCGTGGTTCGGCCCGTCAGGGTGGCCAGGTCCTTCTCGAAGGTGCTCACGTCCCCGAGCGTGGCGCTCATGATCAGGAACTGGGCCTGCGGCAGCTCCAGCAGCGGAACCTGCCAGGCCCAGCCGCGCTGCGGGTCGGAGTAGTAGTGGAACTCGTCCATGATGACCGTGCCGACCAGGGCACCGGCACCCTCGCGCAGGGCGATGTTCGCCAGGATTTCCGCCGTGCAGCAGATGATCGGCGCATCCTGGTTGACCCCGGAATCGCCGGTGATCATCCCGACGTTCCGGGCCCCGAATATGTCGCAGAGCGCGAAGAACTTTTCGGACACGAGGGCCTTGATCGGCGCGGTGTAGTAGCTCCGCTCTCCGGCCGCCATGGCGTTGAAGTGCGCGGCCACGGCCACCAGGGACTTGCCGGATCCCGTCGGTGTGGCCAGGATGACGTTGTTGCCGGAGACGAGTTCCATGGCCGCCTCCTCCTGGGCGGCGTAGAGCGTGATTCCGCGGTCCTGGGCCCAGTTAAGGAAGGTCTCCAGCACCTCATCCGGATCGGGGCTTTGGCCGGGGACGGCGGGCAGGAGTTCGGCGAGGTTCATGGTGGTTCCAGCTTACCGGGCGGCCCCCGGCGGCGGACCGGCGGACCACGGCGGTGGACCGGCGGACCGGGAACCGGGGCCGGCGCGCCTGTGGGAAGCTGGGACCATGAAGTGGGATCCGGACACCTATGCGCAGTTCGGCGACTACCGCCAGCGGCCGTTTTTCGAACTGGCGGCGCGGGTCCGCGCCGAGCGTCCGCGCACGGTGGTGGACCTTGGCTGCGGGCCCGGGACGCTGACGGCGGCCCT
>JBIOFK010000267.1:0-1989 GCA_044447065.1 Actinomycetales bacterium | reverse complement strand
TCTCCGGATACCACCAGAAGATCATCGCGCAGGCGGACCAGATGGCGGTGCTGGTCAATGACCTGCTGGAACTGTCCAAGATCCAGGCGGGACCCCTGGTGCTGAAACCCGAAAATGTCGACCTCTACGACCTTGTCAGTGACGCGATAGCGGATCTCGACCCGGTGGCGCAGCAGCGCAACATCGCGGTGGACGGCAGCGCCGAGCAGACCACGCTGGCCACCGCCGACGCCGCCTCCCTGGCCCGTGCGGTCCGGAACCTGCTGCTCAATGCCATCGTCTACACCAGGCGCAACACGACCGTGCGGATCCTCGCGCACGCGGACGGGCCCGACGCCGTGATCGCCGTCGAGGATGAATGCGGCGGGATCCCGGTGGAGCACCTGGACGAGGTCTTCACCGCGGGCTGGCACGAGCGGGCCGGGCGTCCCGGTAACGCCTACAGCGGGGCGGGCGTAGGGCTGAGCCTGGTCTCCGGCATCGCGGGCGCCCACGGCGGCACCGTGGGCGTGGCCAATGTCGGCAACGGATGCTGTTTCACGCTGCGGATACCGGGCCCGGCGGCAACGGCGGGGAGAGGATAGCCATGGTACGAGTACCTGATCATTCACGGCTCTGGGCGGCCGGCGCGGGCGTCGTTTCGGCGGCCGCGGGGGTGGCGGCCGGTGAGCTGGCCGCCGCCGCGGTCAGCCCGTCCGTCTCGCCGCTGACAGCCGCCGGCGGAGCGGTGATCGACGCGCTGCCACCGGGCGTGAAGTCATGGGCGGTGGCGGCGTTCGGCACCTCGGACAAGTTCGCCTTCATCATCTCCATGTGCCTGGTCATGGCGGTCATTGCTGCCGCTGTCGGGGTGGCCGAATTCCGCCGCCGCCTCACCGGTGTGGCGATCCTGGCGGTCTTTGGCATTCTCGGGATCGCTGCGGTGGCAACCAGGGCGGACGCCACCACGGGAGCGTATGCCGGCCCGGTCGTTGCCGCGGTGGTGGCCGGCGCGGTGCTTGCCCTGCTCCGCAGGCGTTTCATCACCTGGGCCGCGGCCGCCGTCGCCGAAACCGGCGCCGGCACCGCCGAGGATGCCGGCCTCATGGAAGACACCGGCGCCGTTGAGGACGCCGGCGTCATTGCGGACCGGACGACGACGGCGCCGCTGTCCTTCGCGGGTACCGCACCGCAGGGCCGGCGCAGTTTCCTCCGCGCCTTCGCCGTCTCGGCGGCGGTGGCGGCGGTGGCAGCAGTGATCGCCGGCGCCGCCCACGGAACGAGCGCGGCCATCGCCTCGGCGAGGGCAAAACTCAAACTGCCCACGCCGTCGTCGCCGGCACCACCCATCCCAACGAGTGCACGGCTGAACGTGCCGGGCATTTCCGACCTGGTGACGGCCAACACGGACTTCTACCGGATCGACACGGCCCTGGTGGTCCCCAGCGTCAACCCGGACAGCTGGAAACTGACGGTCACCGGGATGGTGGACCGGGAGGTGGAGCTGGACCTGGCCACCCTGCTGGGCAAACCCCTGATCGAGCGGTACGTCACCATCGCCTGCGTCTCCAACGAGGTCGGCGGGAACCTGATAGGCAATGCCAAATGGCTGGGCTGGCCGGTGCGGGAGCTGTTGGCCGAGGCCGGAGTGAAGCCGGGGGCGGATATGGTCTTTTCCTCCAGCACGGACGGTTTCACGGCCAGCACCCCGCTGGCGGCGATGACGGACTCCCGCGACGCCATGATCGCGGTCGGCATGAACGGAGAGCTCCTGCCGCTCGAGCACGGCTTCCCGGCGCGGCTGATCGTGCCCGGGCTGTACGGATTCGTCTCCGCGACGAAGTGGCTGAAGAACCTGAACGTGACCCGGTTCGGTGACGAAGTGGCGTACTGGTCCTCCCGGGGCTGGTCCGATCACGGCCCGATCAAGCTCTCCAGCCGGATCGACACACCGCGCGACGGCCGCAGCGTCACCGCCGGGAAGGTGCAGTTCGGCGGGATGGCCTGGGC
>JBIOFK010000266.1:0-2060 GCA_044447065.1 Actinomycetales bacterium | reverse complement strand
GTCTCCAGCAGCTGGTCAACAAACCTCCGCTGGGCGGCGAGCATCCCGACGCCGTGGAAGGAACGCCCGAAATGCCAGTCGGAGGTGTGGAGTAACCGCATAAAACAACCGTAACGGCTGCCCCCGACATTTCCGGCCGGGGCGCCGCTAGACTCGGGCCATGGATCCCGAACACCCGGTCCTGATTCGCCCCTAGAGGTTCCGGACCGTGCCATTGACCCGGCAGGAGGCCGCCATGGAAGTTCGTTCGATTGATGAGCGTGACATGCACTACCTGTGACCTGCCGGAAATTTACTGCGTTGCGCCCGATTCATTCATGCCGGGGGAATCGATCTTCGTGCTGATGGAGACCGCTGACCGCGGCGGGGACCTACCGGAGAAGTCTGCGTAGGCTCCCGCCCAGGCCACACCCTCCGGTTATTCCTTGGCCGGATTGTCGAAGAAGTCCTGTGCATCCGAGACCTCCGGTCCGGGCACCTCGGCGGGCCGTGCCGCGGCTGTGCCGGATTCCGCACCGGAAGGGCCGACGGCGCTGGTTGCCCCGGCCGGGTCCGCCGCCACTGCGTTGGTCCCCTCGCCAGCGATAGTCGCGTCGTCAGCGTCCGTCACTCCGTCGTTGCTGTGCGACCCGGTGTCCGTGCTGTCCGTCCCGGCGTCGGAGCTGTGCGTCACTTCGTCGGCGCGGCGCGTCCCGGCCACGGCCAGCGGCGGCACGGCCAGGGCGGAAGCCGAGCCGTCCCCGTTCACGGCGGCAACGCCGTCGTCCGTTCCCCCACCTTCGGGGGACGCAAAGGCGCGGTGCACCAGGCCCGCAAGGGCGCCGCCCAGCAGCGGGGCAAGCCAGAACAGCCAGAGCTGGCCCAGGGCCCACGGTTCGGCGAAGAAGACGACCGCGGTCGAGCGCGCGGGGTTGATCGACGCGTTCGACAGCGGCAGGGCCACGGTGATCACGGCGGCCAGGGTGGCGGCTATGGCCAGCGGCGCGAGCACGGTGTTGGCCGCCCGGCGGCTGGATCCAAGGATCACGGCCACAAAAATGGCGGTGCCGACCACTTCAATGAGGAGCACCCCCGCCAGCGGCATGGTGGACGGCGAATGCGCGCCGAAGCCGTTGGCCAGCGCGCTCATCAGCGTCTGCGGGGTCTGTTTGGCCCCGGAGGCCGTCAGCGCCGGAAAGAGCCGCAGGCTCAGGAACAGGATCAGGCCGGCGAAAACCGCCGCTGCCACCTGGGCGATCACGTAATACAGCGCCCTGAGCCAGCCGATCCGGCCCGTAATGGCCGCCGCCAGCGAAACGGCGGGGTTGAAATGGCCGCCGGAGACGTAGCCGAACGCCACCAGCGCGGCCAGCAGGCCCAGCCCGAAGCCGACGCCGACCGGCACCGTTCCGGCGGCGGTGCCACCGGCCCACAGCGCGGTGCCCAGGCCGGCGAAGCAGAGCAGGAAGGTGCCAAGCGCCTCGGCCGAAAGCTGCGCAGCCAGCGAAGGCGCGCGTCGGGTCGTGACGGCGGCGGTAACGGGAGCCGTTTCCGTGGCCGTGGTGGCGTAACTCATGGGGCAGTTTCCTCCTGGTCGTGGCTGCCGGACCAGCGGGCCCCGCGGCTCACCAGAATACGGCACCAGCGTGGGAGCGGGCTGTGCACTCCCGCGGCGGCGGTAGATTGAGGTCATGACCGGGACCACGTACGCTTCGAGGCTTCAGGGGTGCCTCCTGGGCGGCGCCATGGGTGACAGCTTCGGCTACGTCCTGCGCGGCAAGGACGACGACGCCATCCGGTCCCGCTACGGAACACCGGGGCTTCTCGATCGGAGCCAGGCCGGAAAGTCGGTGCACTTTTCCTCCGCTACCCAGCTGACGCTGTACACGGTGGACGCGCTCGTGGAGGCCCTGGAGTGGGCCAACGCCGGGGTCGCGGCCGACGAGGCGGCCTGCCTCTGGCTGGCCTACCTGCGCTGGCTGGCCACCCAGCAGCCGCCGCCGGAGCACGCCCCGCCGGCCCAGCCGCGCTGGATCGATGCGCAGTCGGTGCTGCACCACCGCCGCTATCCCGGTGCGGCG
>JBIOFK010000265.1:0-2121 GCA_044447065.1 Actinomycetales bacterium | reverse complement strand
TGCGGACCTCCAGATTGATGTCCTTGAGCACGTGCAGGGCACCGAAATGCTTGTTTACGGCGCGCAGGTCCACCAGTGCCGGCACGTCAGCGTGACTTGTCATAGCTAAAACCTACCGAAGAATTGCCCGCTGATCCCGCAGTTGGCACAAGCCGGTGCGGATTGTGGCGGCCGGGAAATGACAGAACGCTGCGCCCGGCCGTCGGTATTCCGGGAATCCCCAGCGGTTACGCTTGGGGACATGAGTGCACCGACAGAGGGCGAAAGCAACGCCCCGACCCGACGAGAAGGCCCCGTAGAACTCCGCCGCGGCCAGGCCCGGCGGGCCACCTCGGACCAGCGGCTGCTGGACACCAAGACCGGAGGGGAGTTCACCTCCACCGACCCGTGGCGGGTGCTGCGCATCCAGGGCGAATTCGTCGAAGGTTTCGGTGCGCTGGCGAACGTCGGGCCGGCGGTGAGCGTCTTCGGCTCCGCCCGGACCAAGGCCGGCAGCGCGGTCTATGAGACCGGAGTCGAGGTCGGACGGCTGCTGGCGGAGGCGGGCGTTGCCGTCATCACCGGCGGCGGCCCCGGATCGATGGAGGCCGCGAACAAGGGCGCCGTGGCCGGTAAGGGACTGTCCATCGGCCTGGGCATCGAGCTGCCCTTTGAACAGGGCCTCAACGACTGGGTGGACCTGGGCGTCAACTTCCGGTACTTTTTTGCCCGCAAGACCATGTTCGTGAAGTACGCGCAGGGTTTCATCGTGCTTCCCGGCGGCCTGGGCACCTTGGACGAATTGTTCGAGGCCATGGTGCTGGTGCAGACCCAGAAGGTCACCTCGTTCCCTATCGTGCTGATCGGCAAGGACTTCTGGACCCCCTTGCTGGACTGGATCCGGCAGACCCTCGTCGTCCAGGGCCTGGTATCCCCGGGGGACCTGGACATCCTCTCGCTGGCCGATACCGCGGAGGAGGCCGTTGCCCTGGTGCTGGCCCGGGAGCCGGGGACCGGACCCGGCCGTCCCGCCGCCGGCTGACCCGGCGAATCCGGCGCCGGGCAGGCCGCGCACAGGGTTTTCTGGCACCATGATGGGGTGACCTATTTCCTTGTGCTCCTGGCCGTGCTGGTGGCTGGCGCCGTGGCGGTATACGTTCTCGGGCTGAACCGGCCGCGGACGGGCCGGTCCGCCGAACTCCTGGCGGACGGTTTCACCGATCCGGTGGCCAATCTGCCGGCGGTGCTGCTGCCCGAGGAACCGGCGGCCGCGGACGTGGACGCGCTCCGCTTCTCGCTCGGGCTGCGCGGCTACCGGATGGACCAGGTGGACGAGGTCCTGGACAGGCTGAGGGACACCGTCGCCGCCCAATCATCGCGGATCCGCGAGCTGGAAGCGGCGCTCGCGGCAGCCGCCGTCGGCCGTCAGGGCGGCACACCGTGACCGCGGCTTCCGACCTGGCCGAAACCGGTATCCGCAGGCGCTGCGGCTGGCCCGGGATGACCGGCAACGAACTCTACGAGCGCTACCACGACGAGGAATGGGGCCGGCCGGTCACCGGCGAACGGGACCTGTTCGAACGGCTGAGCCTGGAGGCCTTCCAATCGGGCCTAAGCTGGCTGACGATCCTGCGCAAGCGGGAGGCCTTCCGGCGCGCCTTTGCGAATTTCGAACCGTCCGCCGTCGCCGCCTTCACGGACGACGACGTCGCACGCCTGATGGCCGACGCGGGCATCGTGCGGAACCTCGCCAAGATCACGGCCACGATCGCGAATGCGCGCGCCATCCTCGCACTGGAGGACGGGGAAAGCCTCGGCGCCCTGGTCCAGTCGTTCCGTCCGGCGCGGCCGCGTGCCGCCGGCGAGCCGGTCCCGGCGTCGACCGAGGAATCGGCAGCGCTGGCGAAGGCCCTGAAGAAGCGCGGCTTCCGGTTCGTCGGCCCGACGACCGCCTACGCCATGATGCAGGCCATCGGCGTGGTCAACGACCACGCCGACGATTGCTGGGTCCGGGCCAATGATTGAGCCGGCCGAGCTGGAAGACGCCGAACTGCGGACGTACGCGCCGGACACCGGCACGGGACGGCAGGCGGCCCCGGCCGGACCCGACCTTTTCCGGCCCGAACCCGCCCGCCCCGAACC
>JBIOFK010000264.1:0-2163 GCA_044447065.1 Actinomycetales bacterium | reverse complement strand
ATCTCGCTGGCGGCGGCCGCGAGGGCTTCCAGCAGGACCAGACGGCTGGCCGACTCCAGGGAGGCGGTGAGCCTGGCGAACATGGCGCGCGCCTCCTCACCGCCGGCGTCGGCGGCTATCTCCAGCTGGCGCTGCAGGTCAATTACAAAGGGCGCAAGATCCATGACACCATGGTGACGTCAAAATGGTGTCATGTCAAGAGATCCGGCGTCACCCCTTCGCCAACACCCCCGGCCGGTCCCGGCCGGATTCCGCGCGCGAGTCTGAAGCCGGACGGCACCAGCTCACGAACAGGAGAATTCCGGCATGGACATCGAAGAGGTAGACCTACTGGTGGTGGGCGGCGGCAAGGCCGGCAAGACCCTCGCCATGGACCTTGCCAAGGCCGGCCGGAAGGTCGCCGTGATCGAGCGGGCCATGATCGGCGGCACCTGCATCAACGTGGCGTGCATTCCCACCAAGACCCTGATCAACAGCGGACGGCTGCTGGAATCCGTCCGCAGGGCGGCCGAATTCGGCATCACCGGCGTCCAGTCCCCGGCGATGGATCTGGACCTGCTGCGCCGCCGCAAGGAGGACGTCGTCGGCACCATGGTGAAGGGCCAGCTTTCCTCGTTCACCGGCTCGGGCATGGACTTCATTCTGGGCGAGGCCACCTTCGTCGGACCGCGCACCGTCCGGGTCGCCGTGAACGACGGCGGGACGCGCACCCTGCGCGGGGCCGACGTCGTCGTCAATCTCGGTACCGAACCGGCCCTGCCGCCCATCCCGGGCCTGGCGGAATCGCGCGTGCTCACCAGCAATACGCTGCTCGAGCTCGGATCCATGCCGGCGAGCATGGTCATTCTCGGCGGCGGCTATATCGGCTGCGAGTTCGCCGGCCTGCTCAACACGATCGGCGTGGACGTCACGGTGATCCAGGGCGGCGACCAGCTCCTGGCCCGCGAGGACGCCGACGTGGCCGGCGCCGTTGCCGCGAATTCACCGCCGCAGGCATCTCCGTGCGGCTGGGGGCCAGGGCCGAAAGGATTGCCAGGAACGACGACGGAACCGTGACCGTGAGCCTGGCCGGAGGCGGCACCGTCACCGCCGAGGATGTGCTCGTCGCCCTCGGCCGCACCCCGGTGACCGCCGGCGTCGGGCTCGAATCGGCCGGAGTGGAACTGACCGGCCCCGGTTACGTGAAAGTGGATGAATACCTGCGCAGCACGGCCGCCGGCGTGTGGGCGGCCGGCGATGTGGCGGGCACGCCCCAGTTCACCCACGCCTCCTACGACGACTACCGGGTGCTGAAGACAAACCTCGCCGCAGCCGGCGGGCAGGGGACGCTGCGCAGCACCACCGGGCGGCTCATCCCCTACACGGTCTTCACCACGCCCGAGCTGGGACGCGTCGGCCTGAGCGAAAAGCAGGCCCGCGACGCCGGCCACCGGATCCGGGTGGCCAGGATGCCGGTCAGCGCCATTCCCCGCGCGCGCACCACCGGGCAGCTGGAAGGGATGTGGAAGGCCGTCGTCGACCGGGACACGAACGCCATCCTCGGTGCCGCGCTGTTCGGAACGGAAGCCAGCGAAACCATCGCCGTCATCCAGATGGCCATGCTGGCCGGGCTGGAGTACACCGCCGTCCGGGACGCGGTCATCACCCATCCCACCATCGCCGAGGGACTGACCCTGCTGTTCACTCCCGCCTACCTCGAAGACTGACCCGCACTCCCCCGCCGCACCCAACTGGGTCGCAGCAGATGCAGTTATGGGCCCCTCATGAGTGCATTAGCTGCGACCCAGTTGGGCGGCGGGCACGGCTAGCCCAGCGGCCAGACGGGGCGGATCTCGATCTGGCCGAACCGGGCCATCGGGTGCTTGGCCGCAATGCCTATCGCCTCGTCCAGATCCGCGCATTCAAGGAGATCGTAGCCGGCCATCCACTCCTTGGTTTCCGCGAACGGACCGTCCGTGACACTCAGCTGCCCGTCGCGGACCTTGACGGTGGTGGCGTCGGCCGGCGGCCTGAGCCGGTCGCCGCCCTTGTGGATGCCGCGGCGCTCAAGGTCGGTGAACCACTCCTCGATATTGTCTTCGGCCGCGACGTATTCCGGCGCTGAGGGATCGGTGCAGATGAGCAGCATGTATTCCATCGGAACTCCTGGTGGTGGGGTGGGGT
>JBIOFK010000263.1:0-2174 GCA_044447065.1 Actinomycetales bacterium | reverse complement strand
GTTGCAGTGGGGCGGGGCAGCGGGCACGATGGCGGCCGTGACGCTGCTGGCCGGAAACGCCGGTAGTGCGGGTGCGGGTGCGGCAGCGGGTGCGGGTCCGGGTGCGGGTGCGGGGGAGAACGACGGCGGGGCGCTGGCTTTGGCGGCGGATCTCGCCTCCCGGCTCGGGCTGGCCGACCCCGTGGCGCCCTGGCAGACGAATAGGCTCCCGGTGACCGGGCTGGGACAGGCACTCGCCGATGTCCTGGCCGCCGCCGGGAAGGTCGCCAATGACGTACTGCTGCTCAGCCGGCCCGAACTGGGCGAGGTTTCCGAACCGGCAGCCGCCGGTCGCGGCGTTTCATCGGCCATGCCGCAAAAGCAGAATCCCGTGCTTTCGGTGCTGATCCGCAGCGCCGCGCTTGCCGCGCCCGGATATCAGGCACAGCTGCAGGCGGCCGCCGGGGCCGCCGTCGACGAACGCCCCGACGGTTCCTGGCACGTCGAATGGCAGGCCCTGCGCCAGCTGCTCCGGCTGGCCGGCGGCGCCGCCGCCAAACTGGCCGAACTCGCGGCCGGGCTGACGGTCCATCCTGACCGGATGCGTGCCGCGATGGAGCTGTCCGGTCCGCTGCTGGTGAGCGAAAAGATCATGGCCGTCGTCGCCCCGCTGTTGGAGGGAGACACGCCGGGCTCAGGCAAGGAAAAGGTCCAGGCCTTGATTCGGCAGGCGCAGCAGCAGGAGCCGCAGCAGGCGCAGCAGCAGGAGCCGGCACAGGTACAGCAGTCAGGGGGTCGCGGTCCGGGGGCGGCGGACCCGTTGGCCGTGCTGCTGCGCGACGCGGTTCCGCGTGAGGCCCTCAGCGACGCGGACCTGGCGGACCTGCTGGATCCGGCCGGCTACCTCGGCGCGAGCGACCAGCTGATCACCAGGATTGTGGGCGCCTACCAGGATTGGAGTGCCGCGTGAGCGACGTTCAGATGACACCGTCCCTGCTGTCGGCGGGTCCCGGCAAGCCGCTGCTGGTGGTCGGCGCCGGGCTGGGCACCGGCGTCCGTGCGCTCTGGGGTGCGGCCGTTCCCTACCTGGGGGACTTCGAAGTCGTCGGGGTGGACCTGCCCGGACACGGGTCCAGCCCTGCCGGTGACGGCGACTTCACCGTCGCCGACCTGGCCCGTGCCGTCGCCGCCGTCGTCGGCCGCCAGCAGACCGGGGCCGACGACGGCGGGGCCGGCGAGGCCGGCTCCGGGGCCGGTGCCGGACGGAAAGTGTTTTACGCCGGCGTCTCGCTGGCCGGGGCTGTGGGCCTCCAACTTGGATTGGACTATGCCGATCAGTTCTCTGCCGTCGCCACGATCTGTTCGGCGGCCCAGTTCGGTGAGCCGCAGGGCTGGCTGGATCGGGCGGAAACCGTCGCCCGGCAGGGCACCCCCACGCAGGTGGTCGGCTCTGCCCAGCGCTGGTTTGCCCCAGGGTTCATGCAATCCCACCCGGACCGTGCGGCCGGGCTGCTGCATACGCTCCAGGATGCGGACCGCTTCTCGTACGCTGCCGCCTGCCGGGCGCTGGCCGCCGTCGATCTGCGCGGACGGCTGAGCGAAATGCGTGTGCCGGTGCTGGCCCTGGCCGGTGAGCTGGACACCGTCTACCCCCCGGCGGTAGCGGAATCCGTTGCGGCGGCGGTGCTCAACGGGCGGGCCGGCATCCTCCCCGGGGCGGCGCATCAGGGACCCCTGGAGGCGCCGGCGGAAACCGCAGAGCAACTGTGTCGTTTTTTCCTCTAACCCGGGCGGATATCCCCGGTTCCACCCCCGACGAAAGGCTCCCCGATGGCCACCAATTCCGACGCTTTCGCGGCCGTTCCACCGGCCAGTACCGATTTGTCCCGGTCCCAGCAGGAAGTCTATGACGAGGGGATGTCAGTCCGACGGGCGGTGTTGGGGGAGGCCCACGTGGACCGCGCCAACGCCGCCGTCGACGATTTCACTGAAGAATTCCAGTCCCTGATTACGCGCTACGCGTGGGGGACCATCTGGACCAGGCCCGGTCTGCCGCGCACCACCCGCAGCGCGATAACGCTGACGGCGATGATCGCGCACGGACACTGGGAGGAATTCGCCATGCATGTCCGGGCGGCCCTCACCAACGGAATGACCCGTTCGGAGATCAAGGAAGTGCTGCTCCAGTCGGCCAT
>JBIOFK010000262.1:0-2201 GCA_044447065.1 Actinomycetales bacterium | reverse complement strand
TACCCGAAGACCGAAAACGGGCTCAAGGCCTGGGTCGGCGTCGGCGGCAGCCCCGAATCGGTGGTCCGGACAGCCCGCTACGGCCTGCCGATGATGCTCGCCGTCATCGGCGGCCAGCCTGCCGCGTTCGCGCCCTACGTCGAGCTGTACCACCGCGCCCTGCAGCAATTCGGCCACCCGGCACGGCCGGTCGGTATGCATTCCCCGGGCCATGTGGCCGCGACGGACGCGCAGGCGCTGGAGGAGCTGTGGCCGCACTTCAAGGCCAACCGGGACCGGATCGGCCGCGATCGGGGATGGCCGCCGGCACAGCGCAGCCAGTTCGAGGCAGAGGCCGGCCCGGAGGGCGCCCTCTTTGCGGGTTCTCCCGGAACCGTCGCCGCCAAGATCGCCCGCGCAGCCCGGACCCTTGGGCTGTCCCGGTTCGACCTCAAGTACAGCAACGGCACCATGCCGCACAGCCAGCTGATGGAGAGCATCGGACTCTACGCCGGCGAGGTCGCACCAAGGGTCAGGGAGCTGCTGGCGGCCGAATAACCTGGCCCCGGCGGGGCCGGATGCACGGTGCTATGCCTATACTTTCCCCGGTGGCTTGTTATGCCAGCCACTGCATCGAAGACCGGGTGGACCGCCGCCCGGCCCGACCGAAAGGCTTCCCATGAGCAACGTCCCGGCAAATCTCTCCTACACCGCTGAGCACGAGTGGGTCACGGCTCCCGACGGGGCGGGCGTGGTGCGCGTGGGGATCACCGATTTCGCCCAGGACGCACTCGGCGACGTCGTCTATGTCCAGATGCCCGAATCCGGCACGGCGGTCAGTGCGGCCGAAGTCGTCGGCGAGGTGGAATCAACCAAGAGCGTCAGCGACATTTACGCCCCGCTGGCCGGCGAAGTTACGGCACGCAACCAGGCGCTGGACGCGGATCCGTCCCTGATTAACTCGGATCCCTACGGAACGGGCTGGCTCATGGAGATCAAGCTGACCGATGCGGGATCCTTTAGCACCCTTCTCGGTGCGGCGGAGTACGAACAGCAGGTAGGCTAGTTTAAGATTCGCGGCAGCGTGCGGCGGGTTCTTGGGCCAACACAGAGTTTGGTACGTATGGTGCCGGGAAAATGCGACATTTTGTAGGAGGAGTACGAATGGTTGACGATGGGAACAACGCCGCGGCGGATGGTCAGGCGGAGTCTCAGGATCAGCTGGAAACCTCCGAAACAACGTCCATCCATCTGGCTCCGGTCGTGGCTGAGCCGGCCATAGCACCCAAGCTGAGCCCGGAAGAGCGGGCCGCCGTCGAGGCGCTGCCGGCAGGATCCGCGCTGCTCATCGCGCACGCCGGTCCGAACCGCGGTGCCCGCTTCCTGCTGGATTCGGACATGACGACGGCGGGCCGGCATCCCAACGCCGACGTGTTCCTGGACGATGTGACCGTCTCCCGGCGCCACGTCCAGTTCCGCCGGGTGCCGGGCGGTTTCGAGGTCGTCGACTCCAAGAGCCTTAACGGCACCTACGTCAACGGGGACCGCGTCGACTCTGTCCGGCTCCGCAGCGGCAACGAGGTGCAGATCGGCAAGTTCCGGCTGACGTACTACTTCAGCCCCGCAGCACCCCGGAACCAGAACCCGCAAAAGCCATAACAAGGAGGGCGCCCAGTGAGCATCAATCACGCGGCCCGTCGAACCTTGGCTGACGCCCGTGTCCGCGCGTCCCGCCCTGCGGCGCCGGTCATCTTCAATATCGGCGAGGTCCTCGGGCAGCTGACGGAGGATTTTCCCACCGTCACCGCCTCTAAGATCCGTTTCTATGAGGAGAAGGGGCTGATCACTCCGCAGCGCACCCCTGCCGGGTACCGGCAGTTCTCCGAACAGGATGTGGAGCGCCTGCGCTTCGTCCTGGCGCTGCAGCGCGACCACTACCTTCCGCTGAAGGTCATCCGGGACTACCTCGACGCGATCGACCGCGGCGAAGGCCCGGAAAACCTCCCGCCGGGCGTGTCGGTGTCCCCGCGTATGGTCAATGCCGAGCTCACCGCGGAGGTCACCGGCCGTGCCCGCAGGCTGAGCGCCGAGCAGCTCCGTACCGAGTCGGGAGCGAGCGCGGACCTGCTGGCGTCCCTGCTGAGCTACGGTCTGGTGGTCGCCGTCGAAGGCCATTTCGATGACCATGCCCTGCGCGTGGCCAAGGCATGCAACGCCCTGGC
>JBIOFK010000261.1:0-2211 GCA_044447065.1 Actinomycetales bacterium | reverse complement strand
GGCCTTCAGGGTAACGGCGGCGTGGTGGGTCTGACGTTCCGCCTCCTGGAGCCGGCACCCGTCCTCCGCGGCGTCGACGGCCTTTCGTCCGGCGACGGCAGCGGCGTAGCGCTGATGCCGTGCGCGCATCCCGGCGGCGTGCTCCACATCGTCCGCTGCGGCCGTCGCCGCCGCATCCGCCGCCGTCCGGGCTGCCGCGGCCACGGCGGCGGCGGATTCCAGCCGGCCACGCAGCCGCTCAAAGAATTCCGCACCGGGCGGCTCGGCTCCCGCCCCGAGGAGTTCCCCGGCCGGCTCATTCCCGGGCTGCCCGTCCGCGGGATCCGGGGGTAGTACCTGCCCGGCGGCATACAGGGCCTGGGAACGCAGCCGCTCCAGCCCGGCCAGCCGATCCCCCAGTTCCGTCCTGGCCACGGCGGCATCGTCCGCCAGCTGTCTTTCCATCCGCTGGTAGAGGTGCGTGCCGAAGAGCTTTTCCAGCAGCTCCCGCCGCTCATCCGCTTTGGCCCGCAGGAAGGCCGCAAAGTCACCCTGGGCAAGCAGGACGACCTTCGTGAATTGCTCGTCCGTCATCCCCAGCAGACCCACGATCTCCACGTTGGCCTCGTCGTTGCGGATCGATTTCTCCACCCATCCGGCGGCCGTGTGCTCGCGCAGCAGGGTGTTTGCCTTCTCGGTGGTGGTGCCGGCGCCGCGTTTGGCCGGACGGTCCCAGGCGGGGCTGCGGGTCACTTCCAGGCGTCGGCCGCCGGCGCTGAATTCACAGACCACCTGCGGGGCCACGCCGACGGCGGCATGGTCGCTGCGGAGCCGGTTGCCGCCGCGGCGCGATCCAGGGACGCTTCCGTACAGGGCGAAGCAGATAGCGTCCAGGACACTGGTCTTGCCGGCCCCGGTGGCGCCGTTGAGCAGGAACAGGCCCTGGCCGCAGAGCGTATCGAAGTCGACAGCCTCGCGTCCGGCGAAGGGCCCGAATGCCTGGATCTCCAGCCGGTGGATCCTCATGCGCTGTGCTCCGCGCTGAGGACGGATTCCAGGGCAAGTTTGATGGCCTCGCGCTCACCGTCGTTGGCGGACCGGTCACGGACGTGCTCCAGGAAGCCGCAGCACAGCTCGACCTGGTCCGCCGCGTCGCCGATTCTCTCGCTGTAGCTCTGTTTGGCGTCCGTCCCGGCGTTGTCCGGTTCGAAGCCCAGCATCAGCGTGTGCCGGAAGCGGGTCCGCAACCGTTCCATGGCATGGGCGGGACGTTCGTCGTCGGTGAGCACCACCTGGCAGTACGACTCCGCCGCGCCGGCCAGCAGCGGATCAGCGAGCAGTTCCTCCAGCCGTCCGCGCAGCCGGGCCAGCGGCCGTTCCGCTTCCCAGTCCACGGCACGGACATCCTCAAGTCCGCCGGGGCCGAAGTCCAGCAGCCAGCCGCCCTTGGTGTGCGAGGCCTCGGAGAACGAATAGGCCAGCGGGGACCCGGAGTAGCGGACCGTCGGGCTGAGCTGCTGGCGCCCGTGCAGGTGGCCCAGGGCGGTGTAGTCGAAACCGTCGAAGAGGTCCAGCGGAACCATACCGAGGCCGCCCAGGCTCAGCGCGCGCTCGCTGTCAGAGCCGGCTCCGCTGCTGGCGAAGGTGTGCGCCATGAGCACCGAATACAGCGCCCCGCCGGACTCCTCCCGGCGCGCCCTAAGGTCAGCGCGGACCAGGTCCACGGCGGCGCGGGTCACCGGGGTATGGCCGGGTTCATCAACGCCGAGCGGACCGGACGCCATGCGCGGTTCCAGATAGGGCACTCCGTAGACGGCCAGCCTGGCGCCGCCGGGCAGCGGCAGCAGCACCGGGGCGGCAATGTCGCTCAGCCGGGTCCGCAGGTGCACCCCGGCGTGGGCCAGGAGGCGCGTCCCGAAGCCGAGCCGGGTGGCCGAGTCGTGGTTGCCGCTGGTCAGGATGACTTCGACACCGGCGCCGCGCAGCCGGGCCAGGGTCTCATCCAGCAGGGCCACGACATCTACGCCGGGCAGAGCGCGGTCATACACGTCGCCGGCCAGCAGCAGGACATCCACGCCCTCGGTGCGGACCGTCTCCAGCAGCTGGTCAACAAACCTCCGCTGGGCGGCGAGCATCCCGACGCCGTGGAAGGAACGCCCGAAATGCCAGTCGGAGGTGTGGAGTAACCGCATAAAACAACCGTAACGGCTGCCCCCGACATTTCCGGCCGGG
>JBIOFK010000260.1:0-2239 GCA_044447065.1 Actinomycetales bacterium | reverse complement strand
TCAGCCGGTGCCGTGCCGGTGCGGGGCGAGCCGTCCGTGTCCGGCTGCGGAGCCTCCGGGCGAGCGTCGAGGCAGATGACGCTGGCCGAGCCGATCCCGGTCTCCGCCAGCGGTCCGGCCAGCCCGGCGGCCACCGCAGGTGCGGTCAGGACAGCCGCGGGGGCGGCATCGGCGAGGATCGCGGACACCCTTTCGGGCGGATAGTCGACGTCGATCGGGGTGTAGGCGCCGCCGGATTTCAGCACACCGACGACGGCGGTGACCGTGGCCAGCGACCGGGGCAGGTAGACCGAGACAAGGTCCTCAGGACCGACGCCGTGCGCCTGGAGCCGGCGGGCGATCAGGTCGGACGCGGTGTCGAGTTCGGCGAAGGTCAGGGATTCGGCGCCAAAGACCACAGCCGTGTCGTCCGGCTGGCGCTCGACGGTGCGGGCGAATGCGTCAAGGATGGTCTCCGGGGCGGGGGCATCGCCGGCCGGCCCCTCGGTGGCGGACATCAGCGCCGCGAGTTCGGACTCCGGCAGGATGTCCAGCCGCGACACCGGATGGTCCGGGGTGGCGACGGCCAGGTCGATGAATCTCTCCAGCCGCTGCGCCAGCTCCCGGATCGTTTCCGGAGTGAACATGGCGGCGTTGTAGTCCAGCGTGGCCGCCAGACCGTCGTCGCCCCCGCGGTCGCGGAAGGTGAAGGACAGGTCGA
Source organism: Actinomycetales bacterium (assembly GCA_044447065.1). GTDB lineage: Bacteria > Actinomycetota > Actinomycetes > Actinomycetales > Micrococcaceae > JBIOFK01. Next base: position 1,539 of record JBIOFK010000260.1, on the reverse strand, counting down.
ATTTCGCCTCCCCGGTGGACGTTTCCGGTTCCACCACGGCCTGGACTCCCTGGAGTTCGACGGCGGCGCGCGGGGTGTTCTCCACGGTCAGCATTGTCTGGAACACCGGATGCCGGCCGAGCGTGCGCGGCGGGTTCAGGGCCGAGACGAGCCGTTCGAAGGGAACATCGTCCTTGTCGAAGGCGTCGAGCACGCTGGTCCTGGCCCGGAGCAGCAGCTCGCGGAAGGTGGGGTTGTTGGAGGCGTCGAGCCGGATCGGGATGGTGTTGACGAAGAAACCGATCAGGTCCGCCACCGCAGGATCGTTCCGGCCCGCGGTGGGCGAGCCGATGACCAGGTCATCCCCGGCCCCGATCCGGTTCAGGTAGCCGGCCAGGGACGTGTGCAGCGCCATGAACAGGCTGGCGTTGTGCGATCCGGCCAGGGCGGTGAGGGCCTTGGCGGTGGCTCCCTTGATGCCGAAGGAGTGCTGGGCGCCGTGCTGGCGCGCCTGATCCGGGCGCGGGGCGTCCGCGGGCAGCGCCAGTTCCGCCGGCAGCCCGGCTAGGGTCCGGCGCCAGGCCTGCAACTTCGCATCCAGGGCCGTTTCCTCCGATCCGGGCCGGTTGTCCGTGTCGCCCGGTTGCCCGCCGCCGTCGAGCATTGCCCGCTGCCACAGCGTGAAATCGGCGTACTGCACGGCCAGCGGCCTCTGCAGCGCGCGGGCGGCCCCGCTCCTGGCGGAGTAGGCGGTGGAGATGTCCCGTGCCAGCGGTGCGAGTGACGCGCCGTCGCTGGCGATGTGGTGCATCACCAGGTGCAGGACCCATTCGTCCTGGTCCAGGCGGATCAGCGCTGCCCGCAGCGGCGGCTCGGTTTCGACGTCGAATCCCTGCTGCGCGCCGGCGGAAACCATCGCCGCCAGTTCTTTTTCCGTTGCGGCGGTCCGGAGCCGCAGGATTCCCGTGCTGTCCGCGGCGGGCAGGATGCGCTGTTCGGGATTCCCGTCGGTGCCCGGGTAGATGGTCCGCAGCACCTCATGGCGGTGGACCAGGTCATCAACGGCGGACGCCAGCGCCGCCGGTTTCAGATCGCCCGTGAGGCGCACGGCCAGCGAGATGTTGTAGTCCGAGGAGCCCGGGTCCAGCCGGTTCAGGAACCACATCCGGGACTGGGCGTAGGACAGCGGAATCCGCCCGTCCCGGCACGCCGTCCGGGGTCCGCGGCCCCTGGCCCACTCGGCGAGGCTTGTCCGGGTTCCGGAGGTCACCGCGCCGGGCTCGACGCCGTCGCCCGCCCGCCCGCCGTCGTGCCAGCCGTCGCCCGTGCCGACGTCGTCGCCCGTGCCGTCGTGCCCGCCGGTGATCGCCTGCAGCAGGGCGGCCGGGGTCGGAGCCTCGAACAGGGTGCGCAGGCCGAGTTCGACGCCGAAGGCCCCGCGCAGCCCGGCGATCAGGGTCACGGCCAGCAGTGAATGGCCGCCCAGCTCGAAGAAGTCATCGTCCAGGCCCACCCCGGACGCCCCCAGCACGGTGCCGAAGAGAGCGCATACAGTGCGCT
>JBIOFK010000259.1:0-2269 GCA_044447065.1 Actinomycetales bacterium | reverse complement strand
GGCCCGTGCCCGGGGGCTGCTGGAATCATCCCGGGGCGTCTACGAGGTGCAGGATTTCCACCGTGCGCTCGAGTCCATCTGGACGGTGCTGGGGGACACCAACGCGTATTTCGCCGAGCAGCAGCCGTGGGTGCTCCGCAAAACGGACCTGGCCCGGATGGAGACGGTGCTGTACGTGACACTGGAGGTGCTGCGGATTGTCGGGATCCTGGTGCAGCCGGTCATGCCGGGGTCCGCGGCGGCGCTGCTGGCCGTTTTGGGCCAGGGGACCGACGACGGCGATCCCCGCCGCGCGTTTGCGGCCGTCGGAACGCCGTTGGCACCGGGCACCGGGCTGCCCGCTCCGGTGCCGATATTCCCGAAGTACGAGGAGCCCGCCAAGCCGAAGGAAGCAGACGGATGACCGCCATGCCACGACGCCGTCCGACACTAACGATCGCCGCCGTGCTCGCGGCCGGGCTGCTGGGACTGACCGGCTGCACCACCGCGTCCCAAAGCGCCGGCGGCAGCACGCCCTCGGCCGGGGCGACCTTCAATCCGTCCAGTGTCGCCAAGGACGACGCCCTGGCGGCGGAGGTTCCCAAGGCGATCCGGGCGAAGGGAACCCTGACCATAGGATCCGACACGACCTATCCGCCCGCCGAGTCGCTCGGAGGATCCAACGGCCAGACGCCCGTCGGCTACGACGTGGACCTGGCCAAGGCCATCGGCGCGACGCTCGGACTGAAAGTTTCGGTGCAGACCTCGGAGTTCTCCAGCATCCTGCCGTCCCTGGGTCCGAAGTATGATCTCGGAATTTCCTCTTTCTTCATCACCAAGGAGCGGTCCCAGGCCGTCAACTTCGTCAGCTACTTCCAGGCCGGCACCGAATGGACCGTGCAGAAGGGCAATCCCAAAAACTTCAGCCTCAACGGCATCTGCGGAAAGACCGTCGGGGTGCAGAGCGGCACGTTCCAGGAATCGCCCGACATCTCCGGCCGGAACGCCGCCTGCCTAGCCGCGGGCAAGCCGGCGATCAACGTGGTGTCGCTCAAGAGCCAGACGGATGTCAGTACCCGGCTGGTGGCGGGCGGGCTGGATGCGATGGCGGCGGGGTCGATCACGGCTGACTACGCCATCAGCCAGTCCGGCGGAGCGCTTGACCGCCTCGGTCCGATCTACGGCGCGTCGCCGGTGGGCATCGCCGTGGCCAAGGACAACCTGCCCCTGGCCGACGTCGTCGCCAAGGCCGTGAACAAGCTGATCGCGGGCGGCGAATACCAGAAGATCCTGGACGCCTGGGGTACCGGGCCGGGAGCCATCAAGAACGCCGAGGTAAATCCGGCCGTGGACAAATAACGGTTATCCGCCGGCCGGGTTGCACCGGCGTGTCGCGCTACGCCACGCGGTTTTCGGCGGCAATCGCGTGCAGCTTGGCACCGGGCAAAGGCGGTGGGAGCCGGCCTGAGGTTCGGTCCGCATGCTGAGATGGGTTGCCCGTCATGTGGATACCCTCGATACCCTGAATCGCATGAGCGCATCAATAGATCTGGCCGTTATCCCGGGCGACGGAATCGGCCCCGAAGTCATTGCCGAGGCCGTGAAAGTCCTGCGGAAGGCCGCCGAGGCCGACGGCGTCGAGGTCAGCCTCACCGAATATTCACTCGGTGCCCGGCACTGGCAGGAAACGGGCGAGACGCTCACCGAGGCAACCTTGGCGATGCTGCGAGGCCACGACGCGATCCTGTTCGGCGCCGTGGGCGCAGCCCCGGGGGATACCAGCGTTCCGTCGGGGCTGATCGAACGCGAACTGCTGCTGAAGCTGCGCTTCAGCCTGGACCACTATGTGAACCTGCGGCCCTCCAGACTGTACGACGGAGTCTCCAGCCCGCTGGCCGCGCCCGGCGTCATCGACTTCGTGGTTGTCCGTGAGGGCACCGAGGGACCTTATGTGGGCAACGGCGGATCGCTGCGCGCCGGAACGCCGCAGGAAATCGCCACAGAGGTCAGCGTCAACACCGCCTACGGTGTGGAACGCGTGGTGCGTGACGGCTTCCGCCGGGCGCAGGCACGGCCGCGCAGGAAGCTTACCTACGTGCACAAGCACAACGTCCTGGTCCACGCCGGCCACCTGTGGAAGCGCACGGTCGAGTCCGTGGCCGCCGACTTCCCCGACGTCGCGGTGGACTACCTGCACGTGGACGCGGCCACGATCTTCCTGGTCACCGATCCGGCCCGGTTCGACGTCATCGTCACCGACAACCTGTTCGGAGACATCCTCACCGACCTC
>JBIOFK010000258.1:0-2311 GCA_044447065.1 Actinomycetales bacterium | reverse complement strand
GTGTCGAAGCCCTTGGCCCTGGCCCACTGGTTGTCCGTCTTCTGCGCGTCGCGGGCGGTCAGGTCGTTGCCGCAGGTGTAGCCGAAGATCACCTCGTCCACCCGGTCCTCGGGGACGTCCTTGCAGATCCTGCCGATGACCACGCACAGTTCGGCCTCGAAGGAGATTTCCTCGGAGAACTCCGGCAACACGATCGGCTCATTCGGCCCGATGACCGAGGTGTTCGGCTTGAGGAACATCAGCGGGGCCTTGGGCACCTCGTTGCCGAGCTCGTGCGCGTGGTCCACGTAGTTCCGGCCGATCCCGACCACCTTGCTGCGGGGAATGATCGGCGCGACCAGCCGGACGTCCTGCAGATCGTAGCGGATGGTGGTGGGCTCAATGCCGTTAAAGAAGGGGTCACCCTTGATAACAGTGATGACCTCACTGCCGGGCTCGCCCTCGACAACGCCGTAGTGGGGATCGGACTCTGCAACAAATCGGGCAATACGCATGCTGCCACTTTAGCGGGCGAACCGTCCTGCGCAGCTCAGCCCCTCGGCGCTGCGCAGGACACTGTTCTGCGCACGGCCGGCAACCGGCCCTGCGCAGAACAGTACGGAACAGTTAAGTGAAGGCGGACCAGCGCGGCAACGGAGGAACCGGTGCCGCCGGAACAGCGCGGTCAGGCGAGGCGCTTGAGCCAGCCGTGCTTGTCCTCCACGGTGCCGGTCTGGATTCCCAGCAGCTCCGCCCGGATGGACATGGTCACCTCGCCGGCCTTGGCGTTCTCGTCCCCGATGTGCTCGGTGGCATCCTTGAGCAGGCCGATCGGGGTGATCACCGCGGCCGTTCCGCAGGCGAAGACCTCGGAGATTTCGCCGCTGGCCACGCCGTCGCGCCATTCATCCAGGGTGATGACGCGCTCTTCGACGTTCAGCCCGCGGTCCTTGGCCAGCGCGATCACGGAGGAGCGGGTGACCCCTTCGAGGATCGTTCCGCTGAGGGCGGGTGTGACGATGTGTCCGTCCCGGAAGACGAAGAAGACGTTCATCCCGCCCAGTTCCTCGACCGCGTTGTTGTTGAACGGGTCCAGGAACAACACCTGCTTGCAGCCGTTGGCTTCGGCCTCCTGCTGCGGAACCAGGGATGCGGCGTAATTGCCGCCGCACTTGGCCGCGCCGGTGCCGCCGCGGCCGGCGCGGGCGTAGTTGCGGGAGATCCAGATCGAGACGGGCTTGAGCTCGCGGCCGAAGTAGTTGCCCGCCGGGGACGCGATCACGCGGAAGGAGACCTCGCGGGCGGCGCGCACGCCGAGGAAGGCTTCGGTGGCGATCATGAACGGGCGCAGGTACAGGCTCTCGCCGTCGCCGGAGGGGACCCAGCCGGCGTCGGCCTTGACCAGCCCGGCCACCGCGTCCAGGAACACCTGTTCGGGCAGCTGGGGCAGCGCCAGCCGGGCGGCGGAGCGGTTCAGGCGTGCGGCGTTGGCCTCGGGGCGGAAGGTCCAGATAGAGCCGTCCGCGTGCCGGTAGGCCTTGAGCCCTTCAAAGATCTCCTGGCCGTAGTGCAGCACGCCGGCCGCCGGGTCCAGGATGATCGGCCCGTACGGCTCGATCCGGGCGTTCTGCCAGCCGCCGTTGCCTTCGCCGTCAACACGGTAGTCAACGATGGCGGTGTGGTCAGTGAAGTAGTCGCCGAATCCCGGGTTCGCCAGGATGTCCGCGCGCTCTTGGGCAGATTTCGGGTTAGCCGAGGTCTGCGTAGCGAACTCAAGTCCGCTCACTGTCTGGGTCATGGTTCCTCCAGTTAATGGGCACGTCCGCGTGCCGGGTTATTGCTGAATCCAGCGTACCCCCGCCCGGCGTCCGCCTCGTCAGCGGGTCCCGGCGGGCGCCTGGGCCACGGCAGCGGCGATCGCGTCGCCGGTGGCGCCGGTGGTCCGGGCATTGGTGCCGCGGCGGGCCAGGTCGCCGACGACGGCGGCCTCAATTCGTGCGGCCGCGCCGGAGTACCCGAGGTGGTCCAGCAGGAGGGCCGCGGACAGGATCGCCGCGGTGGGATCCGCCTTCTGCTGGCCCGCGATATCCGGGGCGGAGCCGTGCACGGGTTCGAACATCGACGGCGCAGTCCGGTCCATATTGATGTTCCCCGACGCGGCCAGGCCGATGCCACCGGTGATGGCGGCGGCGAGGTCGGTGAGGATGTCTCCGAACAGGTTGTCGGTGACGATGACGTCGAACCGGGCCGGATCGGTGACCAGGAAGATCGTGGCCGCGTCCACGTGCAGGTAGTCCACCGCGACGTCGGGGAAGTCGGCGGCCACGGACTC
>JBIOFK010000257.1:0-2317 GCA_044447065.1 Actinomycetales bacterium | reverse complement strand
GGCTTGGCCAGAAGCCGGTTCTGCTGGCCGCCGCGGCGGTCAACTCCGCGGTGCTGGCCGTTCTGCTCTGGCTGGTCGCCAGCACCGGAGAATTCACCGGGACGGCCGGAGCCGCTGTGCTGGCCGTATCCTTGGCCGCGGGACTCAGCACTCCCCAGGTCGGTCCGCTCGCCCGGGTGCGCTGGATGGCCCTGACCGGACGGCTCCCGGAAGGCCGACGCGGCGGAGTGCTGGACACCGCACTGTCCTACGAAAGCACCGCCGACGAGCTGACCTTCGTGCTGGGGCCGGCGCTGGTGGGGATCCTGGCCAGCCTCGTCGCGCCGTGGCTGCCGCTGGCCCTGGCCGCTGCCCTGACCCTGAGCCTGGTGGCGTTGTTTGCCGTGCACCCGACGGTGCGCGCCGTCCGGTTCGGCGCCGCCCACCGGGACCGGACCGAAGCGGCCGGCGATCCGGCCCGCTTCCGGCGGATCGCCGTCGCCGTTCCGGTGCTGGCCATGGTCTGCATGGGCACGTTTTTCGGCGCCACCCAGACGTCGCTGAGCGCCTTCGCCGGGGGATTCGGCCACTCCGGACTTACCGGCCTGCTGTACGCGGCAATGGGGCTGACCTCGGCCGCGACAGCGCTCTCCGTGGCCTACTGGCCCGCCCGCTTCCCGCATCCGGTGCGCTGGCTCACCGCCTCCGCCCTGATGGCGGGACTATCCCTACTGCTGCCGCTACCGGGCTCACTGGCGGGAATGGCAGGGGTGCTGCTGCTGATCGGATTGCCGGTGGGCCCGGCCATGGTCACCATCTTCAGCATCGGCTCGGCCGTGGCGCCGGACCGGTGGCTGGGAACCGTGATGACGGCACTGGCCAGCGGCATTGTCGCGGGAACCGCCATCGGCTCCGCGCTGGCGGGCAGCCTCGCCCAGAGTTACGGCGCCTCCGCCGCGCTGCTGGTTCCTGCCGGTGCCGCCGCCGTGCTCTTCCTGCTCGGCTGGGCGGCAGTCTTCATCGTGCGGCGGCCCGCCGCGCGCTGAGGCTCAGGTGCCGGACTGCTCAATCCGCCGTGCCGCGGCGGCCAGCACCGCGGCGATCCCGGCCGGATCCCGATCGCTGCGGATGTAGACGACGGCCAGCGCCGCTACGGGTTCGTGCGGGAACCGCAGCGGCACGGCCACCGAGGAGACCCCCGTGATGACTTCGTCATGGCTGGTGGCGTAGCCGAGGGCGGCAGCGATGGCGGCGTCCGGGCGATAAGGCAGATCGGGCTCAAGTTCGCACCAGCGACGCGCCGTCATGGTGGACTGGACCGCGATACCGGGCGCCCCACGGGAAACCGGATGGCGGGTTCCCGGACGTTGGGCCAGGGCGGGCCCGCCGTGCCGTGGCTCGACGCTGACCAGGGTCACACACTCGCTGCCCTGCCAGAGAGCGACAAACGCCGTCATACCCAGCTCGGTGGAAACCACCGTCAGCTCGGGCATTGCCGCCGCTTGCAGGTCCCGCGAGACGCCGTGCGCCAGCACCGCCAGCCCGGGGCCGGGCCGCAGCCGTCCGCCGCCGTCGCGCACCACCAGCGAATGATCCTCCAGCGTTCGCAGGATCCGGTAGGCGATCGAGCGGTGCACGGCAAGGGCATCGGCCAGCTCCGCGATGCTGAGCGGTTCCGGCGCGGCGGCCAGGATCTCCAGGGCCCGCAGGCCGCGGGAGAGCGTCTGGGACGGGCTGGGGGAGCCGGCCATGGGAACTCCTTCATGCTTGTGCTCCGCATCACGACGGGCTAAATTTCAATAGTAGAGTAAGACTTTCTAATAAAGAACTCCAGTGAAGCCCACGAAAGCCGGCGGCCATGACGTCATCCGGTCCTGCGGGATCCCCGCCCCGGCGCAGCGCTCTGCCCCCGCGCGAACACCATTTCCGCGGCAGCCTGGGCCGCTTCGCGACCGGGGTGGCCATCGTGACTTTCGACGGCGCCACGAAACGCCATGGCATCACCGTCAACTCCTTCACCTCCGTCTCGATGGACCCGCCCCTGGTGCTGGTGAGCATCGCCCGCAGCGCGAAGGCCCACGACGAACTCGCAGGACGACCCTTCTCCGTGAACATCCTCGGTGCCGAACAGTGCTGGCTGGCCCTGCATTTTGCCGGCCGGCCGGGACCGGATCCGGTGTGGGTGGAAGGGGCGACGGCGCCGCGGCTCGCCAATGTGCTGGCGTACTTCGAGTGCACGGCCTGGGCAGCCTATGACGGCGGCGACCACACCCTCGACCTCGGCCAGGTGCGGGACTTCCACTACCGCAACGGGGACGCGCTGGCGTTCGCCAACGGT
>JBIOFK010000256.1:0-2372 GCA_044447065.1 Actinomycetales bacterium | reverse complement strand
TCTTCACCAGGTTCTTCAGCCCGATGTACTCCGGACCCATCTTCACCCTCGCCTTGATCCACTCCGGCTTACGCTCCACGGGGGTCTCGGCATTACGCGCCTCGATGCGCAGCATCTTCCGGCCTTCAGGTGCCAGTGTCATGGTTTTCCCTCTCGTTCGACGTCAGCGGGTGCGCAGGGGCTGGCCGCTAGCACGCCACCACATTGACGGCGAGTCCGCCCATGGCGGTCTCTTTGTATTTGGAAGACATGTCCTTACCGGTCTCGCGCATCGTCACGATCACCTCGTCCAGCGAGACGCGGTGGGTGCCGTCGCCCCACAGCGCCATCTTGGCGGCGTTGATGGCCTTCGCGGCGGCGATGGCGTTGCGCTCGATGCAGGGGATCTGCACGAGCCCGCCGATCGGGTCGCAGGTCAGGCCCAGGTTGTGTTCCATCGCGATCTCGGCGGCGTTTTCGACCTGTTCCGGCGTGCCGCCCATGACCTCGGCGAGTCCGGCGGCGGCCATCGACGACGCCGACCCCACCTCGCCCTGGCATCCGACCTCGGCCCCGGAAATGCTGGCCTGTGCCTTGTAAAGCACCCCGACGGCACCGGCGGCGAGCAGGAACTTCACCACGACGTCGTCCTTGTCCTGCCGGCCGGCCGTCGCCATGCCGGGGGCAAAGTGCAGGGCGTAATAAAGCACGGCCGGGATGATGCCGGCGGCGCCGTTGGTGGGGGCCGTCACCACCCGCCCGCCGGAGGCGTTTTCCTCGTTGACGGCCAGAGCGATGAGGTTCACCCATTCCTGCCAGTAGCGGGGGTCCCGGTCCGGGTCTTCCGCCAGGAGCCGCGCGTGCCAGCCGGGGGCCCGACGGCGGACGTTCAGCCCGCCGGGCAGCATGCCTTCGCGCGTGAGGCTGGTCGCCACGCAGTCCTCCATGACGGACCAGATGTGCAGCAGTCCCGCCCGGATCTCCTCCCCGGTGCGGCTGCCCTCCTCATTGACCCGCATGACACCGCTGATGCCGAGCGAGGTTGTCCGGCAGTGCCCCAGCAGCTCCGCCGCGGTACCGAACGGCAGCGGCAGTTCCTGGCTGGACTCGTCAGACTCCTGCCGGGCCGCGTCCTCCCCGCCCCCGCGGACAATGAAGCCGCCACCCACGGAGAAGAACGTGGCCGTGTGCAGCACGGCGCCGTCGGCCCCGGCCACGGCGAACGTCATGCCGTTGGTGTGGCGCGGGAGCACGGTGAGCGGGTGCAGGATCATGTCCTTCTCCCCGAAGGCCAGCATCACGCCGCGTCCGGAGGGTCCGGCACCGGCAAGGTTCAGGGTCCCGGTGGCCGCAATGGACGCAAGCCGTTCCTCGACCTCCGCTGGCAGGATGACCTCGGGGAGGTAGCCCTCCAGGCCCAGCAGCACCGCCGTCATGGTGCCGTGCCCGCGGCCCGTGGCGGCCAGCGAGCCGTATAGGTCAACGCGCAGCGAGGCCACGCGCTCCAGCACACCCGAATCCGCCAGCTCGGCCGCGAACGCGGCGGCCGCACGCATGGGCCCGACGGTATGCGAGCTTGACGGCCCGATGCCGACGGAAAACAGGTCAAAGACGCCAACAGTCATTGTCGGTTCCTTAATCAATGGTGCAGTGGTCCGGCAGGAGGTCCTGCCGGAAGGGCATGATGACCGCCTCCGTTCAGGCGAGGTTGCCGAGGCCCGGGTAGAGGGGGTGCGCGGCGGCAAGCGCCTCGACACGCTTCCGCAGCCCGGACAGGTCGGCACCGGCGTCGGACGTCAGGGCCTCGGCAATGATGTCGGCTACCTCGGTGAAGGCCGCCGCGCCGAATCCGCGGGTCGCCAGGGCCGGGGTGCCGATGCGCAGTCCGGAAGTGACCATCGGCGGGCGCGGGTCGAACGGGACGGCGTTACGGTTGACGGTGATGTCAATCGCCGCCAGCCGGTCCTCGGCCTGCTGTCCGTCGAGCTCGCAATGGCGCAGGTCAACCAGGACCAGGTGGACGTCGGTCCCGCCGGAGACCACGGAGATTCCCCGGGTTGCCACATCCGGCTGGACCAGGCGTTCGGCCAGGATCCGGGCGCCTTCCAGCACACGCTGCTGGCGCTCCGCGAACTCCGCCGAGGCTGCGATCTTGAAGGCCACGGCCTTGCCGGCGATCACGTGTTCCAGTGGACCGCCCTGCTGGCCGGGGAACACCGCCGAGTTGATCTTCTTGGCGATGTCCGCGTCGTTGGACAGGATGATGCCGCCGCGCGGACCGGCCAGGGTCTTGTGCGTGGTGGATGTGGTGACGTGGGCGTGCGGCACCGGGGAGGGATGCAGGCCCGCGGCCACCAGCCCGGCAAAGTGGGCCATGTCCACCATCAGGTAGG
>JBIOFK010000255.1:0-2406 GCA_044447065.1 Actinomycetales bacterium | reverse complement strand
CCAGACAATCGATTCGACCAGCCGGCCGCCGTCGAGCGGAAGCCCGGGGAGCACGTTGAATCCGCCGATCAGCAGGTTGGCCCACATGAAGATGTTGGCCAGCAGCCCGACAACGCCCAGGGTGAGCGTGTCCGGGCGCGCCGGCAGCACGGAAATGACGATCCATCCGGCGCCCGCCAGGACGAGGTTGGCGACCGGACCGGCGAACGCCACGACCAAGCTCCGGGCCGGGGTGGCGGTGAAGTTCTCGAACTGGGTATGGCCGCCCCACAGGTTCAGTACGATCTTCTGGGTCGGCCAGCCGAAGGTCCTGGCCATCAGCGCATGCGCCAGCTCGTGGACCAGCACGGAGAACAGCAGCAGGAGCGCGTACACGAGGGCTATCAGGTAGGCGTTGACGCCGAGGGCGGGGGTGCCGGAAAGCAGCCGCGGACCGAAGGTGATGACCGTGAACGCCGCTATCACGAACCACGAGTACGCCAGCACAATGGGTACCCCGGCGATCCGGCCCAGCGGGATCCCCTCGCGCTTGGCGCGTACCGGTGTGGGAGCGCTCATTCGGCGGCGCCGCTCGGGGAGGAAACGCCGTCGTCGTTCGGGAACAGGCGGCGCAGGTCCTCCACGGTCCGTCCCGCCAGGGTCGGCCAGATGCTCAGGCCGTCGTCGGGCTGGAGCGGCACAACATGCGGGATTCCGACGGTCACCACCCCCGCTGCGCGGGCGGACGCCACGCCGGGGACGGAGTCCTCCAGGGCAACGCACGCCGGCGCCGTCACCGACGGATCGGCGGCGGCAAGCCTGGCCACCGCGGTCAGGTAGGGCTCCGGGTGCGGCTTGCCGTTGCGGACGGAGTCGCCGGTGACCAGGAACTCGAAGTAGCTCTCCGGCAGGTTCCGGACGATCTCGGCGGCCAGCGGTCCCTCGCTCATGGTGACCAGGGCGCAGGGGATGCCGGCCTCGTTGATGCTCTGCAGCAGTTCCCGCGCTCCGGGGCGCCACGGGATTTCTTCGCGGACACGGCGGATCACCTCACCGGTGAGGTGATCGATGATCTCCCTGCTGCTCAGCCCGACGCCCGCGTTCTGGAGCACGTGGCTGGAATAGACAAGCGACTGGCCCACCAGCGCCATAGCTTCCGTGTCGCTCCAGGTCCCGCCGTGGGCGGCGACGAGTGCCTGTTCGGCGGCGATCCAGTAGGGCTCAGTGTCCACCAGTGTGCCGTCCATGTCCCACAACACGGCCTTGAGCCCGACGGCGTGCGTTCCGGCCGCGGTGCCGCCGCCGGAGCCGGCCGAAGAGGTAACGGGCGCAAGAGAGGAAGGCATGGTCCAAGTCTACGTGCCCGACGGCGGCGTCCCCTCCGGTTCCGCTGTGCGAAGAGATCCGCGGCTCACCCTACGCCGGCTAGTCGCGCCGTCGTAGGGTGGAGTCGTGAAGAGTTACAACGATGGTGAGAGTGCCCCGGTACCCGGCCTGATCGAGCCCCCTGCCGACGGGGCCCGGGTGACCGTGCTGCTGGCGGCCTTCGAGGGCTGGAACGACGCCGGGGAGGCCTCCAGCGACGCGCTCAAATACCTGCACCGGCTCTGGGGGGCCCGCAAGATCGCCACCATCGACCCGGACGAATACTACGATTTCCAGTTCACCCGGCCCACGGTCCGCCATACCTCCTCCGGCGGCAGGAAAATCAAGTGGCCCTCCACCCGGATCGCCAAGGCCTCCATTCCGGACTCCTCCGTCGACGTCGTCTTTGTACACGGCATCGAGCCGTCCTACAAGTGGCGCGCGTACACGGCCGAGCTGCTGGCCCAAGCGGCGGCCCTGAATGTCAACTATGTGGTGCTGGTCGGCTCGCTGCTGGCCGATGTTCCGCACAGCCGGCCGATTCCGGTGACCGCCAGCAGCGACGACGGCGAGCTGCGGGAGCGGCTGAACCTGGAGACCTCCCAGTACGAGGGGCCGATCGGCATCGTGGGGGTGCTCGCAGAACTGGCCATGCTGGCCGGGCTGCCGACCATCTCCCTGTGGGCGGCGGTGCCCCACTATGTGGCGCAGTCGCCCTCGCCCAAGGCCCAGCTGGCGCTGCTGAACCGGATCGAAGAACTGCTGGAATCCCCCTTCGACACCCACGAACTGGCCGAAGAGGCGCAGGCGTGGGAGCGCGGCGTGGACGAACTGGCCACGGAGGATCCGGAGATCGCCGCGTACGTGCGCCAGCTGGAAGAGGCGAAGGATACGGCCGACCTGCCCGAGGCCAGCGGCGAGTCCATTGCGCGCGAATTCGAGCGGTACCTCAAGCGCCGCGGCAACAAGGACAGCCCGTAGCGCCAGCCCCGGGCCCCGGGCGCAACGTTCTGCGCACCGCTGGCACCGAACCGTGCGCAGGACAGTGTTCTGCGCACCGTT
>JBIOFK010000254.1:0-2421 GCA_044447065.1 Actinomycetales bacterium | reverse complement strand
CGCCGGTGTGCCGCTGAAGGCGCCGGTTGCCGGCATCGCCATGGGCCTCGTCTCCGACCAGGTCGACGGCCAGACCCGCTACGCGGCGCTGACCGACATCCTGGGCGCCGAAGACGCCTTCGGCGACATGGACTTCAAGGTCGCCGGTACCGCCGAGTTCGTCACGGCCATCCAGCTGGACACCAAGCTCGACGGCATCCCCGCCTCGGTCCTGGCCGCGGCGCTGAAGCAGGCCCGCGAAGCCCGCTTGCACATCCTCGGCGTCCTCAACGCCGCGATCGACGTTCCGGACGAGCTCTCCGAGTTCGCGCCGCGCGTGATCGCGGTCAAGATCCCGGTTGACAAGATCGGCGAGGTCATCGGCCCGAAGGGCAAGATGATCAACCAGATCCAGGAGGACACGGGAGCCGACATCTCCATCGAAGATGACGGAACGGTCTACATCGGCGCCACCAACGGACCGTCGGCCGACGCCGCACGTTCCGCCATCAACGCCATCGCCAACCCGCAGATTCCTGAGATCGGTGAGCGTTACCTGGGCACGGTCGTCAAGACCACTGCCTTCGGCGCGTTCATCTCGCTGACCCCCGGCAAGGACGGTCTGCTGCATATCTCCGAGCTGCGCAAGCTGGCCAACGGCAGGCGGGTGGACAATGTCGATGACATCGTCTCCGTCGGACAGAAGATCCAGGTGGAAATCACCAAGATCGACGACCGCGGAAAGCTCTCGCTCTCCCCGGTGGTTGCCGACGAGGCCTCCGCCAACGGGGCCGACGGCGTCCACGCCCTGGAGCCCGTCGAGGGCGCAGTAAGCGCCGCCGAGTAATTCATGGCCTTTACCGTATTGCCGCTGACCTCTGCCGCGGCCAGTTCGACCGCGACAGAGGATCCAACGGTCATCTCCGGGGAGGCGGGCGGCGCCGTAGTGCGCCGTTCCGTCCTCCCCGGAGGTGTGCGGGTCCTGACCGAGGCGATGCCCGGCCAGCGCAGCGCCACCATCGGCTTCTGGGTTGCCGTCGGCTCCCGGGACGAAGCGGACGGCCAGCACGGCTCCACCCACTTCCTTGAACACCTGCTGTTCAAGGGCACCAAGCGGCGCACCGCGCTGGAAATCGCCTCCGCCTTCGACGAGGTCGGCGGCGAGTCCAATGCGGCGACCGCAAAGGAAAGCACCTGCTACTACGCCCGCGTCCTGGACACGGACCTGGCCATGGCGATCGACGTCATCGCGGACATGATCACCGGTGCCGTGCTGGATCCGGCCGAGCTGGAGCAGGAACGGGACGTCATCCTGGAGGAAATCGCGATGGACAGCGACGACCCCACCGACGTCGCCCATGAACGATTTGTTGCCGACGTGCTCGGCAGCCACCCGCTGGGCCGCCCGATCGGCGGCACGCCCGAAGCCATCCGCGCCGTGCCGCGCGAGGCAGTCTGGGAGCATTACCGGCGCTACTACCGGCCCGAAGAGCTGGTCATCACCGCCGCCGGCGGCCTGGACCACGACGACGTCTGCGCCCAGGTGCTCGCGGCCCTGCGCGGTGCCGGCTGGACCCTGGCCGAAGACGCCGTCCCCGTGGAGCGCCGCGGCACCGGCCGCGCCGTCGTCAGCGGAACCGCCGGGCTGCACGTGGTCACACGGCAGGTCGAGCAGGCCAACATCATCATCGGCTGCCCCAGCATCGTGGCCACCGACGAACGCCGCTTCGTCATGAGCGTGCTCAACGCCGTCCTGGGCGGGGGAATGTCCTCGCGGCTGTTCCAGGAAATCCGCGAGAAGCGCGGACTGGTGTACTCCACCTACTCTTTCGCCTCCGGCTACGCCGACGCCGGCTACTTCGGCATGTACGCCGGCTGCGCCCCGGCCAAGGTCGGGCAGGTCATCTCGCTGCTGACCCACGAACTGGAACGCCTCGCCGCGGACGGGATCACCGCCGTCGAACTCGAAAAAGCTGTCGGCCAGCTCTCCGGCGGCATCGTGCTGGCGCT
This sequence comes from Actinomycetales bacterium, assembly GCA_044447065.1. GTDB lineage: Bacteria > Actinomycetota > Actinomycetes > Actinomycetales > Micrococcaceae > JBIOFK01. The sequence goes on along the minus strand of JBIOFK010000254.1, from coordinate 432 downwards.
GGAGGACACGGGCTCGCGGATGTCCCGCCTGGGCCGGGCCGAGCTCGTCTCCGGCGAGTTCTTCGACATCGATGAAACCCTCGAACGGATCCGGGCCGTCACCGCCGAGCAGGTGCGGACCCTCGCGGCCGGCCTCGCCGCGGCGCCCCGCACCGTCACCGTGGTCGGCCCCTTCAAGGAAACCGAAACCTTCGGCCTCTGACCCAACTGGGTCGCAGCTGATGCACTTATGGGTGCCCCATGGCTGCGTTAGCTGCGACCTGGTTGGGTTTTGGGGCGGCCTGGCTGTCGCTGGGTGCGTGTGGAGGTTCTTACGCGGACATTACGGGGCGGGGGACCCATCCGGGTGGTGTGGTGGTGTCGAAGTGCTTGTGACAGACAAGCCCACTGCTGAAGGATTTGGTTTTCATGCGTAAGTCGATTTTTACTACT
>JBIOFK010000253.1:0-2455 GCA_044447065.1 Actinomycetales bacterium | reverse complement strand
GCTCTGCGGCGCCCTCCCCGATGCGGCTGTCAGCGGCGGGTCAGCGGCGAACCGATCGAGGTTTTCCAGCAGCCTGAAGTAGCGTGTCGAATTCATCGCCCTCAGCAGCCGGGCGCGCGCGGTCCGCAAGATGGCGGCCAGCGTTCCGTCCACGCGCGCCTGCACCGGTTCCAGTGCCAGCGCGGCCGGTTGCGCGGTCAGCACCTCGCGCACGTGGGCGTGCGCGACCTCGGCGTCCCTGACGGCACCCACCAGCCGGGCAAACCAGCTCAGTTCGCCGCGGAGCGCCGCGGTTGCCGCCGGGGCCAGGACATCCCGGTGGGTGGCCAGCTGCGAACGAAGCCGCCGGGTGGCCACCCGCATTCGGTGGGCGGCATCCGGATCGCCGGAGCGCAGCGGCGGATCCTGGTCGAAGATGCGGCAGACCTGGCGGCCGGCGTATTCGCGCAGGATCCCGGCCGTGGTGGTGCCCGGTGCCGCGGGCGGCGGGAGAGGATCCGGCGGCGGATCCGTATGCCCGAGGGCCCGGTCCCATGCGGGGGTTTCGGCCGGGCGTGCTCCGGCCGCGGTCAGCAGCCGGGGCAGGACCCGGGCCACCGGGTGGGTGCCATCGACAAGGACGACGGTCCAGTCGTGCCGGGACCGGGCGGGCGACGGCGGAACGAGCGGCTCTGCCCGCACGTCGTCGTCGCTGACCTCGGCCAGCAGGGCTCCGTCCGGGCCAAGCAGCCGGTACAGGCTGCGCCGGATGGTCAGCCGGGCCACGGGGACCGGAACGCGTCCGCGCAGGTACCGGGTGATCCACCGGGTCAGCTCCGGCGGTGGGCGCTTTCCGCTGCCGACCGGCCCGTGCAGCGCCGGCCGGTTGCTGCCGTCCGCCGGAAGCGCCAGCTGCCAGCCGCCGTCGTCGCCCCCGCTGCTGTACAACAGCGTGATGCCGTGCGATCCCAGCGCGAAGTCCGGCGTATCGAAATACAGGACCTCGGGGCTGGATTCCACCGGCCCGTCGAGGCGCCCGACGCCGGGAAGTCCCTCCAGCGCGGGCAGTGGCTCCGCGTCCGGTACGTCGAAACTCTGTCGCGTCGCAGCGCCGTGCTCGGTCGCCATGTCCCCAGTATAGGACCGGACCCGCCATGTCCAACGGGCCCGCGGCGGCGTAAAATCGGGACCAACCGACGAGGAAAGCGACCTCCAGGAGGTACGTCAATGCGAAACGACCCGGAGGCCGCCAGCGAGGTCCTGATCGGACCGCGATGGCTGGAAGAGCACCTGGCCGATCCATCGCTGCGGGTGGTCGAGGTGGACGTCAGCAGCACCGCCTACGACGAGGGGCACATTGCCGGAGCGGTGCTGTGGAATATCTACACGGACCTCAAGGACAGCGGATTCCGGCTGGTGGAGCGGACCGCCGTCGAACACCTTCTGGCCCGCTCCGGGATCTCCGCGGCAACGACTGTCGTTTTCTACGGCTACGCCCCGGCGATGGGACTGTGGCTGCTCAAACTCTACGGACACCCGGACGCCAGGATCCTTGATACCGGCGGAACCTCCTGGCAGCGCGACGGCCGGCCGTGGAGCACCGAGCCGACGGTCCCCGCCCCGGCCCACTACCGGCTGCCGGAGCAGGACTGGCGGCTGCGCGCCAGCAGGGAAAACGTCGAGGGCGCCATCGCGGACCCCGCCGTCACCATCCTGGACGTCCGCACCGGAGCTGAATTCCGCGGCGAGCGGTTCTGGCCCTCCGGCGCGGCCGAACCGGACGGCCGGGCAGGACACATCCCGTCCGCCCGCCACGTGCCGGTCGACGGCGTGCGCCGGGCCGACGGCAGTTTCCTCGGCTCCGCGGAAGTCCGCCGGCACTTCGCCGCGCTCGGCGATTCCGGCGGAACCGTCATCCCGTACTGCACCATCGGTGCCCGGGCCTGCACGGCGTGGTTCGCGCTGACCTACCTTGCGGGCCGCGGGGACGTGCGCGTCTATGACGGCTCCTGGGCCGAATGGGGGCGGCGGGCGGGCAGCCCGGTCGACGCCGGCTGATCCGCCTTCCGGGGTGTGTCCTTTTCGGGCGTCTATATTCGTCGTAATAATATATACAACCAACGACGAGGAGCCTCGATGAAATACATGCTGCTGATCCACGGAAATGCCGAGACCGACCGTGCCATCGAAAACGAGGCCAGGGAGGACTTTGTGGCCGGGCACAGCTGGGCGCAGGAGGAACTCAGGGCCAGCGGCGAACTGCTGGACAGCAACGAACTGAGCCCGGAGGAGGCGAAGATCGTCCGCACCACCGCGCAGGGACTATCCGTCACCGACGGCGCCTTCACCGAGGGCCGGGAGACCAACGCCGGTTACTACATTGTCGACTGCGCGGACATGGACCGGGCCGTCGAAATAGCCGGCAGGTTCGCCGAGGCCCGGTATACGCCCATCGAGGTGCGCCGGCTCGTCCACG
>JBIOFK010000252.1:0-2481 GCA_044447065.1 Actinomycetales bacterium | reverse complement strand
GATGGGAGGGGCGTTGGGTGCTGCGGCGCCCGAGGGGTTAGTGGAACTGCTGGGCTTCGGTGGAGCCGGCGAGGGCGAGCGTGCCGCTGGTGGGGTTCAGGGCCGTCGCGACCAGGTCGAAGTAGCCGGTGCCCACTTCGCGCTGGTGCTTGGTGGCGGTGTAGCCGCGGTCTTCGGAGTCGAATTCGCGCTCCTGCAGGTCGACGTAGGCGCTCATCCCGTTGCGGGCGTAGCCGTGGGCGAGTTCGAACATCGAGTAGTTCAGGGCGTGGAAGCCGGCGAGGGTGATGAACTGGAACGTGTAGCCCATGGCGCCGAGCTCGCGCTGGAACCGGGCGATGGTGTCGTCGTCGAGGTTCTTGCGCCAGTTGAACGACGGCGAGCAGTTGTAGGCGAGCATCTGGTCCGGGTATTGGCTGCGGATGCCCTCGGCAAACGTTTTCGCCAGCTCCAGGTCCGGTTTGCCGGTCTCCATCCAGATCAGGTCCGCGTACGGGGCGTAGGCAAGGCCGCGGGCGAGGCACGGCCCAAGCCCGTTTTTCACGTGGTAGAAGCCCTCCGCGGTCCGCTCCCCGGTCAGGAACGGCTGGTCCCGCTCGTCCACGTCCGAGGTAATCAGGGTGGCAGCTTCGGCGTCGGTGCGGGCCACGATCACGGACGGAACGCCGGCGACGTCGGCCGCAAGCCGGGCGGCGTTGAGCGTGCGGACGTGCTGGGCCGTGGGGATGAGCACCTTCCCGCCCAGATGCCCGCATTTCTTTTCGCTGGCCAGCTGATCCTCCCAGTGCACCCCGGCCGCGCCGGCGGCGATCATGGCCTTCATCAGCTCGTAGGCGTTCAGCGGGCCGCCGAAGCCGGCCTCGGCATCCGCGACGATCGGCACCAGCCAGTCCTCCACGCTCTGCACCCCTTCGGACGCTTCGATCTGGTCCGCCCGCAGCAGCGCGTTGTTGATCCGGCGCACCACGGTGGGCACCGAGTTCACCGGATACAGCGACTGGTCCGGGTAGGTGTTGCCGGAGGTGTTGGCATCCGCGGCCACCTGCCAGCCGGATAGGTAGATGGCCTTCAGCCCGGCCTTGACCTGCTGCACGGCCTGGTTGCCGGTCAGCGCCCCCAGCGCGTGGGTGTAGCTCCCGGGGCCGGCGGCCGTCAGCTGGTGCCAGAGTTTTTCCGCCCCGCGCCGGGCCAGCGTGTGTTCCTCGAGGACACGTCCGCGCAGGCGGACGACGTCGGCGGGGGAGTAATCGCGGGTGGTGCCGGTCCAGCGGGGGTCGGCAGCCCACTCCAGTTCCAGGGCCGCGGCCTGTTCCGCGGGGCCGGGCCGGCCGGAATTCTGTGGTGCAGTCATGGCATCCTCCTTGATGGGCTGGCCGGGACCCGATCGTCGGGTTCCGGCCGGTCTTCTTCGTAGAACTAACCTTTCTGCACTCCGCAAGGACTTACTAGAGTCTTTTCGTGAGAAGAATTGCGAATCTTCGCGTATTATCAAAAAATGGATAGTTCAGGGTGGAACCGACCCGCCAAGGCCCCCCGTTCGGGCCAGACCGCCAGCACCGGTTTGGACGTGATCAGCCTGGGCCGGCGGATCCGGCACCTGCGCAAGGGCGCGGGCATGACGCTGGACGATTTGGGTGCGGCCGTGGGGGCGGCGCCGTCTCAGCTGTCGCTGATCGAAAACGGCAAACGGGAGCCCAAGCTCGGGATGATCCAGCAGCTGGCCCGGGCCTTCGGCGTCGGAATCGAGGATCTGCTCGGCGCGGAGCCGCCCACCCGCCGCGCCGCTCTGGAGATCGAACTGGAACGGGCCCAGCGCGGACCGCTGTACGAATCCCTGGGCCTGCCGAGGGTCCGCGTCGGTTCCCGGCTGCCGCTGGACGTGCTCGAATCCCTGGTGGGGCTCCAGCATGAGCTGGAGCGGCGCCTGGACGAGCAGGCCGCCACGCCGGAGGAGGCCCGGCGCGCGAACACCGAAATCCGGACGGAGATGCGCGGCCGCAACAACTACTACTGTGAGCTGGAGGATCGGGCCCAGCAGCTGCTGGATTCGGTCGGCCATACCGGCGGGCCGTTGTCCCATCACGTGGCGGCGGACATCGCCGAGCACCTGGGCTTCACGCTGGCCCATGTGGGGGACCTGCCGCACTCCACCCGCAGCGTGACGGATCTGAAGAACCGCAGAATTTACCTCAGCCAGCGGGACATGGCCGACCACGATCCGCGCGCGGTGCTGCTGCAGGCGGTGGGGCACTACGTGCTCGGGCATCAGACGCCCGTCGACTACGCGGATTTCCTGCGCCAGCGCGTCTACACGAACTACTTCGCCGCGGCCCTGCTGATGCCGCAGAAGGCAACCGTCGCGTTCCTGCAGGAGGCGAAGGCGGCCAAGGAGCTGGCCATCGAGGACCTCAGGGATGCCTTCGCGGTCTCCTACGAGACGGCGGCGCACCGGTTCACCAACCTCGCCACGGAGCATCTGGG
>JBIOFK010000251.1:0-2519 GCA_044447065.1 Actinomycetales bacterium | reverse complement strand
GCCCGGACTCCTCCAGGTAATCGAGCAGCCGGCCGATGTGATGGTCGGCATGCGCCAGGAACCCTGCGTAAACCTCAGCCATCCGCGCGAAGAGCCGCTTCTCCTCGGCCGACAGTGAATCCCACGGCCTGGTGACGTCCAGCGGCGGGAACGGCTGGCCCCCAGGCCCCTGCCGGGTCTCGGGCGTGCCGATCGGGTTGACCGGCGGCAGCTCGGTGTCGGCCGGGACGATTCCTATCTCCTTCTGCCGGGCCAGGGTCTGCTCCCGCATCGCCTCATACCCCAGGTCGAAGTGGCCCTTGAACTTGTCGGCCCATTCCTTGGAGACATGGTGCGGCGCGTGGCAGGCGCCCGGGGCGTAGTACAGGAAGAACGGCTTGTCCGGCGCCACCGTCTTGGCGTCCTGGATGAACTCCATCGCCTTGTCGGTGAGGTCGTCGGTGAGGTGGTAGCCCTCGGCCGGCAGCGCGGGCTGGTCGACCGGGTGATTGTCGTACACCAGGTCCGGGTACCACTGGTTGGTCTCAGCACCGAGGAATCCGTACCAGCGCTCGAAGCCGCGTCCGGAGGGCCAGTTCCGGCGCGTCGACGCGACGTTCATCTCCACGGTCGGGCACAGGTGCCACTTGCCGACCATGTAGGTGTTCCAGCCTCGTTCAGCCAGGATCTCCGACAGCATGCCATTTTCCGGCGGGATGGTCCCGCTGGCGTTGGGGAACCCGATCGCGGCCTCGGTGATGCAGGCCATCGAGTTACGGGTGTGGTTGCGCCCGGTCAGCAGGCAGGACCGCGTCGGCGAGCACAGCGCGGTCGTGTGCCACTGCGTGTAGCGGGTCCCGTCCGCCGCGATCCGGTCGATGTTCGGCGTCTCGATCGGCCCGCCATAGCTGGACATCGCCGAGAAGCCGACATCATCCAGGACGATGTACACCACGTTCGGCGCCCCGTCCGGGGCCTTCGGCGGCTCGAACGGCGACCAGTCCGGGACCGAATCGCGGATATCAATATTGATCGATCCCTTGAACGGCTCGCTCATCCTGCGCTTCCTTCCTTGCGCCGGGTGGCGCTCGACCGTGTCCGAGGGCCCGGTGGGCAGGGCCATGCTGAGGCCGGCCCTCAGCTTGTCCCTGCTGCGCCCGCGGCGGAGTCCTGCGGGCGATTCCCCCGGATAGACACTGGCACCTCCTTGGGTTTCCGGGATCACCCGCCGCGGATGGTGTACGCCACCGGATCCCGGCCAGGTGGCGCTCGTCCTTGGCGAACGGGCCGCCCGCCGGGCAGCCTGGTCCGCCGGCCGGCTCCCAGGCCAATACCTTCCCTTTTGATCCGGTACTTCGCCCTGGCCTTTAAACGGACACATGCCGCGTGGCGCAATCCCTTGTTTTACCGGGAAACTGGCCGGGTATCAGCGACCGCGGATGGCATTACGCCGGCCGCACGCAGGAGTATCCCCGGCCCCGGACTCCTTTATGGCGGCAAATCGGGAACTCGGGGAAATCGGGGAAAGATGAGCATCATAGCGCCAGGCCAACGACCCGCTGCCGTTCTCAGCCAGTACGACGAGGCGGATGTCGACTACCTGAGCTACTGGACGGCGCGTGGCTATGAGCACCGCGCCGAGGTGATGGCTCTGTCCCGGCTGCTGCAAGGCCGCCGGTTCGGCCATGCCGTGGACGTGGGCGGCGGGTATGGCCGGCTGTCGGCGGTGCTCCGCGCTGGTGGTCATGGTCCGCGTTCTGCACCATCTGCCCGATCCGGAGCGCGAGCTGTCCGAGATCGCGCGGATAGTCAAGCCCGGCGGCTACGCCATTATCGAGGCGGCCAACGCCAAGCACGCGGTCAACCGGATCCGTTACTGGCGCAGCGGGCAGAAGATCCCCCTGATGCCGGTCGATATCCGGTCTGAGGCGAACCGGCGCAACGGGAGCATCCCGTTCGTCAATCACCATCCCGCCGCCGTGGCCCGCCAGCTGGCGGCCTGCGGCCTTCAGGTCGAGCGGGTGCTGTCGGTCTCGAACCTGCGCCAGCCGGCCCTCAAGCGGATCATGCCGCAGCGGCTCATGCTCGCCGCCGAGTACGTCATGCAGGTCCCGTGTGCACCACTGGCGTTCGGGCCCAGCCTGTTCTTCATGGCCAGGCGTCAGGTCCCGAGATAGCGCAGCACGGCCAGCACGCGCCGGTTGTCTCCGTCGGAGGGAGGCAGCCCCAGCCTGCCGAAAATGACGCGAACATGTTCCGGCTGGACAAGGCCCGGGAGTTCGGCGCCACCGGCGCCGTGGAAGCCCGGGACAACACCGCCGCCGGCTTCCTGGAGCTGACCGGCGGCGCGGGCGTGGACGTCTCGATGGAGGCCGTCGGCGACAAGAACTCCGCCTCGAGGTGGTGATCACTCCCGTCTGATCCCGGCCTGCCACAAATCCTTCGTCAGTCTTGGTTGCTGTAACGACCAAAACTGACGAACGATCTTGACTTTGCCTGCTGCGCCACCCCGGCGCTGAGCTCCGCGGCCGGCTCCTCCG
>JBIOFK010000250.1:0-2561 GCA_044447065.1 Actinomycetales bacterium | reverse complement strand
GTGCGCGCCACATCGGCCCGGGCGAAGCGGTCAAAGATCTGGCCCTGGAATTCGGGCTCAATGCCGGGGCCGTCGTCCGACACGGAAACCTCGACGCCGTCGCCCGGGACCGCGCGGATGCCGGCGGTCACCACCGTGCCCGCGGGGGTGTGCTTGGCCGCGTTGTTGAGCAGATTCACCAGGACGCGGCGCAGTTGCTCGGCGTCCCCGTGCAGCAGGATTTCCTCCTGCGGCACGTCCAGCACCCAGCGGTGGTCCGCGGACACCACCTGGGCGTCGCTGACCGTTTCCACGAGCAGCTGGCTGAGGTCCAGCTTCTTCAACTCGGGGGCGCGCCCCTCGTCCAGGCGGGCGAGCAGGAGCAGGTCCTCCACCAGCTTGCCCATCCGCTTGGACTGGGATTCCACCCGGTCGATCGAGTTCCTGCCCTGCGGGGTGAGTGGTTCGGTCAGGCGGAGCAGTTCCGTGTAGCCGCGGATGGCCGTCAGCGGAGTGCGCAGCTCATGGCTGGCGTCCGCCACGAAGCGTCGGACCTTGGTTTCGCTGCGCTGGCGGGACTGCAGGGCCTGGCTGACGTTGTCCAACATCAGGTTCAGCGCATGGCCGACGTTGCCTACCTCGGTGCGGGGGTCCGCCTCGGCGCCCGGAACCCGGACGGCCAGGGCCACCTCGCCGGCGTCCAGCGGGAGGCCCGCCACCTTGGTGGCCACCGCGGACAGCTTTTCCAGCGGCCGAAGGGTGCGGCGGATGATGACCGTGCCGAGCACCCCGGTAACGACCAGACCCGCCACGGACACGGCCGCGATAACCCAGACCAGCGACGCCAGCGTGTTGTCCTTCGCGGCCAGGGGCAGGCCCGTGATGATGATGTCCCCATCGCCTACGGCGACCGCGACGAGCCGGTAGTCGCCCGTGGACAGGGACCGGTCCGTCGGGACGCCGTCGTGCGGCAGGCCCAGCAGGGTGGCCTGGTCCGAGTCCTGCAGCGGGACGTGGATGGCGTCGGGCATGCGCAGCAGCCCGCCGCTGCTCACGATGCCGGCCACCACCCGGGCGTTGAGGGTGCCGGCGCCCTGGCCGGGAGCGTTGAGCGGATCCCGGCTGACTGTCCGGTCGTTGGGGGGCGGAGCACTGCCGAACCGGTCCGCCCGCTCGGCGGCCTGGCTCAGCTGGACGTCCAACTGCTGGGTCAGGAAAACGTTCATCGCCGCATAGCCGAGCACGCCGATCGTACAGCAGATCAGCGTGAGCAGGGCCAGGGTGACCAGCACGAGCCGGGTGCGCAGGTGGAGTGCCTCCGGCCGGCCCCAGGGGAAGTGAAGCCGGCCCGGCGCGGGGCGGCCGGGAGGGGTCATGGAGCCGCCGGCTTCAGGACATACCCCGCGCCCCGGACGGTGTGGATCATCGGTGGATGGTTGACGTCGATCTTCTTTCGCAGGTAGGAGATATACAGCTCAACGATGTTGGCCTGGCCGCCGAAGTCATAGTTCCAGACCCGGTCCAGGATCTGGGCCTTGCTGATGACGCGGCGCGGATTTTCCATCAGGTAGCGCAGCAGCTCGAACTGGGTGGCCGTCAGCGCTATATCCTCTCCGTCGCGGCTGACCTCCCGCGTGTCGTGGTTCAGGACCAGGTCCCCGACGCGCAATTCCGCGGCATTCGGGGCTGTCACACCGGAACGCTGGACCACCCGATGCAGGCGCAGCAGCACCTCCTCCATGCTGAACGGTTTGGTCACGTAGTCGTCGCCGCCCGCCGTCAGCCCCTTCACCCGGTCTTCGACGGCGTCCTTGGCCGTCAAGAAAAGTGCGGGAATGCCGGGGGCGAACTTGCGGATCCTGCCCAGCAGTTCGACGCCGTCGAATCCCGGCAGCATCACATCCAGCACCAGCACATCGGGGTGGAAGTCCTTGGCGATCCGTACGGCGCTCTGCCCGTCGTGGGCCATCCTGACCTCCCAGCCGGACATTTCCAGGCCCATCCGCATCAGGTCGGCCAGGCTCGGCTCATCGTCCACCACGAGTGCCCGTACCGGAGATCCGTCGGGGTGCTTGAGGGCCTGGACGGTGGTCTGCGGGGAGGAATGCCGAGTCATCATGGAGTCATTCTGCGCCGGGGACGTCTATTCATGCTGGACGCCGGCTGGGAACCTCCTGTGAGGCGTGCGGCCGCCGCCGGCGTAGCTGCCGCGTGCACGGGCGCACGGCGGATGCACAGCGGATACCGGACAGGTTCACAGGCGGGTCCCAGTCGGTGGACCTGCAATAGAGACCGAACTATTCACTGATCGGCCAAGGAGCCCCCCATGAGTCAAGGACCCGCACCGGAGCATTCAGCGCCGGAGCCCGTGCCGCAGTACAACGCCTCCACTCCCTCACCGGGGGAATGGTACCCGCCGGCCGGAGGCACCGGAGAAGGGCCGGCCGGCGCACCGCCGGTCCGCGGCGGGAAGCGGCGTTGGTGGACCGTGCCCAAGGTGCTGGTCGCCGCCGGCATCGCCGTGATCCTGGCCGGCGGGGGCGGCGGCGCCATCGGCTATTCCGTCGGCACGGGGGCGTCGG
>JBIOFK010000249.1:0-2616 GCA_044447065.1 Actinomycetales bacterium | reverse complement strand
TGTACGAGTAAGCCCGCCCGCCCCCGGCCGAGGCCCACCAGTTCCGCTGTGAGGGAACTATTGGGCCCCGCCATGCGTGAGAAGTGGCGGACGGTGTATAGCTGATACGTTGACATTCGACGTCGGCACCTAGCACCGCCGCATGTAACGGAACCGCGCCTGCCGCAGGCGAATTGATCGGGAGGGACCGGGCTTAGCCCAGGCACATGAACTTCAAAAATATCTTCAAGGGTCCGCTGGTGTGGATCATTGTGGTGGTTGTACTCCTCCTCGTCGCCTTCGGCACGCTTTCCAACGGGGGTCCCGCCAAGGTCGATACCAGCGTGGGGCTGTCCATGATCTCCGGCGGCAAGGTCGATTCGGCCAAGGTCTTCACCGAAGGCAAGGTCGAACTTGTCCTCAAGGATGATTACCACGCCAACAACACGGACCTGGGCAAGGACGTCTACTTCAACATTGTCGGCGAACGCACTCCGGACGTCATCTCGGCCATCGACAGCGCCAACATCAAGACGTTTGACGACCAGCCCGTCCAGAACAACTTCTGGGGCAGCATCGTCTCGCTGCTGCTCCCGGTGATCCTGATCGCCGGCATCTTCTGGTTCCTGCTCTCGCGGATGCAGGGCGGCGGCTCCAAGGTCATGCAGTTCGGCAAGTCCAAGGCCAAGCTGGTCTCCAAGGACCACCCGCAGGTCACCTTTGCCGACGTCGCCGGTGCGGACGAAGCCGTCGAGGAACTCCACGAGATCAAGGACTTCCTTCAGCACCCCGCCAAATTCCAGGCCGTCGGCGCCAAGATCCCCAAGGGCGTGCTGCTCTACGGCCCGCCCGGGACCGGTAAGACACTGCTGGCCCGCGCCGTTGCCGGCGAGGCCGGGGTGCCGTTCTACTCGATCTCCGGTTCGGACTTCGTGGAGATGTTCGTCGGCGTCGGCGCCTCCCGCGTCCGCGACCTGTTCGAGCAGGCCAAGGCCAATTCCCCGGCCATCATTTTCGTCGACGAGATCGACGCCGTCGGCCGGCACCGCGGCGCCGGCATCGGCGGCGGCAATGACGAGCGGGAGCAGACCCTCAACCAGCTGCTGGTCGAGATGGACGGCTTCGACGTCAAGACGAACGTCATCCTGATCGCCGCGACCAACCGCCCCGACGTGCTGGACCCGGCGCTGCTGCGCCCCGGCCGGTTCGACCGGCAGATCCCCGTGGAGGCCCCGGACAGGATCGGCCGCGAGCAGATCCTGCGCGTCCATGCCAAGGGCAAGCCGATGGCAGCGAACGTCGACCTGAACGCCGTCGCCAAGAAGACGCCGGGCTACACCGGCGCCGATCTGGCCAACGTGCTCAACGAGGCCGCGCTGCTGACCGCCCGGTCCAACGCCCAGCTGGTGGACGACCGTGCCCTGGACGAGGCCATTGACCGCGTCATGGCGGGCCCGCAGAAGCGCACCCGGGTGATGAAGGAGCTGGAACGCAAGATCACCGCGTACCACGAGGGCGGCCACGCCCTGGTGGCGGCGGCGCTGCGCAACACCGCCCCGGTCACCAAGGTCACGATCCTGCCGCGCGGCCGGGCCCTCGGCTACACGATGGTGGTGCCGGAGGACGACAAGTATTCGGTGACCCGCAACGAACTCCTGGACCAGATGGCCTACGCCATGGGCGGCCGCGTGGCCGAGGAGATCGTCTTCCACGACCCGTCCACCGGTGCCTCCAACGACATCGAAAAGGCCACCGGCATTGCCCGCAAGATGGTCACCCAGTACGGCATGAGCGAACGCGTCGGCGCGGTCAAGCTCGGCTCCGGCGGCGGCGAGCCGTTCCTGGGCCGCGACGCCGGCCACGACCGTGACTACTCGGACCAGGTGGCGTTCATGGTCGATGAGGAGGTCCGCCGGCTGATCGACCAGGCCCACGACGAGGCCTACGCCGTACTGAACGAGAACCGCGACGTGCTCGATAACCTGGCGCTTGAACTGCTCGAACGCGAAACCCTGAACCAGAAGGACATCGCGGACATCTTCCGGGACATCCGCAAGCGCGATGTCCGTGAGGTCTGGCTGTCCAAGGAATCCCGCCCGGTCTCGACCCTGCCCCCGGTGGTCACGGCGAAGGAACGCCGGGACGCGGCGGCGGCGAACGAGCCCGATCCGTCCAGCGTGCTTCCGCAGGACCAGCTGGCGCACGCGTCCATGCCCGGGCCGCAGGATGCTCCCGGCGGGGACGGTTCGCGCAATGGTACACGCCCCGGCGCGTCCGACGGCGGCGAGCAGCCTCCGCACGATGGCGGCACGGCGGCCGGCCAGTCGCCCGGCTAAGATCACTCAGGTGAGCGGATACAACGAAGAACCCGACGAGGAATCCCGGCAGGGCGCCCTGATGGACCTGGAGCGCATCGAGCGGGCGGTCCGGGAAATCCTGCTGGCGGTGGGGGAGGACCCTGACCGCGAGGGCCTGCTGGACACTCCTAAACGGGTCGCCAAGGCCTATGCGGAAACGTTCTCCGGGCTTCATCAGGAGGCCGTGGATGTGCTCGGAACCACCTTTGACATAGCCCACGAGGAGCTGGTGCTGGTCAAGGACATTCCGTTCTATTCCACCTGCGAGCACCACCTCGTT
>JBIOFK010000248.1:0-2621 GCA_044447065.1 Actinomycetales bacterium | reverse complement strand
CACCGGGGAGGGATGCAGGCCCGCGGCCACCAGCCCGGCAAAGTGGGCCATGTCCACCATCAGGTAGGCGCCCACCAGGTCGGCGATGCGGCGGAACTCCGCGAAGTCCAGTTGCCGGGCGTAGGCGGACCAGCCGGCGACAATGAGCGCGGGCCGGTGCTCCAGGGCGAGCCGCTCCACCTCGGCCATGTCCACCCGGTGGGTATCCTCGCGGACCTGGTACGGGATGACGTTGTAGAGCCGGCCGGAGAAGTTGATCTTCATCCCGTGGGTCAGGTGCCCGCCGTGGGCCAGGTTCAGTCCCATGATGGTGTCGCCGGGCTTGATCAGCGCGTGCATCACCGAGGCGTTGGCCTGTGCGCCGGAGTGCGGCTGGACGTTCGCGTAGCCGGCGCCGAAGAGCGCCTTGACCCGGTCGATCGCCAGCTGCTCGATGACATCGACATGCTCGCAGCCGCCGTAGTAGCGCCGCCCCGGGTAGCCTTCGGCGTACTTGTTGGTCAGCACCGAACCCTGCGCCGCCATGACGGCTGCGGCCGTGTGGTTTTCCGACGCGATCATTTCCAGGCCGTTGCGCTGGCGGGCCAGTTCGGCGTCGATCTGCGCCGCGACCTCGGGGTCCAGTTCGGCGAGGGACTGGTTCAGGGACGCCGATGCCACCGGGGCGAAGGCCGGCGCCGCTGCCGCGCTCACAGCTCGCCGCCGTTGGCCGCGGCGTACTCTTCGGCCGAAAGCAGCGGGCCTTCCTCGGTTACTGCCACCTTGAACAGCCAGGCAGCCCCGTACGGGTCGGAGTTGAGCAGGGCGGGATCGTCGACGACGGCGGCGTTCACCGCGGTGATCTCGCCGCTGACGGGGGCGTAGAGATCGGAGACGGACTTGGTGGATTCGACTTCGCCGCAACTCTCGCCGGCCGTCACGGTGGAGCCGACGTCGGGCAGGTCAATGTAGACGATATCGCCGAGGGCCTCGGCGGCGACGGCGGAGATGCCGATCGTAGACGGGCCGTCGCCATCGCGGGCAACCCACTCGTGTTCGGCGGAATACTGCAGTTCGGATGCTACTCGTGCCATCGTTTCTTCCTTAAGTCTGGGGGGATAACGGTTGTGCCAGCGCGTGCCGGGTTCGGCGGGAAACCGCACCCGCGATTCCCGCCGCCGGCGGCTATTCGGGCAGATGGAAAGGCGCGCCAGCGACTTTTCGGTCCGGCGGGTTGGGCCCACGCACGCCGGGCCGGCGTGTGGGGACTACTTTTCGCGCCGGTAAAACGGCAGCGCGACGACTTCGAAGGGCTCGGCCTTGCCGCGCAAATCGACGTCCAGGACGGTACCGATGCCGGCGTGCTCGACGTCCACGTAGGCCATGGCCACCGGGTAGCCCAGAGTGGGGCTGGGCTGGCCGGAGGTGACCTCCCCGACCACGGCACCTTGGTTCAGCACCGGGTAGTGGCTGCGGGCGGCCCTGCGGCCCAGGCCCTTGAGGCCCACGAGCTTCCGGCCGGTGGTGGAGCCGGCTCCGGCGGCCTTGGCCTCGGTCAGCGCCGCCCTGCCGACAAAGTCGGATTCCTTGACCAGAGAGACCACGGGGCCCAAGCCGGCGGCGTAGGCGTTGACCTGGCGCGAGAGCTCGTTGCCGTACAGCGGCATGCCGGCTTCCAGGCGCAGCGAGTCGCGGCTGGCCAGTCCTGCGGGGATGAGCCCACGGCCAGCGCCGGATTCAAGGAGTGCGTCCCACAGTGCTGCGGCATCCTCGTTGGGGACGTAGATCTCGAAACCATCCTCACCGGTGTACCCGGTGCGGGCCAGCAGTACTGCCCGTCCAGCGCCGGTGGCAGCGCCGGTGACGGTGATATCTACCTCGACGGCGGCGTAATACTTCAGTTCGGTGACGAGCGCGTGCTGTTCGGCCGGGACCAAGGTCAGCAGAATGGCCTCCGCGTTCGGGCCCTGGACGGCGATCAGCGAGGTCTGCGCGGAGACGTCCTCGACCACGACGTCGAAGCCTCCTGCCTTACCCGATCCGGCCCGTTCGGCCAGCGCCGCGGCAACGACCGGGGCGTTGCCGGCGTTGGGCACCACCAGGTACCTGTCGGTGCCGTCGGCCCCTGCCGGACGGCGGTAGCTGATCAGGTCGTCGATGATGCCGCCGTCGTCCTGGCAGATCAGCGAGTACTTGGCCTTGCCCACTGCGACGGCCGAGAGCTTGCCGGCCAGGGCGTAGTCCAGGAAGGCCGCGGCATCCGGGCCGGTGACCCAGATTTCGCCCATGTGGGACAGGTCAAACAGTCCGGCGGCATTGCGCACGGCGTGGTGTTCGGCCAGCTCGGACGTGTACTTCAGGGGCATCTGCCAGCCGCCGAAGTCGGTGAAGGAGGCGCCGGCCTTCTTGTGCTGCTCGTAGAGCGCTGTGTAGTTCTCAGTCATGGTGGACTCCTTCGTTCTTGGTGGTGTCCTCGAAGGATTCTGTGTTGTCCTCAAAGTCTTCGAGTGGGGGGCAGGAGCAGACCAGGTTGCGGTCCCCGGCTGCGCCGTCGATGCGGCCCACGGGCGGGAAGTACTTGTCCTGGCGCAGCCGATGGAGCGGGAAGGCGGCCTGTTCGCGCGGGTACCCGCGGTTCCAGT
>JBIOFK010000247.1:0-2636 GCA_044447065.1 Actinomycetales bacterium | reverse complement strand
GATGGCGATTCCGCCGTGCGGCGGAGCGCCAAACTTGAAGCCCTCCAACAGGAAGCCGAATTTCTCCTCCGCGTCCTCCTCGGACAGCCCCATCACCTTGAACACGCGCTCCTGCACGTCCCGGCGGTGGATACGGATGGAGCCTCCGCCGATCTCGTTGCCGTTGCAGACGATGTCGTAGGCATAGGCCAGCGCGGCTTCGGGGTCGGTGTCGAAGGTGTCCATGAATTCGGGCTTCGGGGAGGTGAAAGCGTGGTGCACGGCTGTCCAGGCCCCGGCGCCGACGGCGACATCACCGGAGGCGACAGCGGTGGCGGCGGGTTCGAACATCGGGGCGTCGACCACCCAGACGAAGGCCCAGGCCTGCGGATCGATGAGCGCGCAGCGGTGCCCGATTTCCACCCGGGCGGCGCCGAGCAGCGCCCGTGAGGCGGCCTTCTCGCCGGCGGCGAAGAAGATGCAGTCACCGGGCTTCGCGCCGACCGCCTCGGCCAGGGAGGCGCGTTCGGTCTCGGAGAGGTTCTTCGCCACCGGGCCGGTCAGTTCGCCGTCCTCCTTGAACAGCACGTACGCCAGCCCTCTGGCGCCGCGCTGCTTGGCCCATTCCTGCCACGCGTCCAGGGTCCGGCGCGGCTGTGCGGCACCGCCGGGCATGACGACGGCCCCCACGTACGGTGCCTTGAACACGCCGAAGGTGGTGTCCTTGAAGTAGTCGGTCAGCTCGGTCAGCTCGAGGCCGAAGCGCAGGTCCGGCTTGTCGGAGCCGTACCTGGCCATGGCATCCCGATACGTCATTCGCTGGATGGGCAGCGGAATCTCCACGTCGATCAGCTTCCACAGGGCGGAGACGATCCGCTCCCCGAGGGCGATGACGTCGTCCTGCTCCACGAAGCTGGCCTCGATGTCCAGCTGGGTGAATTCGGGCTGCCGGTCGGCGCGGAAGTCCTCGTCCCGGTAGCAGCGCGCAATCTGGAAGTATTTCTCGAAGCCGCCGACCTGCAGGAGCTGCTTGAACAGCTGCGGTGACTGCGGCAGGGCATACCAGGAGCCGGGAGCGAGCCGGGCCGGGACCACGAAGTCGCGGGCGCCCTCGGGGGTGGACCGGGTCAGTGTGGGTGTCTCGATCTCCACGTAGCCCTCGCCGTGCAGCAGCTCACGGGCCACCCGGTTGGCGTCGCTGCGGAGCCGGAGGTTGCGCTGCATGTTCGGCCGGCGCAGGTCCAGGTAGCGGTGCTTCAGCCGGGCCTCTTCTCCGACCTCGACGTGTTCGTCGACCTGGAACGGCAGCGGGGCCGCTTCGTTGAGCACCGTCACGGTGTCCGCGATGACCTCCACGTCCCCGGTGGCCAGGTTCGGGTTCCCGTTCCCCTCGGGACGGCCCTGGACGGTTCCGGTGATCTGCAGGACGTATTCGTTGCGCAGCGCATGGAAGACGTCCTCTTCCCGGACCACAATCTGGGCCACCCCTGATTGGTCGCGCAGATCGAGGAAAGCCACCCCGCCGTGGTCCCGGCGCCGGGCCACCCAGCCGGCTAGGGTGACGGTTTCTCCGATCTGACCGGCCCGCAGGGAGCCAAGGTCGTGTGTGCGCAGCACAGCTGTCCTTTCAACGTTCAACGGTCCCCCGGGCGACGACGCCGGCCGCTCCACGGCCGTGGCGGTGGAGGGCGCGGGGGAATGACTTCGTCCGAGTTTACCGGTCCGCCGGACCCGCGACGGCGATGCGGGGAAAGAGGTCGGCCGCCGGGGGTACCCAGGAGGCCAGATCCACGTCCCGCTGCTCGCCAGTGCGGATGTCCTTGACCTGGTGGGTGCCGTCACTGCCGGCGAACCAGACGAACGGGATGCCGCGCCGGTCAGCGAACTTGATCTGCTTGCCGAACTTCTCCGCCGTCGCGGCCACCTCGGTGGGCACCCCGCGGCTGCGCAGCGCCGCGGCGATGTCCTGCGCCGCCGGCCACTGCGAGTCCTCGGCCAGGGCCACCAGCACGGCGGTGGGGACGCTGCGGGTGGCGGCGGCGAGCTCCTGGCCCACAATCCGCGAGACCAGGCGGGTGACGCCGATGGACAGGCCCACCCCGGGGAACGACCGGCTGCCCTTGGACGCCAGCGCGTCGTAGCGGCCACCGGAGCAGATGGAGCCCAGCTGCTCGTGGCCCTCAAGGATCGTTTCGTACACGGTGCCGGTGTAGTAGTCCAGGCCGCGGGCGATGCTCAGGTCGGCCACGACGCGCCCGGGGGCCCTGCGCACGGCGGCGGAGATGACCTGTTCCAGTTCGTCAAGCCCGGTCTCGAGCAGTTCGTTGCTCACGCCCAGCTCCCGCACCTGCCGGACAAAGGAGGTATCGGGGGTCCGGATCGAGGCCAGCGTCAGCGCCGCCTCGGCCTGCCCGCGGCTGGCTCCGAGTTCCTGCACCAGCAGTTCCGCAACCTTGGCCGGGCCGATCTTGTCCAGTTTGTCGATGCTGCGCAGCACCCCGGCGGTGTCCTCGAGGCCGATGCCGCGGTAGAAGCCCTCGGCCAGCTTGCGGTTGTTGACCCGCAGCGTGAAGGCCGGGATCGGCAGCGCCGCCAGGGCCTCCACGATCACCAGCGCCAGTTCGACGTCGTACCGGAACGGCAGTGTGCCATCGCCG
>JBIOFK010000246.1:0-2639 GCA_044447065.1 Actinomycetales bacterium | reverse complement strand
TCAGCCGAGTACGTTCGGCGGCCCGATCGCCGCGCCCGCCATGACCCGCATCGCTGAGGAAGGCGTCCGGTACAACCGGTTCCACGTGACGGCGCTGTGCTCGCCGACCCGGGCCGCGCTGCTGACCGGCCGTAATCATCATGCTGTCGGGTTCGGTTCGATCGGCGAGATGTCCTCCGGCTTTCCCGGGTACACGGCGTTCGTCCCGGAGGACAGCGCGCCGTTCCCGAAAGTGCTGCAGATGAACGGCTACAGCACGGCCGCGTTCGGTAAGTGGCACCTGACGCCGGATGGCCAGCAGGGCGCGGCGGGCCCGTTTGGCCGGTGGCCGAACGGATGGGGCTTTGACTACTTCTGGGGGTTCCTGGGCGGTGAGTCCGGGCAGTGGGATCCGGTCATCACCGAGAACAACAAGACGATCGGGGTGCCCCAGGGCCAGGACGGGAAGAAGTACTACTTCCCCGATGACATGGCCGACAAGACGATCGGGTGGCTGCACGATGTGCGCGCCCAGGATGCGGGCAAGCCGTGGTTCGTGTACTTCTCCACCGGCTGCGCGCACGCGCCGCACCATGTGCCGGAGGAATGGGCGGCCAGGTACAAGGGGAAGTTCGACAGCGGCTGGGACGCCTACCGGGAACAGACGTTCGCGCGGCAAAAGCAGCTAGGTGTGATCCCGGCGGATGCGAAGCTGACCCCGCGCAACGATGCGTTCCCCGCCTGGGATTCGCTGCCGGAGGACCAGAAGGCCCTGTACGCACGGCAGATGGAGGTGTACGCGGGGTATTGCGAGAACGCCGACTGGAACGCGGGCCGGGTGATCGCCGCGGTCGAGGAGATGGGCGAGCTGGACAACACGCTGGTGATCTACATCTACGGCGACAACGGCGCCAGCATGGAGGGCGCGATCACCGGCTCGTTCAACGAGCTGACGATGCAGAACGGCATCCCGCTGACCCCCGAGCAACAGCTCGCGCTGATCAATCTGTACGGCGGGCTGGATGTGTGGGGCACCGATCTGGTCGCCCCGCACTACGCCGCGGCGTGGGCGTGGGCCGGGAACTGCCCGTTCCAGTGGGGCAAGCAGGTCGCCTCCCATCTGGGCGGCACCCGGCAGGGCATGGTCATCCGCTATCCGCGGCTGATCAAGGACCGGGGCGGGCTGCGCAGCCAGTTCACGCACTGCATCGACATCGGCCCGACCATTCTCGACCTGGCGGGCCTGCCGCAGCCCACCCACGTCGAGGGGACCGCCCAGGAGCCGATGCACGGCACCAGCTTCCTGCACACCTTCGCCGACCCGGGCGGCGAGGAGCGCCACACCCAGCAGTACTTCGAGATCGCGGGTTACCGGGCGATGTACAAGGACGGCTGGTGGCTGGCCCAGGGGGTGGAGCGGATCCCGTGGGACCTCACCCCGGACGCGATGAGAAAGCTCGCACCCGGAGTGTGGCAGCCGGACGACGACCCGGTGGAGCTTTATTACCTGCCTGACGACTTCAGCCAGGCAGACAACATCGCGGCGCAGCATCCCGAGAAAGTCAAGGAGCTGCAGGACCTGTTCTGGGCCGAGGCCGAGAAATACAAGGTCCTCCCGCTGCTCGGCGGCATAAGCGTCTATTTCGGGCTGCTCCCGCCGCTTCCCGCCCAGACGACTTACGCCTACTACGGGGACGTGCAGAACATCGCCTCGGGCATGATCCCCCGGATATACAACCACTCCTACACCATTTCGGCCGACCTGGTGATACCTGACGGGGGCGCCGAGGGCGTGATCGTGGCCGAGGCTGACCACCTGGGCGGCTTCTCATTGTTCGTCCAGGACGGGAGGCTCAGGCATACCTACTCGATGATGGGTGTGCAGGTCTACCAGCAGAAATCCGACACCCCCCTGCCTACCGGCGAGGTCAACGTCCGCCTGGAATTCCACGCTGACACGCCCGAACCAGCCACCGGCGGGGACATCCGCCTGTTCGCCAACGGAAACGAAATCGGCAAGGGCCGGATGGACCACAGCGTCCCGATCCGGTTCTCCGCGTACGCGGGGATGGACATCGGCCGCGACAACGGCGGCGTGGTCGACCGCGGCTACGCGGACCGGGCACCGTTCGCGTTCACCGGAGTCGTCAAGAAGGTCGTCTTCGACATCAAGCCGCACCTGACCCAAGCGGACGAGCAGGCGCTGCACGAATCGGCGCACCACGGGCACGTGGCCCACGGCATCAACGCATAGCACCGGGAGCCGGGGAACTACTCCGTTTACCCGGCTCCTCCTACAGCTGGTTCGGGGGGATACCCATTTTCCACCTCCATGCTGACGACTGGGCGGCCTTTCGTTCCCAGCCGTCGCGACCTACCTCGACAAGGAGAACGCCATGAGCCAGAACCATCTGGTCGTTGACTTCCCGATCAAGGGTCCTGCCATCGCCAAGGCGCTACCCAAAGAGCTGTCCCCGCTGATGCCCGATCTCGCGACAGCGCAGGACGATCTCGGTACGGTGCATTTCTCCCGGTTCATGGTCGAGGGAGACGAGAAGCTTCTCTTCCTTTCGGACATCGACGGCGAGACCGACGAGCACATTGAGCGGCTCGTGGAGAGTGCCGGGCCGGTGTTTGACGCCATCTTCACATACGTGGAC
>JBIOFK010000245.1:0-2688 GCA_044447065.1 Actinomycetales bacterium | reverse complement strand
CTGCCGGTCCGGCCGGCTGGCGCACCCCGGGCCAGCGGGCGGGACCCTGCTCGACCTCCATGTCCAGCCCCAGCGTCTGCATCGCCGCCAGGAACATCGGGTAGGAGATCCGGTACGCGTTCGGGTAGGTCAGCGCGGAGCGCCCTTCCGCGGCGGTGGCGGCCACGGCCAGGGACATCAGCACCCGGTGGTCGTTGAAGGAAGACAGGTGTGCGCTTCGCAGCCGGCCCACGCCGCGCACCCGCAGGTTGCTGCCGTCAAAATCCAGGTCCGCACCCATGCTGTTGAGCTGGAGCATGGACACCACCCGGTCGGATTCCTTCAGCCGGACGTGTTCCACATTCCGGAAGAGGCTCTCGCCGTCGGCCAGTGCGGCCATCACCGACAGGATCGGCAGCATGTCCGGGACGGTCGTACAGTCCACCTCGACCGGGCGCAGCCGCAGCCCGCTGTGGCGCACCCGCACGCCGTCGGCCTGCGGGTCGTACGTCATCGGCGCGCCCATCGCGGCCACGATGTCCAGCAGCTCAGACTCCGGGTGGTCCGCGCCGTCGGAACTGGTCCGGCGCAGGCCGCGCAGCAGGATGTCGGCGGGGTGCAGGGCGCCGACGGCGAGCCCGAAGGCGGCGGAGCCGATGTCCGGCGGCAGCACCAGATCGGTAGGTGTTGGAAGCTGGTTCGGCGGGATCCGGTATCGCCGGCGGTCCGCGGACACCTGTACCTCCAGGCCGAACTGGCGCATCATCCGCACTGTCAGGTCCACATAGGTGCGCTCGTTCAGCGGTCCGTCGACGACGACGGTCGTCTCGTCGAGCGCGAAGGGAGCGCTCAGCAGCAGTCCGGACACCCACTGCGAGAGCGTGCCGGCGATGTGCACGACGCCGCCGGTCGGCCGGCGCGCCTTGACCTGGATCGGCGGACAATCCGTGGGCGAGTGCGCTTCCACACCCATCTGCCGCAGTGCGGAGAGCAGCGGACCGATGGGCCGGCGCTGGAAGTACTTCTGCCCGGTGACGACGACGTCCCGGTCAGCCAGCGCGGCCAGGCCCACCATGAAATACAGCGTGGTGCCGGAACTGCCCGCCGAAATGGCGCCGGAGCGCGGGTGGTAGGGGCCGCCGTGGACAACGAAGGTGTCCCCGGCAATCTCGATCCGGGTGCCTAGGGAACGCAGCAGCGACACGGTGTACTGCACATGCCGGGCGTCGGTGAGCCCCGATATCCGGCTCGTTCCGGGGGCCAGCGAGGCGAGGATCAGGGCCCGGTGCGCGTGGTATTTCGAATTGGGGACCTGGACTGAGCCGCGGACAAGGTCCGAGGTGCCGACGACGGACAAATGCACAATGCGTACCTGATTCCCAGAAATATTCTCCGGGGCATCTTGCCGCGCCCCGGGAATTGACGGAAATGAATTGCCGAATTCCATTTATCGAAATTGCTGCCACTCCAGCACGGGGTGACCTCCGTCAGCCTACGCGCAGTGGACGCCGATGGGGAGGGTCCGCCGTGACTCGTCAAGCGGCTCCGGGCGGCCGTTCCCTTGCGTCCCTTTGTGGACCGGTGTAAGAATCGCATCACGGCGGCAGGCGTAAGGCTTCGTCCTTTGGCGCGTGTCCGCCGGCCGATTGTCGGGCCAGGCCGGAGGGATGCCATGACGTACGATCCGGGCAGGTTCCGGGACTACTTCGAGCACGCTTTCACCTACCACGCGGGGTTCCTGCGCAACGTAGCGCGCTATGGCGGAAGTCCCGCCATCCTCGATCCGGTCTCGGACCGGTCCTGGACCTATGCCGAGCTGGCGGCGGACGTAGCCCGGGCGGCCAATGCCCTGGCTCAGCGCGGCGTCGGCCGCGGCGACCGCGTTGTTTACCAGCTGCCGAACTCACCCGAATTCGCGATCCTGTATCTGGCCACGCAGCGCCTTGGCGCCATCAGCGTCCCGGCCAACTTCCGCCTGGCGCCCGGGGAGACGGCGCACATCCTGCGGGACAGCACACCGAAGATCTTTATCTTCGCGGAACCGTATGCCACGGACGCGCTGGCCGCCGTCGAACTCTCCGGGCAGCACCCGGAGCTGCTGGTCGTCGGGACGGGAACGGCAGGTCCGGACGCCCCCCGTCCGGACGCCCCCACCGGAGCCGTCACCGGGGGCATCCCCGGGTTCGCCGCCGCCCTCGCCTCAGCGGGCGGCGAGGATCCGGAGCTGCCCGCGGACTTTTCCAGCTACGAGGAGACGACCCGGCTTTACACCTCCGGCACCACCGGCATGCCCAAGGGTGTGCCGCTGCCCTCCATCGTGGAGATCATGTCCGCGCACGATGTGATCATGCATTTCCCGCTGACGCCCTTCGACCGCACCCTGAACATGACCCCGTGGTTCCACCGCGGCGGGCTGTACTCCGGCGGGCCCAACCCGGTGTTCTACGTGGGCGGGTCCGTGGTTCCGCTGCCCGCCTTCGACGCGGCCACCGTGCTGGACTGGGTTCCGGCCCACGGGATCACCTTCCTGATCGGCGCACCCACCACGCTGGCCATGCTCGCGGACCAGCAGGAGGAGCGGCCCCGGGACCTGGGCGGCCTGCGCGGCATCGTCACGATGGGCGCGCCGCTGACCCGCGCCGCCGCCCTGCGCTACCAGCGGGTGCTCTCGCCGCGGATCTTCAACGGCTACGGCACCACGGAGGCGTT
>JBIOFK010000244.1:0-2694 GCA_044447065.1 Actinomycetales bacterium | reverse complement strand
TTCGCCGCGACGCTGCTGATCGGCGGGAAGCCGTACGGCACCGGCGCCGGCCCGTCCAAGAAGGAAGCCGAGCAGCACGCCGCGGCCGACGCCTGGACAGTGCTCTCCGAACGATTCAGTTCCGCCGGCTAGGCCGTGCCCGAGCTCCCCGAGGTTGAGGTGGTGCGCCGCGGACTGGCCCGCTGGGTGCGCGGCCGCCGTATCACCGCCGTCGAGGTGGCCGACCAGCGCTCCATCCGCCGGCATGCCCCCGGCGCCGACGACTTCGTCGCCCGCCTCGTCGGAGCCCGGGTGCTGGACGTGGCGCGGCGCGGAAAGTTCCTGTGGATGCCCCTGGGCCCCGCCGGTTTGGCCGCCGATCCGGCCCCCGGGTTGGCTGCCGGTTTGGCCTGCCGACCGGGCTTGAGCGCCGACGACGGCGTCCCCGCCGTCGCGCTGATGGCCCACCTGGGCATGAGCGGGCAGCTGCTGATGCAGGACGCCGATCGCGGGGCCGAAAAGCACCTCAAGGTCCGGATCGCTTTCGAGCCCGATGCGTCGGCGCCGCGGGAGCTGCGCTTCGTTGACCAGCGCATCTTCGGCGGACTGTTCCTGGACACGCTGGTGCCCACCGGTGACGGACTGCCGGGCGGACTGTCCGAGACGCCGCTGGCCCTCATCCCGGAGGCGGCGGCCCATATCGGCCGGGACCCGCTGGATCCGGCCTTCTCCTTTGACGGGTTCTATGCCCGGCTCCGGTCCCGGAAGACCGGACTCAAGCGCGCGCTCCTGGACCAGGGCCTGGTCTCCGGGATCGGCAACATCTACGCGGACGAGGCGCTCTGGTCCGCGGAGCTGCACTTCGCCCGGCCCACCGACACGCTGCGGCGGGCCGAGGCGCTGCGGGTGGTCAACGCCGCCCGGGAGGTGATGCTGCATGCCCTTGCCGCCGGCGGAACGAGCTTCGACTCCCTCTATGTCAATGTCAACGGCGCCTCCGGCTATTTCGAACGGTCCCTCAACGCCTACGGGCGGGAGGGCAAGCCGTGCCTGCGCTGTGCCCTGGAGGGCCGGGAGACGCTGATCCTGCGCGAGAAGTTCATGAACCGGTCCTCCTACAGCTGCCCTTACTGCCAGCGCCGTCCCCGTAACGGCCGGTGGTAATGCGCGCGGATTATTAGTCCGGCGAAAGCCTAGACGCGCCAATGAACCATCAGTAGGCTGAGATTGTTGTCCTAGACCCCGGCAGCGGACCACTGTGGCGCTGGCTTAGGGGATCGATCATGGCAATTCGCTCGTACAGCCAACCGCAACGACCGCGGGGATTCGTCCCGGACGACCACACGTCACCACGCGTCGACGCCACGTCATGAACAGGCTACTGGCGCAGCTGCCGGCCGACGTGACCTCCTTTATCCCGACGCTGATCGCCATCGTCATCATCCTCGCCATCGGGGGTGTCGTTGCCGAACTCATGGCCCGGGCCTCCACGACGGCCCTGCCACGGGCCGGCTTCGCGTTCGAATCCGGAGCCGTGCCCGAATTGATGACAGCCAGAATCGGGATGTTCGGCCGGGCCGAGACCTTCATTCCGCTGGCCGCGGGCCTCGCGGCATGGACGACCGATCCGCGTGAGGGCGGAGAACAGTGACGTGAGCAGCAGCGCCGGTTCCGCACGCCAGGGTGTGCTGAGGGACAAGGAAAGGGTTGGCGGGGTCAGGATTGGCCCGGTGTTCTTCGGCTGGATGGCCGCCACCGACGCGGCCATCCTGCTCACCGCATTGGCCGCCGCCGGGGCCGTGGCCGGTTTGGCCACCAACAGCGGCCCCGGTGAGGTCACCAACGGCGGAGGCGGAACCTCCCGCACGGTGGGACCGGCGGGCATTATCGTCCTGCTCGCCATCGTGTTCACCGCCCAGTACAGCGGCGGCTACCTGGCCGGGCGGATGGCACGCGTCAACGGCATGAGGCAGGGGCTCTGTGTGTGGTTGTGGGCGATCGTGACCGTGACCATTGCCGCCGGCTTATCCGCCCTGGCCGGCGGCAAGTTCAACATCCTGGCTCAGATCGACAGCTTACCCATGATCCCTTCCACCGAGGGGACACTGACCGCGGCGGGCGTGATCGCCGCCCTTCTTGCCGCCGCCGCTGCGGCCCTTGCCGGGGCGCTCCTGGGCGGTCTGGCCGGTATGCGTTTCCACCGCAAGGCCGGCCGCACCGGCGTGGATCCTTAGGACTGGCGCACCGCCCGGCCGCGGGGATGCACGGCAAGCAGCACAGAACACACATCAGCAGGAATGGAAAAACCATCGTGAACTTAGAGCTTGGGGTCCTCGCACAGCCGAGGATCGACCGCGCCGCCGGACACCGCCCAGCTCCCGGCGGAAGCCTCCACGGGCACAGCGGAGCAAGAATGCCGGCCGGGCAGGGACCTGTTCCCGGCCCGGGCGGACCGAGTACGGGAAGGCCAGACCGCAGGGCAAGGCGGGCGGGGCCCTCGACGTGACGTCCGCTCCAGGGATCCGGCCCAACACCGTGGTCAATGACTATTCGACCCTGCTGAGGTCCGTCCGGGACGCGGGGCTGCTCCGCCGGAGGCGGGGATTCTACGTCGGCGTCTTTTCGGTCCTGCTGCTTCTCCTGGCAGTGACCTGGACTGGATTCTTCCTTGTCGGCACGTCCTGGCTCCAGCTTCTGGTGGCCGCGGTCCTGGGT
>JBIOFK010000243.1:0-2722 GCA_044447065.1 Actinomycetales bacterium | reverse complement strand
CGATGTTGCCCCACGTAGCCCAAGCGGGGCAGCGTAGCCGCCGGCGTCAGGCCTCGACCGGACCAAGCACCGACGGCGCCACCGACCGAAGCCGCTCCAGCGAAATGGCCCCCAGCCGGACGACACGCAACACGTCTCCGGTGGCGTCGACAATCGTGGACGGCAAGGCCTGAACCTGAACCGGTCCTCAAATTTCCGGCCTTCACATCTCCAGGGGCTACGGTGCCCCGCTCCTGCGATGTTGCCCACGTAGCCCAAGCGGGGCAGCGTAACCGCCGGCGTCAGGCCTCGGCCGGGCCAAGCACCGACGGCGCCACCGACCGTAGCCGCTCCGGCGGGATGGCCCCCAGACGGACGACCCGCAGCACGCCCCCGGTGGTGTCGACAATCGTGGACGGCAGGGCCTGAACCTGAGCCGGACCTCCAATCTCCGGCCGGCAAATCTCCACGGGCTACGGTGCCCCGCTCCTGCGATGTTGCCCCACGTAGCCCAAGCGGGGCAGCGTAGCCGCCGGCGTCAGGCCTCGACCGGACCAAGCACCGACGGCGCCACCGACCGAAGCCGCTCCAACGAGATGGCCCCCAGCCGGACAACACGCAGCACGCCCCCGGTGGCGTCGACAATCGTGGACGGCAGGGCCGGCGCTCCGGCATCCCCGGTCGCGACGGCATCCTCGAGCACCCCGGCGTCATCCGGCACTTCGGCATCATCGGTCGCGGCGGCATCCTCAAGTACCACGGCGTCAGCCGGCGCGGCTCCGTCGTCCTCGGTCACGGCAGCATCCGTCGCGGCGGAGCCCGGCACCACGGCATCCTCCGGCACGGCGCCGTCGCGGTGCCCCTCGGCCTCGTCTTTGTCGTTCCCGTTCGGGGTCCCGTTCTCAATCCCGTTGTCGCGCGGCGCGTCCTCCAGATAGACCTCCACGGATTCACCCAGCTGCTCCCGCGCCGCGGCGGCGGACTGTGCCGCGGGCGCACCCGTCCGGTTGGCGCTGGAGACCGCCAGCGGTCCCGTGATGGTCAGCAGGTCCAGGGCGAGTTTGTGGTCAGGCATCCGCAGCGCCACGGTGCCCAGGGTGTCCCCTAGGTCCCAGCTAAGGGACGGCTGCGCGTGGCAGATCAGCGTGAGCCCGCCGGGCCAGAACGCCTCAGCCAGCTTCCGTGCTTCCTCCGGAACCTCGGCCGCAAGCCCGTCCATCGTCTGCAGCCGGGGAATCAGGACCGGCGGCGGCATCGAGCGGCCCCGGCCCTTGGCCGCCAGCAGCGTCGCGACGGCCTGCGGGGAAAAGGCGTCCGCCGCCACGCCGTACACGGTGTCCGTGGGCAGCACCACCAGTTGTTTGCTGGCAATGGCACGCTGGGCGTGGGCCAGTCCTGCCGCTCGCTGTTCGTCGTTTCCGCAATCATAGCTAGTGGTGCTCACGGGCCCATTCTTTCATGTGCGCACGCCCGAGGTGGCGCGCGGCCGTCCGTTGAGGTCCCGGTGTCCGGTGACTCCGGTCCAGTCCCCCGATGATTCCATCCGGCGGAACACCTCCGCGGCCTGGACCTCGGCGTGTTCCATCACGAAGTACCCGCCGCGGCGCAGCAGCCGCGCAGCCGCGGCCAGGGCCGCCGTCGGCAATTCCATGCCGTCCGCACCGCCTCCGTACAGCGCGACCCGCGGATCGTGCCCGGCCACTTCCGGCTCGCGCGGCACTGCCGCCGCCGGTATGTAAGGCGGGTTGGAAACGACGACGTCGCAGCCGCCGTCAAGGTCGTCGAACGCGGTGCGCAGGTCCCCGAGGACGAGTGTGACGCCCAGCGGCCCCAGGTTGCGCTGCGCCCAGGCATGCGCGAACGGATCCAGTTCCACCGCGTAGACCCGCGCGGCCGGGACCTCAAAGGCCAGCGATCCGGCGATGGCTCCGGAGCCGGTTCCCAGGTCCACGGCCACCGGATGCACCAGCTCGCGCAGCCGGTCGATGGCGAGCTGGGCGACGGTTTCCGTTTCCGGGCGGGGAATGAAGACCCCCGGGCCGACCGCAAGGTCCAGGTGCCGGAAGTGCGCCACCCCTGTGAGGTGCTGCAACGGGATCCGCCGGGCACGCTCGGCCACCAGGTCCGCGTAGCCGTCGGGCTCAGGAGCGTCGGTCATCAGCTTGGCCCGCAGCGTCCCGGCACCGACGCCCAAGAGATGGGCGGCCAGCAGTTCAGCGTCCACCCGGGGGGTGGGTACGCCCGCCAGCTGCAGGTCCACGGCGGATTCGCGCACCGCCTCGGCCAGGGTGCGCTGGCCCATCGTGTCTCCGGACAACGCTAGTCCCCGATCGCGTCCAGGCGCGCTTGCTCGTCCATCTCGATGGCGGACTGCACCACCGGCTCCAGGTCACCGTTCATCACGGTGTCCAGGTTGTAGGCCTTGTAGCCGGTGCGGTGGTCGGCGATCCGGTTCTCCGGGTAGTTGTAGGTGCGGATCCGCTCCGAGCGGTCCATGGTGCGGATCTGGGACTTGCGGGTGGCGGAATTTTCCGCGTCGATGATGGCCTGCCGGTAGGCCAGGATCCGGGCGCGGAGCACGCGCATGCCGGCTTCCTTGTTCTGCAGCTGCGACTTCTCGTTCTGCATGGCGACGACGATGCCGGTGGGAAGGTGGGTGATGCGCACGGCGGAGTCGGTGGTGTTCACGGACTGGCCGCCGGGGCCCGAGGAGCGGTACACGTCGATCTTCAGGTCGTTCTGG
>JBIOFK010000242.1:0-2732 GCA_044447065.1 Actinomycetales bacterium | reverse complement strand
GGTCCATTCGGCCGTGTGCTTAATCACCCCGCCACCGAAGATCCCGGTCCACGAGCCGTACGAACGGCCGCCCGCTGAATAGACCCCGGCTAGGTAGGGAGAGTGGGCATCGATGTAGTTCCGGAACCCAGAGAAGGTGGCGTAGTCCACCGCCGGAGCGATGTAGCTCGCTTTTGACCTACCACCGCATGGGCCGTTCCAGACGGTATTCCAGCCGTTCTCGTCCGGGGCCGTGCCGTAGTTCACGATGTCGAAGAAGATGTAGCGGAAGGCGAAGAACCTGCCGTTCAGGCGGGCGATTGCCAGCTTGGGTTGCGCAGCCCCCCCCGCCCTCGCCACCGCATAGGTGCCGTTGTTGTGCGGATCGCGGCCCGGCCCGGCCGCGAACCAGTATCCCGCGGCACCGAGGCCGGTATGGTAGTTCACGAAGTTATCGTTGGCCATGTTGTAGTTGGCCTGATTCCAGGCGAGTCCGCTCGCCGAGCAGCCCTCCCAGTTCAGCCACGAGCCCATCATCCCCATGTATTCCCCGTAGGGCCTGATAGTGCCGTTGGCGCAGCTACCGACCGGCTCGGTGTAGGGGCCGCGGCCGCACGCGGTCGGGGCGGAACTATCTGTCCCGTAGAAATAGCCGGCGGAATCGCCATTAGCCATCGCCCCGGCAGGATCGGCGTGCACTGAGCGAAGCACACTGCGTGCGATCGTCATGGCCGTATGGCTGGGACGGCTCGGAAGATAGGAGAGGATCCGCACTGACCCGCAGAGGTTCACCGGCGCGGCGATCTTGACCATACGGCCCGCGCCGAGGGCAGCCGCGGATGGATAGACCGTTACCGACGTCAGCCGACTGCAGGCCCGGGTTCCCGTTTTCGGCGCTAGCAGCGCGATGGATACCGACCCGCCCCGCCGCAGGGTCAACGCGGTTTTCTGGGCCGTACCGCGTTCATAGGTGGCCAGCAGCGCCTTTTCTGCCTGGAGCGCGGTGGTATCGGGCAGGAGCTTGGCCACCTGGCTGGCACCGCTGGTCTGCACCCTTACCGAGGGCCAGCTTCCGGGGAGCACGCATGTGCTGCCGCCGTTGCTGAGCCGGAGTTCAATGATGGAACCGCCAGGCTCGGACACGGTGGAGGAGACGCCTGCCCGGAGCGCCGCCGCCGTACACACCGGAGGCTCTGGGGCCGTGGTCGCCGGGAACGGTGGCGGGGCGGCGGACATACTCAGCTTCTTGATCTGCCCGGTCAGCGTCTGCATGGGGTAGAACGGCGACAGCTGCAGCCGACCGCCCACGCACGCGGCAAAGAAGCCAGCCGGCTGGCGGACGGTCACCGGATGATCCGTGCCCGGCAGAGTCAGCTTGAGCATCCAGCTAGTGACGCATTCACGCGAGGCGGTCGGAGACATCGCCGTGACCACGGCGCTCTGGCCGGGACGGAGGATGACCGGCGAGGCGGGGACGACCGCGAGGTTGCTGAACCTCACATCGCCGATGCTGGCCGGGACCGCCTTTCCGGTAGTCGTCTGAACCATTACGCGCGGCCAGCCGCGAAGTGAACACGTGGTCCTGGCGATATTGCGGAATACCACATTCCATGCGTGTTTCCCCATCCCCTCGGCCGGGTCTCCCGAGATGGCGGCCGGGACGCTGATACGCAATTCGCTGGCCTGGCATCGGCCCGGAGCAGAATGGGGGGAGGCGGCCGAGCCGGAAGCGGACGTCGAAGCTGACGCCTGGCCCGTGGTAAACGTCAAGATTGCCACCGCGGCCGTGATCGCGCATAGCGCGGTGCGTAGCGGGAACGCCCCCCGGACCATATTCAGAATCCTCCGGTCAACTAGTGAAGTTGGCAGGCCCGTTTTACCCTGGAAATTCCCTCGTGGCCCGGCGACACGCCGATCTGCCAAGCTGGGGCTGTGAATCCGGCGGAACTGGGGACGGCTGTGGCGCTGCCCGATCCCGCGCTGGTCGTGCTGGCCGGTGCGTCCGGGGCAGGGAAGTCGGTGTGGGCGGCTGAGCATTACCGCCCGGATGAGGTGGTCTCATCGGACCGGCTGCGCGCGCTGGTGGGTAGCGGCGAGCACGACCTGGATGCATCGGCCGACGCTTTTGCCCTGCTTGACCAGATAGTGACGGCGCGGCTGCGCCGCGGCCTGACCGCGGTGGTGGACACGCTGGGCCTTGATCCGGCGCGGCGCCGTGGCTATCTCGCACTGGCCAGGAGCAGCAGCATGCCCGCCGTCGCCGTGCTTGTCGACACCGATCCGGCGGAATGCCGTCGCCGGAACCGCGCACGTGACCGGCCGGTGCCCGCGCCGGTGCTGGAGGGCCAGCTGCGGCGGATGCGGGCGGTCGTCGCGGAAATCCGCGGCGAGGGATGGGACCTGGTGACAACGGCCAGGCACGCTCAGCCCGAGGCCTCGCACACCCCGGGCGCGAGGACGGCGGCCAGCCAGCAGCGGCAGCGGCCGGTCCGGATGGGCTTGGTGCTGCAGCTGTCGCGATTCCCCTGGGGCGAGGACGCGGCGGGCCCGGCGCGCTGGCTTTCGGCGGTGGCCGGCGCCGCCGCCGAGGCTGGCCTGCGGGGAATCGCGCTGATGGACCACCTGATCCAGATCCCCCAGGTTGGCCGCGCCTGGGAGCCGATCCCGGAGCCGTGGGTGACCCTCGGGATGCTCGCGGGCCTGGAGCCGGATCTTCGTCTGGGCACGCTGGTGACGCCCGTGACGTTCCGGGC
>JBIOFK010000241.1:0-2763 GCA_044447065.1 Actinomycetales bacterium | reverse complement strand
GGAGGTCCCGCGTGTCAGGGTTCCGGATGCGCCGCGTCGTACCTGATGAAGCGCGGCTGCCAGCGTGCCAGTCCCCAAACGGCCGCGATGCACAGCAGCCCGCCGACCACTGCCGCCATCGCCTCGCCCAGGAACTGCCCGGCGGTGCCGGCAAACAGATCCCCGAGCCGCGGGCCGCCCGCGACGACCACGATGAAGACCCCCTGCAGGCGGCCGCGCAGATGGTCGGGTGCGGCGGATTGCAGGATGGTGGAGCGGAACACGCTGCTGACCGAATCGGCGATGCCCGAGACGACCAGCGCGGCCGCCGCCGCGATCAGCCATGGTGAGACGCCGCCGTCGCGCCTCCCCGCCAGGGCCACGATGGCACCCATGGCCGAAATGGAGGCGCCCCAGACGGTGATGCACCAGATCACCGCCAGACCCTGCCGGCGGACCCGGCCAAGCGGTCCGGAAAACAGGGCCGCCAGCATCGAGCCGGCCGCAATGGCCGCCAACAGGATGCCGGCGGTGGAGGCGCCGCCGCCCAGCCAGGCCGCCCCGATCGCGGGGAGCAGAGCCCGCGGCATCGCGAAGACCATGGCGCACAGGTCCACCAGGAAGGTCATCCGGATATTCGGCCGGCCGTCCAGGAAGGCGAACCCCTCCAGGACGGAACGGAGTCCCGCCTTGCTGACGGGTCCTTCCGGCGGCAGCGGGGGCAGCAGCGTGAGCGCCCACAGCGAGGCGGTGAACGTCAGCACGTCGATGGTGTAGGTCCAGCCGTAGCCGATCTGCGCCACCAGGACCCCGGCCAGCAACGGTCCGATCGTGGTGCCCAGCCCGAAGATGAGCATGCTCAGGGCGTTCGCGGCGGGGAGCAGTTCCTTGCGGACCAGGCGCGGAATGATGGCGCTGCGGGCCGGCTGGTTAAGCCCGGCGGCCCCGGATTGGACGGCGATCAGCAGGTACAGCAGCCAGACCTGGTCCAGCGCCAGCCAGGCCTGGGTCGCGATGGCGATGGTGACGCCCCACAGCACCACGGCGGAGATCAGCGCCACCTTGCGGCGATCCAGCGCGTCGACGACGGAGCCGCCGTACAGTCCGGCGACGATCAGCGGCACCAGCGCGAAGATGCCCAGCAGCCCCACGGACAGGGTGGACCGGGTCAGGCTGTAGACCTCAAGGCTGACCGCGACGGTGGTCAGCTGGGTGCCGATGGACGAGAGTCCCGTTCCGAGCCACATCCGGCGGAAGTCCCTGCTCTCCCGCAGGGGGGTGATGTCGGCCAGCCAGTTCTGCACTGGTCAAGACTAATACGGCGGCGCCGCGGTCCCGCGCACCTTCGCACGCCTTATTGCGAATTACTCAGATTAAGTGTTGACTGGGGACATGACAACAACGGCGCGGGACTGGCGGGGTGAACTCCACTCACACCAGCGGAGGGTGACCAAGCAGCGCCTGGCCGTGCTCGACGCCGTCGAACGCCTTCCGCACGCCAGCGCCGAGGCGGTGGCCGCGGAGGCCCGGGAGATCCTGCCCCACCTCACGGTGCAATCCGTCTACGTGGTGCTGGCCGACCTGACCGGGCTGGGCATGTTGCGCCGGATCGAGCCGCCTGATTCGCCCGCCCGCTATGAAACCCGCACCGGGGATAACCACCACCACGCCGTGTGCACCGGGTGCGGACGGATCGAGGATGTTGACTGCGCCGTCGGCCACGCCCCGTGCCTGACCCCCAGCGCCAGCACCATGACCATCCGCATCGCCGACGTCCTTTACCGGGGGCTGTGCGCCGACTGCGAAGCGGCCCCTGCCCACCCGGCCGGGCGCCGCGGGCAGTAAATCCCTGTTCCCACTCCACCGAAAATCCATCGAACCCAAGCGATACCCACTCACCCGAGGAGAGCTATGACGAACCAGAGCACAACCCAGTCCGGAGCCCCCGTCACCTCAGACGCGCATTCCCAGACCGTCGGACCGGACGGCGCCATTGCCCTGACCGACCACTACCTGGTGGAGAAGCTGGCCCAGTTCAACCGCGAACGCGTCCCAGAGCGCATCGTGCATGCCAAGGGCGGCGGCGCGTTCGGCGTCTTCAAGACCACCGAGGACGTCTCCCGGTTCACCAAGGCCGCGCTGTTCCAGCCCGGCGTGGAGACCGAGACGCTGACCCGGTTCTCCTCCGTGGCCGGTGAGCTGGGCTCCCCGGACACCTGGCGGGACCCGCGCGGCTTCGCCACCAAGTTCTACACCACCGAGGGCAACTACGACCTGGTGGGCAACAACACACCGGTCTTCTTCATCCGCGACGGCATCAAGTTCCCCGACTTCATCCACTCGCAGAAGCGCCTGCCGGCCTCCAACCTGCGCGACGCGGACATGCAGTGGGACTTCTGGACGCTCTCCCCCGAGTCCGCGCACCAGGTCACCTGGGTCATGAGCGACCGCGGCCTGCCCGCCTCCTGGCGCGAAATGCAGGGCTACGGCTCGCACACCTACCAGTGGATCAACGCCGCCGGCGAGCGCTTCTGGGTCAAGTACCACTTCCGCTCCCAGCAGGGCGTCAACGCCATGAGCAACGACGACGCCGAACGCCTGGCCGGATCCGACTCGGACAACTACATCCGCGACCTGTACGAGAACATCGGCGCGGGCAACTTCCCGTCCTGGGACCTGCACGTCCAGGTGATGCCCTACGAGGACGCCAAGACCTACCGCTTCAACCCGTTCGACCTCACGAAGGTGTGGCCGCACGCGGACTACCCGCTGATCAAGGTGGGC
>JBIOFK010000240.1:0-2764 GCA_044447065.1 Actinomycetales bacterium | reverse complement strand
GCGCCATGGGTGACAGCTTCGGCTACGTCCTGCGCGGCAAGGACGACGACGCCATCCGGTCCCGCTACGGAACACCGGGGCTTCTCGATCTGAGCCAGGCCGGAAAGTCGGTGCACTTTTCCTCCGCCACCCAGCTGACGCTGTACACGGTGGACGCGCTCGTGGAGGCCCTGGAGTGGGCCAACGCCGGGGTCGCGGCCGACGAGGCGGCCTGCATCTGGCTGGCCTACCTGCGCTGGCTGGCCACCCAGCAGCCGCCGCCGGAGCACGCCCCGCCGGCCCAGCCGCGCTGGATCGATGCGCAGTCGGTGCTGCACCACCGCCGCTATCCCGGTGCGGCGTGCGTCCGCGCCCTGGCCGGCGGCACCATGGGAACCGTGGGCCGGCCGCTCAACCCGGAGGCCAAGGGAGCCGGAGCCGTGATGCGCTCGGCGCCGTTCGGGCTGATTCCATATATCAGCGCCGACGCCGCCTACACCATGAGCATCAACGGCGCGGCCCTCACCCATGGCCACCCGGCGGCGAGGCAAAGCGCGGCGGCCTTCAGTGTCCTGGTCCGTGCGCTGATGGACGGCGCCGATCCGGCCGGTGCCGCCGCAGCCGCGCTGGACCGCGCCCGGCTTCACTCCGCGCCGTCGCCGGAGCTGGAGGACTCGCTCGGCACCGCCCTGGACGCCTCGAGGCGGACGGCGGTCCGCGGCACGGAACTGACATCCCTGTTCGGCAGCGGCGCGCTGGGGACCGGAGCGCTGGCCATCGGGGTCTACGCGGTCCTGGCCACCGCCGGGGCATCATCCCCGGTGGAGCATTTCCTGTCCGCGATCAGGCTGGCCGCCAACCATGGCGGAGCCAGTGCGTGCACGGCCGCCGTCGCGGGCAACATCCTGGGCGCCTATTACGGCGAGGCGTGCCTGCCGCTGGGTTGGCTGTCCCTGATGGAGGCGCCGGGCCTGATCCGGGCCATCGGGGACTCGCTGCTGAAGGTTACTTCAGGAAGCTGACGGTGTTGCAGGCCTCGCACACGTCGGCCGGAATCAGGCCCCAGGCCTGCAGCCGGCCGAAGGCGAGGCAGCCCAGGCACAGGCCGATCACGGATTCCAGCGCGGCGGCCACGATCAGCAGGGCCGTCAGTCCCCAGGCGACCGGGCCCTGACCGGCGACGTAGCAGATGGCGGCCGCCGTGGACAGGGCGGCGCCGATCCCCTGGGCGAAGCGCTTGGGCGGACCGGGCACCAGTTTGGGCGTGGCGATGCGCGGGGCAATGACCTTCGTGGAGAGCAGGGCGGCCGGGGAAATCCGCGGACCGAACAGCAGCCGGAGCCAGAAGCCGGCGGCAATGAGCGCCAGTGCCCAGCCCTGCATCGTGAGGGTGGCGGCGAGCGCCAGCACGACGACGATTCCCGCCGTCGAGCGGGCGGCGTACTCGTTGACCGGGTTGGGAAACGCGAAGATCCGCCCGATCCGCGACCGGACCGGTGCGGCGGGGGCGGGGATGAATTCCGCGGCGAGGCTCAGCTGGTTCCGGTCGGTCATCGCCTCAGGATAGCGCCGGCTCCCGGACGAACGCTGGGAGAAAGTCCCGCCGTTACTGACCGGTAACGATCCGGTTGCATCCGGCCGGCCGCGGACATCCGTCCTGAGCGGCCTCACCCGACCATTTGCATGAATTCGCCCTCGCTGAGGACCTCGATCCGCTGGCCCCGGGCATGCAGTTCAAGCACCCGGCGGGCCTTGGAGGTCAACCGGCCGCTGCGCAGATCCGCGGCGGAAAACCCGTCCCCCACCACCAGGACCGTGGTCGCGCGGGTGACGCCGCTGGCCGGCTGCGCGCCGAATCCCGCGGCCCGGAGCTTGGCGTCGGGGCGCGGCAGAGCGAGGTTTCCGGTGAAAACCACCGTCTGGCCGTACAGCGGGTGGGCCGGGTCCGCGGAGCTGTCGGCGGCCGGGTTCGGGCCTTCCTCCGGCCAGCCCAGCCACGCACCGGCTGCCGGCGCCGCGCGCTGCTGCGCCTTCAGCGTCGCCGCGGACACGCCGTCGAACGCCGGATCAAACGCCTCGGACCGGGGCAGGCGCAGGCCCAGCCCGGTGAACAGCTCCCCGATGCTGGCTGCCCCGTTCCGGCCGGCGATATCGACCATGATCCCGGCGCAGGCCCGGGCATCCTCCACGGCGTCGTGGTGGTTGACCAGCGGGACGCCGGCGGCCTCGGCCACGAACGGCAGCGAATACGAGGGCAGCGAGTAGCTGCGCCGGGAGAGGATCACGGTGCAGGCGTAGGAGTAGGCCGTTCCGGCCAGGCCGGAGACCTCCAGGGCGCTGCGGATGACGCCGGTGTCGAAGGCGGCGTTGTGGGCGACCACCACGTCGGTGCCCAGAAATTCGGACACCAGCGGGAAGACGTCGGCGAAGCGCGGCGCGGACGCGACCTGCCGGGCGGTGACTCCGTGGATCTGCACGTTGCGCGGATCGAAGTGGTCATGGCCCGGCGGCGGGCGCATCAGCCAGAACGCTTCCTCGGCAATGCGCCCGTCCCGGACCCTGGTCAGGCCCACCGAACAGGGGGATCCGCGGAATCCGTTGGCTGTCTCAAAGTCGATGGCAGTAAAGTCCAATGGCACCGGTCCAGACTACCGTTTCAGGCGGGCGTTTCCGTTCCGCTGCCCGGCTTGAGGACGCCCTGGATGCGCCGCTCCAGTTCGGCGAGGGTGGCGTCCGGAAGCTCCAGCAGCCCGTCGAGCTCCCTGCGGACGCGCTTGTAGGCGCT
>JBIOFK010000239.1:0-2803 GCA_044447065.1 Actinomycetales bacterium | reverse complement strand
GGCGGCGGCCGCGGCGGCCCGCAGAACCGCCGCCGCGCCCTCCCCCGCGGCGGCCGCGGCTGCGTCCACCGCCGGCGTCCAGGCGTCGATCATCGTCTTGTCCCCCACCGCCGCCTTACCGCGTGCCACCACCCCGTCCCGGGCGGCCGCCAGCGCCGCGGCCAGCAGTTCACCGTCCAGTTCGGACGCGTCACCCACCGCCGTGGCGGCCCGCAGGAACGCTGTCCCGTACAGGGGCCCGGCCGCTCCGCCCACCTTGGACATCAGCGTCATGGCCGCCAGCCTGAAGGCCGCTCCCGGGCTCTGCGGCGGGTCCTCATCGAGCCTGGCCAGCACGGCGCTGAAACCGCGGTCAAGGTTTTCGCCGTGGTCGCCGTCACCGATCGCGCGGTCCAGGTCGGTCAGCGCCACCCGGTTCTGAGCGACCACCTCCGCGCAGCGCCGCAGCCACGCGACGGCCCAGTCCGCGCCCACTGTGTCGTGCATGCTCAGACTCCCCACCGCAGCGCCGGGGTATGCACGGGAGCGTCCCACAGCCCGATCATTTCGTCGTCGAGCCTCAGCACGGAGATCGAGCAACCCTGCATCTCCAATGAGGTGATGTAGTTGCCCACCAGGGACCTGGCCACGGTGCCGCCGGCCGCTTCGATGACCTTCACGGCGCGCCGGTAGACGATGTAGAGCTCGCTCAGCGGGGTTCCGCCCATGCCGTTGACGAACAGCAGCACCCGCTGGCCCGCCTCCAATTTCAGCTCGGCGAGGATCGGCTCAAGGAGGCGGTCCGTGATGCCGTCGGCGGGCTCCATCGGGATGCGGTGCCGCCCCGGTTCGCCGTGGATGCCAATACCGATCTCCACCTCGTCATCGCCGAGCTCAAAGCTCGGCACACCGGAGTGCGGAACCGTGCATGCCGACAGGGCCACCCCCATGGTGCGCACGTTGTCGTTGACGCGCTGCCCGATGGCGGCGACGGCGTCCAGCGCATCGCCGCGCTCGGCCGACGCGCCGGCGATCTTCTCGACCAGGACGGTGCCGCCTACGCCGCGCCGCCCCGCCGTGTAGAGCGAGTCCTCCACCGCGACGTCGTCGTTGACGAGCACGGTCCGGACCTCGATTCCGTCGGCCTGCGCCATTTCCGCGGCCGTCTCGAAGTTCAGCACGTCACCGGTGTAGTTCTTCACGATATGCACGACGCCGGCACCGGAGTCGGCGGCGCTGGTGGCCGGGATGATCTGGTCGGGCGTCGGCGAGGTGAAGACCGCTCCCGGCACCGCGGCGTCGAGCATTCCCCTCCCCACGAAGCCCGCGTGCAGCGGTTCGTGGCCGCTGCCCCCGCCGGAGACGAGGCCGACCTTTCCGGCGGCGGCCGCCTCCTTGCGCGTGACAAAGAGCGGGTCGGGGTGAACGGTGACAAGATCCGCGTGCGCCAGCCCGAATCCCTCAACGGATTCGTCCACAACGGCCTTCGGATCATTGATGAGTTTCTTCATGGCAGCGCTCCTGGTAGGAAGGGATGGCCGCCGCAGACGCCGTGAGCTGCGAAAGTGCGGCCGTTCCTGAACCATACCGCCCGCGTAATGACCTGAAAAGGGGCCGTCCTGCCTGCCTGGCTCCGACGCAGTCGGTCTGGCCAGAGCGCCGCGACAGGGCGTTCAGGGTGTGCACGGGCGCCTGAGCCGGTGTGCCGACGGCGTCACGCGCGCGGGGTCGAAGCGGGCGGAAGCGCCCCGCCATGACGGCGCCGGCACTGAGGGAACGGCGAAGGCGGCGGACCCCGCCGGGATCCGCCGCCTTCTGTGTGCGCCCGCCGAACGGCGGGAGGACTCTAGTCCTTCTTGAAGATGTCCTTGATGTTTTCTCCGACCTTCTTGGCGCTGGCGCCCACCTGGTCCTTCTGGCCTTCGGCCTTCAGATCCTGGTTGTCAGTGGCGTTGCCGGCGGCTTCCTTGGTCTTGCCGGTGAGGTCCTGTGCTTCGTTCTTGATCTTGTCGTCCAGTCCCATGCTTTTCCCACTTTCGTTGACGCCGAAGTTGAACTTACGGCTCCCGATACGAGTCAAACTGCCGGGTTTCCCGGGCATCATGCATTGTAAGCATACTTATCCCGGCGGATCAATGGGCGGGCCGGCGGGCCGCCTCAGCGGTCCGCCGGGTCTGCCCGGTGGCTGCCGTCGCCCGGGGCAACGTCCCCGTGGCCGGTTTCCCCGGCGGTCCCCGCGTCCCCGGGACCGACGTCCCGGCCGCGGACGTCGTCCCCGGTGTGCGCATGGCCGGCGTCCACTGCGCCAACGCCGCGGCTGCCCGTGTCGCCGTCGGGCCCGTCCCCGGCCGCGTCCCGTTCCTGCGCCCGCCGTGCGCGGAGTTCGTAATCTGGATCCAGCTTGTGCGCCTCCTGCAGTTGCTCATCGGCCCGGCCGCGGATTCCCGCGGCATCCTTCTGGCGCTCCTCGGCCTCGCGGCGGAGTTTATCCGCGTCCAGCGAGGCCTGCCTGGCATCGGCGTCGGCGCGGGCCGCCTTGGCTTCCTTCTCACGGGCTGCCAGGTCATCGACCTGCGCCTTATCCCGGAGCTCGCCGGCACGGATCTTGTTTGACGCCTGCGTGCGTCGGCGCACCAGCATGGCGATGATGGCAATGATGACGAGGACCACGATGATCCCGACGATCAGCCAGACGATCTGCGATGTAGTCATGAAACAGCCTCTTTCCTTGCGACGAAGTGCCGGTAACCCTAAGTAAAGCGCAAACCAAGGCTGCTGACTATCATGTCATCAAAGAGCCTCGAGCTGGCGGATCATGCGCGTG
>JBIOFK010000238.1:0-2820 GCA_044447065.1 Actinomycetales bacterium | reverse complement strand
GTCGTCGGCCGCCAAGGGAAGGGCATCGGCGGCAACGGAATGGAAGTCAGGAATCTCCCCCAGCACCAGCAGCCGCAGCTGGTCCGGCCGGTTGGCGTCCAGGCGCGGATAGTCGGCCGCTCCGATCCTGGTGCCGAAGTACGGCATCGCCAGCTGCCGGACCCGCAGCGCCAGCTGGACATCCTCGATGTTTCCGAGCTCCAGGCCGGCCAGGAACGCCTTGCCCACCGGAGGCGGCTCCTGGTCCTGCCCGGGCCGATTCTCCAGCTCCCGCAGATGGATCAGCACGTCATCGGCGGCCTCCCGCACCTCCTCGACGGCGTCGTCGGACAGTCCCTCCCGCGCGCCGCACCACGGCACCCAGCGCTTCACAAAGCCGGGCACCGCTGCCTCCTCCGCCGCATCCAGCATCACCTTGCGGGGCAGATACCATTCCAGGAACGTGCCGATCTTGACCGGACTGATACGGGTGAGACGGTTGTCGTCATAGTTGTGGCTGAATTCCAGGTACCACTGCGCCAGGCCGCGGTTGGCGGCCGCCGGCTTCGCCTTCGTTTCCGCCTGGAACTGCCGTGCCAGCTCGGCCTTCAGCACCTCCAGCTCCTCCGTCTCGTTCTGCTCTTCGAGTTCCCGCCGCTTAAGCTCCAGCTCCGAATACGCGAGGCTGTCCTCATCAACCGCAGCAAGGCAGGCATAGGCGAAGCCCCGGAATTCCGCGAATCCCTCGTCGATCTCGGGATCCGAGGTCATGTCCGTTGCGGCCAGCGCGGCCCGGGCACGGCGCACCGCCTCAGTGACCTCGAGCTCGATCGGGGCGCGCAACAGCGGGTCCTCGTCCGCCTTCGCCGCGAGCGCCTTTAGGGGCCGCACCAGGCCAGGCATCGGCAACACGTCCGTCGCGTAGCCGCCCATGTGGTTGGTATCGGTGGCCAGATGCAGCGCGAACTTCCGGCGCCCCGCCCTGAGCTCAAACATCAGTTGCGGATAGTCACCGAACACGTCCGTCAGTTCAACCGCACGGGTCACCTTCATGGAGCCCAGCGGTCCGATCCAGGCGGGATCCTCGTGGCCCTTGGCGCGCAGTAGTCCGGCGGTGTCGGCG
Source organism: Actinomycetales bacterium (assembly GCA_044447065.1). Lineage (GTDB taxonomy): Bacteria > Actinomycetota > Actinomycetes > Actinomycetales > Micrococcaceae > JBIOFK01. The sequence goes on along the minus strand of JBIOFK010000238.1, from coordinate 1,718 downwards.
GCCAGCCGTGCCGCGTTGGCCACGAGCGGGCTGCTCCGCGGGTTGTTGGTCCGCGGCCAGGTGGTTGCGGCGAGCGCGGCCAGCAGTCCCAGCGATCCGGGGAGCTGCAGGCGCTCTGCGTGGCCGACGACGGCGGTGTACAGCTCGATGTCCAGGGCCGCGCCACCGAATTCCGCCACTTCCATCATGCCGGCAATGCCGCTGCCCAGTTCCAGTGCCAGCAGCGGCAGCGGATTCCGGTCCAGGCGCGCAAAAGTGGATGCGGCCCCCTTGTACAGCTCAAGGGCGGGGTCCTGGGGCCGGCGGGGCGCCTTCACTGTGGCGGGCTTCGCCGGTTTGCGTTTTTTGCTCACAGGAGTCATATCAAGCAGTCTGTCATTACCCTGCCCGGCCGCGCCATTGCGCAAAGGTGGTCCGCGCGTAATGTGGTTTACCTAATCGTTCGTCCAAACGAGGAGAACCGATGGGCTTTGACCAGTACCACGAGCCGGCCGCGGAGCTGTCCCCGGAAATCCGGACCTACGCCAGGATGTGCGCGAACCTGACCGAGGAGGCGGAGGCCATCGGCTGGTACCAGCAGCGGATTTCCCTCGAACCCGATGCCGATTCCCGCGCCATCATGGAGGACGCCCTCGGCGAGGAGTTCAAGCACTTCTGCATGGACCTGGAATTCCTGCTCCGGGCCACACCGCTCTGGCGCGAAACCGCACAGGGCATCCTGCTTCGGGACGGGGACATCGTCGCCAACGCCGAAGCGGCGGAGGCCTCAGCCGCCGGAGTATCGGCCCCGCAGCCGCAGGACGCGTCGCTCGGGTCCCCTCCCGGCGCGGCCCCTGGCCCGCCGGCCGCAGCAGCCGCGGGTTCATCGCTGGGAATCGGCAGCCTGCGGGGTGGTGACCTGTGAGCACGGACCACCTGCTGCGGGGCCACGCCCCCATCTCCGACGCCGATTGGGCGTTGCTGGACCAGGAAGCGAAGGACCGCCTCACCGTCGCCCTCGGGGCGCGGCGGCTGATCGACTTTTCCGGCCCGCACGGCTGGACATATTCGGCGACGAACCTGGGCCGCACCGACCCGGTCACCAAGGCCCCGGCCAGCGGCGTCCGGGCCCTGCGCCGCCGGGTGCTGCCGCTGACCGAAGTCCGCGGCTCCTTCAGTATCGACCGTGCCGAGCTGGCCAATAATGACCGCGGCGCCGCCGACGTCGACCTGGACAGCCTCGACGTCGCTGCGCTGGAGATCGCGACCGCCGAGAACGTGGCTGTCTTCCACGGCTGGAGCGCCGCGGGAATCGAGGGCATCACCGAGGCCACCCCGCATCCGGCGGTCCCGCGCGTCACGGACTTCAACGACTACCCCAAACGGGTTGCCCAGGCCGTGGCCACGCTGCGCCAAAGCGGCATCAGCGGCCCGTTCGGCCTGGCGCTGGGCCCGGACGACTACACCGCTGTCGTGGAGACCACCGAGCACGGCGGCTACCCCCTCTTCGACCACGTCCGCAAGATCCTCGGGGACGGGCCGCTGGTCTGGACGCCCGGCGTGCGCGGCGCCGTCGTCGTGAGCCTTCGGGGCGGGGATTTCCTGTTCGAATCCGGCCAGGACCTCTCGCTGGGCTATCAGCATCACGATGCCGACTCGCTCCACCTGTACCTCGAGCAGTCCTTCAGCTTCCGCGTCGCCACTCCCGAGGCCGCCATTGCCCTTGCCGGGGACTAGCG
>JBIOFK010000237.1:0-2827 GCA_044447065.1 Actinomycetales bacterium | reverse complement strand
GGCGGGGATGTCCGCCACGAAGTTGCCGACCCCCGCACGCCGGGCCGCGGTGCGGTACGGCGCCATGAACGCGGCCTTCACCTCGGGAGCCAGGGCCGGGTGCGCCAATGCGTGAGTGACCCGCACGAAGGACGCGGTCGCCGTCGTGCCCCAGCCGTGGACGGCAGGATGCAGCGCCAGCCGCAGCGGAGCCGGAATCGGGTACAGCGCGCTCTGGTGCACTGCGGTGTTGGTCAGCACGACGCCGGCCAGCTGGTCCTGGTGCGCCAGTGCCCAGCCGAGGCTGATCACCCCGCCCCAATCGTGCCCGGCGGTGACCACCGGTCCGGACAGGCCAAGGGCCGCGGTCAGGTCGGAGAGGTCGTTGATGCGGTCCGCCAGCCGGCGGAAGGTGCCGGTCCGGGCGGAGAAGCCCATGTCCAGCTGGTCGACGGCGACGACGCGCCACGGCTGCGCGCCGGGCTTGCCGGGGGTGCCGGCGGCCAGCAGGGTGCGCCACAGGTAGGACCAGGTCGGGTTACCGTGCACGCACAGGATCGTGCCGGCCGGTTCGACGCCGCGTTCGGCCAGGGCGGCGGCGTTGTCCAGGATGTGCCAGCGGTGCGAGCTGCCTGCGGGGTCGGCTGCGGAGGTGGAGGGAACGTCGAGATACCGGGACCAGGCGGGATCAACACCCGGCCAGCGGTGCCCTACCAAGCGATTTCCATCATGGCCGTGTTCAGGCCGGAGCCCACGCCCATGCAGAGCACGCGGTCCCCGGCGGAGAGCGACTGCGCCTCGCGGGCCAGCGTCATCGGCAGCGAGGCCGGTCCCACATTGCCCCATTCGGGAAAGGTGATGGGAACCTTTGCCGGGTCCAGGTCGATCGCGTCGATGATGGCCTGGGTGTAGGCGTTGGAGACCTGGTGGGTGACGTAGCGGTCCATGGACGTCCAGTCCCATTCGGCCGCGGCTTCGTGCCAGGCGTCGGTGACCAGCTTGAGGCCGCCGTCCAGCAGGCCCTTGGTGTCCGTATACATGGCATCGATGCCGCCCACGCACAGGTCGTGGTGTTCGGTGCCGGCGCGCGAAACCCCGCCCAGGACGCGGTGCGAGCCCGGATGCGCATCGCTGGGGCCGATCACCGCGGCCGCGGCACCGGAGCCCAGCGTGAGGGTGGCGAATTCCCGGGCGAAGTCGTCGCGGGTGGCGTCCGGGCGGTTCAGCCGGAGAATGGTGGCCTCCTGCGTGGCCTGCGCGTCCTCGCCGTTGACGATCACCGCGTAGCGGATCTGGCCGGAATCGATCAGGTTGGCGGCCAGCATGATGCCGTTGACGAATCCGAGGCAGGCGTTGGCCAGGTCGAAGTTCAGGGCCGAGCTGGGCAGGCCGAGATCGTGGTGGATTTTCACCGCAACGGAGGGTTCGAGGTTGCGGCGGGATACGGAGGTGTTGATCAGCAGCCCCACCTGGGCGGGCTCGATGCCGGCTTCGGCCAGTGCCTTGGCGCCGGCCTCGGCGGCGGCATCCTCGAAGGAGCCGCCCTTGCCCCACCAGCGGCGCTCGGTGATTCCCGCGACGCGTTCCAGCAGCCGGGTGGGAAAGTGCAGCCTTTTCAGCGCGGGGGCCAGCATCTCATCGAAGTGCCGGGAACTGACGACGACGGGGGCCTCCACGCTGGTCACCGAGAGTAAGGAGGTGTTGCGGTGCCGGAACGTCGCGTTGCCGATCAAATTCAAGCTCCTGTCCAAGGGGCCGGCTGGCCGGTCCGCCCGCTGGCGCGGGAGGGCCGGGATTAAAGCCGGATAATCAACTATGCACAAGTAGCGGCCCTGAGCGCATATGCGATGCGGGGCATGCCTTTGGGCCTTGTCCATCTTATATCCGCTGCAAAACGTGTGCGACCCGGTAGATTAAGGGTCATACTCCGCCCGTGCCGAGGCCCGTGAAACGAAAGCCGCCCAGAGTGCATCTGAAAAGTCTGACCGTCCGAGGGTTTAAGTCCTTCGCCTCGGCGACGACCTTTGATTTCGAGCCCGGGGTGACGGCGGTGGTGGGCCCGAACGGCTCCGGAAAGTCCAACGTGGTGGACGCCCTGGCCTGGGTGATGGGGGAGCAGGGCGCCAAAACCCTGCGCGGCGGAAAGATGGAGGACGTCATTTTCGCGGGCACCTCAGGCCGGCCACCGCTCGGCCGGGCCCAGGTCTCGCTGACCATCGACAACGCCGACGGCGCGCTGCCGATCGAGTACAGCGAGGTCACCATCTCCCGGACCCTGTTCCGCACCGGCGGCAGCGAATACGCCATCAACGGGACCTCGTGCCGGTTGCTGGACATCCAGGAACTTCTCAGCGATTCCGGCCTCGGCCGTGAGATGCACGTCATCGTCGGCCAGGGCCAGCTGGACAAGGTGCTGCACGCCACGGCCGAGGAGCGGCGGGGTTTCATCGAAGAGGCAGCCGGCATCCTCAAGCACCGCCGCCGCAAGGAAAAAACGCTCCGCAAGCTTGAGGCCATGCAGGCCAACCTGACCCGCCTGTCGGACCTGACCGCCGAAATCCGGCGCCAGCTCACCCCGCTGGGGAAGCAGGCCGAGGTCGCCCGGCGCGCGCAGACCGTCCAGTTCGAGGTCCGGGACGCCCGGGCCCGGCTGCTGGCGGATGAGCTCGTGGCGCTGACCGCCGTCCTGGACCGGGACGCCGCCGACGAGAGCGCTCTCAAGGCCCGGCGCACCGTGGTCGAGTCGGACCTGGCGGCCGGACGGCACCGCCAGGCCGAGCTCGAGGGCCTGGCCGCCGCATCCACGCCGGCTCTCAACGCCGCCCGGGAGAACTGGTACCGGCTCTCC
>JBIOFK010000236.1:0-2833 GCA_044447065.1 Actinomycetales bacterium | reverse complement strand
GTCACAGAACCTTGCGCGGCCGCCACCATGGCAGGGAGCATGTGATTCTTGCCACAGGGAAGGCGGGGCGGCTGGTAGGACGTCATCGGCTGAGCCCCGGCACCGCGGGCCGATGCAGACTTCTCGACCCTTGATGATCCGCAACGCCAGCAGGACAGACATTAAACCCCTGGGCGTGGCGTGGCAGGACCCCGCAAAGAGTTATGGATAAGATGCCGATCCCGCTTGACGCAGGGCGTATTACACGAGTGTAATTAGAAGCACGAACGTCAAGCCGACAGCCGGAACGACGCGGGGAAGTCAAATTCCGGCCCGGCCATCTCTATGGCCGCGGCGGACATATCAGGAGGACCACCATGGGGAAAGCGGAGCTGGGCGCCACTGCAGCAGCGGGGCGGTCAACGGCAGGTTCAGCGGTACTGGCATATCCGGACGCAGAGCAGGCCCTCGCGGCCCAGGCATCGGAGCATTACAGATCCCGGGGCGTTCCGGGGGACTGGTACGTCGACCCCGCGGATCCGCAGGCCGCGGAGCGCTATAACCAGAATGCCCGCGAATCCCTCGAGGATCAGGCGACGGCCTTCCTGGCCGCCCACGAAGCCTCGGAGTTGGGTGAGGATCTGCTGGAGGATCCGGAGGATCTTCCCCTGGAACTGCTTGTGCCGCCCAGTCAGCCGATGGCGCAGCCGGTCTGGATAGGCCTCCCTGGTGGACCGGACGACTTCAGCGATGAGGGTGAACTCGGCTGGCAGACGGACGCCCTGTGTGCCCAGACGGACCCTGAAGCGTTCTTCCCCGAAAAAGGCGGATCCACCCGCGATGCCAAGAAGGTCTGCGGGGCCTGCAATGTCAGGGCGCAGTGCCTTGAATACGCCCTCTCCAATGACGAGCGCTTCGGCATCTGGGGTGGCATGTCCGAGCGGGAGCGCCGCCGGCTACGGAAGCGAGCGGTCTAATTCCTGAAGCAGTAAAAGTCACTGCCGTCGTCGTATCCCACAACGGCGGCAGTTTCCTTCCTCGAGTACTGGCGGCCATTGCGGCCCAAACCCGTCCGGCGGACGCCGTCCTGGCAGCCGATACCGGCTCCGCCGATGAGTCCCTGGCCCTGCTGGAAAGCGCCCTGGGCGCCGGAAGTGTCATTGCCCATGGCCCGTCGCGGGGCGGTTTCGGCGCGGCGGTGAAGGCCGTGGTGGATCAGCGGGCTCCGGGCGGGCGGTCGATGGCAGACCAGGAATGGCTCTGGCTCCTGCACGACGACGCCGCCCCCGCCCCGGATGCGTTGGCTGAACTGCTCAAGGCCATCGAGCGGGCGCCTTCGGTAACGGTGGCGGGCTGTAAACAGCTGGACTGGCACGAGCCACGCAAGCTGATCGACGTCGGTCTTTCCACCAGCCGCTGGGCGGAACGGCTGACCCTGATCGACCAGGACGAGCAGGACCAGGGACAGTATGACGGCCGCAGCGATGTTGTGGCCGTGAACTCGGCCGGAATGCTGGTGCGGCGCGATGTCTGGGACCAGCTGGCAGGCTTCGATCCGGCGCTGCCCGGGATGGGCGACGACGTCGACTTCTGCTGGCGCAACCGGCTGGCCGGGCACCGCGTTGTCGTGGTGCCGAAGGCAAGGATGTTCCACGTCGCTCACCGGGCCGGAGTTCTTGCCTCGGCGACCTCCGCACGTAAGGCCGAAGTCCATCTGCGGCTCAAACATTCGCCCTGGTGGCAGGTCCCATTCCTGGCCGTCGGCGCCCTGCTGGGTGGGCTCTTCCGCCTGGTGGCTGGCGTCGTGGTCAAGGATCCCGGCCACGGACTGCGCCAGTTCCTGGCCAGCTGCGCGGCGCTGCTGCGCCCGCTGGCGGTGCTGCGCGGCCGCTCCGCGGCGGCGCGCACCCGCCGGCTGTCCCGTTCGGTGATGAAGGGCCTGCAGACCCGGCGCCGGGAGGTCTGGGCCTACCGGCGCTCTCTGGTGGAATCGCGGGCCGGCGAGGTGGTCGGTGACGGAACGGGCGTCGATGCTTCCGCCGGTTTGGTGCCGAGCGGGGATGCCGCCGATGATTTTGATTCCCTGGCCACAGCCAGCAGGCTATGGTCCGGCACCGGAGCCCTGGTCTCCGCCGGCCTGCTGCTGCTGGCAGCATTGTTGTCCCTATTCCGGCTGCTGGGCGCTCCCGCGGTGGCCGGCGGCGCGCTGTTGCCGCTCTCGGACACGCTGGGCGAAATCTGGCACAACGCCTCGACCTGGTGGGTTGGCGTCGGCGCCGGGCTTCCGGGCCACGGGGATCCGTTTGGCTACGTGCTCTGGCTGCTGGCGGCTGCCGGTTTCTCCCACGGCTCGACGGCGGTCGCCTGGCTGCTGGTGCTGGCGCTGCCGCTGGCCGGGCTTGGCGCCTGGTTTGCCTCCGGAGCCCTGACCCGGCTGCGGTGGCCCCGCTTTGTCGCCGCGTTGGTGTGGGCCGCCGCGCCCGCGCTGCAGATAGCACTCGGCCAGGGGCGCCTCGGTGCGCTGCTGGCCCACCTGCTGATTCCGTGGGTGGCTCTTGGGTTTATCCGCGCCGTTGGCGGCGCCGTCCGAAGGGGAACCGCCGACCCCCACCGTTCCGTGCCCGGGGCGGGCCTTGACCGTTCCGCGCCCGGGGCGGGCAGGCGCTCATCGCTGCCGCTTCCGTCCGGCCGCCCTGGCAGCGGCGGAACACCGTCCTGGACGGCCGCTGCGGCAGCCGGCCTGGGTCTGGCTGCGGCTGCCGCCGCCGCACCCGTCCTGCTGATACCCGCCCTCGTCGTCGTCGTGCTCGCCACCATCCTGCTGGGGCGCCGCGGACGGACCTTGTGGTGGGCG
>JBIOFK010000235.1:0-2838 GCA_044447065.1 Actinomycetales bacterium | reverse complement strand
GACGAACCAACGTACCTGCACGAATTCGAGCACATCACCCTGGCCAGGCTGTTCCTTGCCCGGCATACCGCCGACGGCGCGCCCGGCGACCTGGATGCGGCAACCCGCCTCCTAGAACGCCTCCTCCGGGCAGCCGACGACGGGCAGAGGACGGGAAGCCTCATCGAAATCCTGGTGCTGCTCTCGCTGGCCCGGCGCGCGCACGGCACCATGCCCGCGGCGCTGGCGTCCCTGCAGCGGGCGCTGACGCTGGCCGAGCCGGAGGGTTACGTCCGCGTTTTTGCGAACGAGGGCGCGCCCATGGCGTCCCTGCTCGGCGCGGCCGCAAAACAGGCCATTGCCCCGCGCTACGCCCGCCGGCTGCAGGCGGCCGCCACGGTGGGCCGGCATGCCACCGGCGGCGACCCGGGATTGCTTGAGCCCCTGAGCGAACGCGAACTGGACGTGCTCCGGCTGCTCGGCAGTGACTTGGACGGACCGGCAATCGCCCGCGAGCTGATGGTGTCGCTGAATACAGTGCGGACCCACACCAGCCACATCTACACCAAACTCGGTGTCACCAACCGGCGGGCAGCGCTCCGCCGTGCCCGCGAGCTGAACCTGCTCTCCGGCAACGGATAGCGCACGGCGCGGCTCGCCGCCGTCGTCGTCCAGGGCCTTGATCAGCTGCCCGCGGCGGAATCACCACCCGAATCACCACATCTGATGATGCCCGCTCACCATCCCTGCTCCTACCTTGGGAACACGCCAAGGGAACGCACACCGCCGCGGCGAAGATCCAGCCATCCGCATCGGGGAAGGGAGCATCATGGACGGCAATCCACAACCCGGCCAGCCGGGGCAAGCCGGCGCCGGATGGTACGAGATCCGGCTCCGGGGCCATCTCGATCCCCGCTGGTCGGCCTGGTTTGACGACATGGAGCTGACGACCGGCAGCGACGGCACCACCGCAATCCGCGGACAGGTCGCCGACCAAGCCGCCCTTCACGGCCTGCTCCAGAAAGTGCGCGACGCCGGCCTGCCGCTCGTCTCGCTCACCTCGGTCGGACCCGGCCACCGCAGGGCAACGACCAGCACAGACTGACCCGCAGCACCCACCTATCCAGCACCCACCTCATTCAAGGAGACAGCCATCATGGCCACCACCGCCCGCATCGCACCCGCACCACGGCTCACCATGGACCCGCTGCGGAAGACCGCACTCGTCGCAGGAGTGCTCTACCTGATCAGCTTCGTCTCGATTCCCACCCTCGCCCTCTACCGCCCGGTGGCAGACCCCCAATTCGTCACCGGCGCCGGCCCCGACCTGCCGATCATCATCGGCGGCATCCTGGAGATCATTGTCGCCCTCGCCGGCATCGGCACCGCCGTGGCGCTCTTCCCGGTGGTGAAGCGGCAGAACGAGGGCCTCGCGCTGGGCGTTGTCGCGGCGCGGGTCTTCGAAGCGGCGGCGATCTTTGCCGGCGTCGTGTGCCTGCTGGCCCTGGTGAGCCTGCGCCAGGCCGGTGCCGGGACAACCGCGGTGGCCACAGGCCAGGCGCTCGTGGCCCTGCACAACTGGTTCTTCATGGCCCAGAACCTCATGCCGGCCGCGAATGCCCTCATGCTCGGCACCCTGATGTACAAGTCCGGCCTGGTGCCGCGGGCCCTGCCCATCATGGGATTCATCGGCGCGCCGCTGCTCACCATCTCCACCTTCGCAACGATCCTCGGCGTCAACGACCAGCTCTCCGCATGGTCCGGGCTCTCGGCCCTGCCGGTGGCCGCCTGGGAGTTCTCCCTTGGACTCTGGCTGGCCATCAAGGGGTTCAAGCCCTCCCCCATCACCGCCGGCATGGCAGCCCCGCAGCGCACAGCACGCTAACGTAGCCCCGCCCGGCGTCGGCCCTGCGTCGGCGCCGGCATCCGGCCCGGCGCCGGCGCCGGCAACCAGGAAACGGCCGTTCCCGCCTCGGGTCCGGCCGTTTCCGCGCGCGCGATCCGCGCAGCGGGTTTCTGCCGCTACTCGGGGAGGTCCTCCCCCAATTCGCCGGTGACCTTCTCGACCGTCTCTTTGATCTCCTTGAGCCGCTCGCCCTGGGGCAGCAGTTTGACCAGGCTACCCAGCGCGGTGTCGGCGTGTGCAAGGGTGCGCGATGTCCACTTGCACACCTTCTTGATCTTCCGAAGCCTCCTGAACCGAGGGAGTTTCGGTTCCGGCTTGGTCCCGGCCGGCGGCCGATCGGTGCTGCTGTCCTCCAGCTGGCCTTCTCCCGCCTCCATCAGCGCCGCGCGAAGAATACCGCGCGCCCGCCGCCAGATCAGCAGCTTGGTCTCCAGCTCGGTGCCGGTCAGTCCCAGAGTGAAAAGGTCATCACCGGTGAGTGCCAGCACCGCCCCGACGACCTCGTCCCTGGTTCCGAACACGCCCGGCCACGAATCGGCCAGCCAGCTTGCGAAGCCGGAGAGACTGTTGCCGGGGTCGTCATCGGACTGATCGGGCGCCAGGAAGATGAGGTGCCTCATGTCGACGACGGCGTCCAGGTCGTCGTAGACGCTCCAGACAAATCCGGCCAGGGGATCGTTCCCGGACCACTCCGCCGCACTGGACATGTCCCACCTCGTGACGCTCTTCCGGCCGGATCGCTTGCGCCCGGCCGCCGGGGCCACGTCTCCGTACAAGACCAAGGCTAGCGTCCGGGCCCGTCGTGTCAACGACTAACGCCGCCGTGGTTATATCCGGCCGAACGCCACGACGCAGTTCTGCCCGCCGAAGCCGAACGCGTTCGTGATCGCGTACCGGACATCGGCGTCGCGGGCCTCGTTCGGCACGTAGTCCAAATCGCATTCCGGGTCCGG
>JBIOFK010000234.1:0-2842 GCA_044447065.1 Actinomycetales bacterium | reverse complement strand
GGTGTAGACATCCAGCAGGGTCGGGCGGTCCGCGGCGAACGCGTCGGCCCAGGCACCGGCCAGCTGGTCGGGATCGCGGACGGCGACGCCGTTGAGTCCGAGGCTGCGGGCAAACGCGGCGAAGTCGACGTCGGGCAGGGACTGGGACTCGACGAACTTGGGGCTGCCGCTCATGGCCCGCAGCTCCCAGGTCACCTGGTTGAGGTCGTTGTTGTGCAGCACCGCGACGATCAGCCGGGGATCGGACCATTCCTTCCAGTACCGCTTGATGGTGATCAGCTCGGCCATCCCGTTCATCTGCATCGCGCCGTCGCCCACCATAGCGATGGCCGGCCGGTCCGGGTGGCCGAATTTGGCGCCGATGGCGTACGGAACGCCCGGCCCCATGGTCGCGAGGTTGCCCGAGAGCGAACCGCGCATCCCGGTGCGGAACTTAAGCTGCCGCGCGTACCAGTCCGCCGCGGACCCCGAGTCCGCCATCACCATGGCGTTGTCGGGCAGCGCGCGCGAGAGTTCGTGGAAGAGGCGCTGCGGGTTGATCGGATCGGCGCTGACCATGGCTTCCTTCTCCATGGTTTCCCACCACCGGGCCACGTTCGATTCGATCTTCTCGCGCCAGCCGCGGTCGGTCTTGCGCTTAAGCCTCGGGATCAGCGCCCGCAGGGTGGCGGCCGCGTCGCCGACGATGTTCAGCTCGTAGTCGTACCGCATGCCGATCATGGTCGGGTCGAGGTCGATCTGGACCGCGCGGGCCTGGCCGGGCTCGGGCATGAACTGGGTGTACGGGAAGCTGGAGCCCACGGTCAGCAGCGTGTCGCAGTCGGTCATCATCTCGTAGCTTGGCCGGCTGCCCAGCAGCCCGATCGACCCTGTGACGTACGGCAGCTCATCTGAGAGCGAGTCCTTGCCGAGCAATGCCTTGGCCACACCGGCCCCGAGGATGTCCGCGATCTCTTCGACCTCGGCACGCGCCTCGCGGGCGCCGTGGCCGATCAGCATGGCCACCTTGGAACCGGCGTTGAGCAGTTCGGCCGCCTTGTTGATCGCGTCGTCGTCGGGAGCGATTGTGGGCCAGGACATGTTGGTGCTGGAGGGCACCATCTTGAACGCGTGGCTGGGCCCCTCGTACTCGAGTTCCTGCACGTCGGAGGGGATGATGATGGCCGTGACGGTCCGGCGGGCGGTGGCGATCCGGATGGCCCGGTCCAGCACGTTGGGCAGCTGCTGGGGCACCGTGACCATCTGGAGGTACTCGCCCGCGACGTCCTTGAACAGGGTCATCAGGTCCACCTCCTGCTGGTAGGACCCGCCCATGGCGCTCTGCGCCGTCTGGCCCACGATGGCCACCACCGGCACGTGGTCCAGCTTCGCGTCGTAGAGCCCGTTGAGCAGGTGGATGGCGCCGGGTCCCGAGGTGGCCATGGTGATCGCTGTCCGGCCGGTGAACTTGGCGTAGCCGACCGCTTCGAAGGCAGCCATTTCCTCGTGCCGGGCCTGGATGAACTTGGGCTGGTTGTCCGCCTCGCCGAAGGCGGCGATGATGCCGTTGATGCCGTCACCCGGGAACGCGAAAACGTTCTCCACACCCCATTCGCGCAGCCGGTTCAGCAGGTATCCTGCAACGGTTTGTTTTGCCATGATCGTCTCCTGTGTTCGTTTCGGCTTGTTCGTCTCGGCCAGCGGTGCCGGCCGGCACTAGTTCTCCCCGGCCGCGGACGCTCCGCTGAACAGCCTGTCGGCCGCCCGGGCGGCCACGGCCATGATGGTCAGGGCGGGGTTGGCGCTGCCCTGGGTGGGCAGCACGCTGCCGTCCGCGATGTAGAGGTTCGGCACGGCGAAGCTGCGGCAGTCGCCGTCGACCACTCCATGGTGTTCGTCGGCCGCCATCCGGGCCCCGCCGACCAGATGCGCGTACCTGTCGATCGTGATCACCTCGTCGGCGCCGGCCGCGCCCAGGATGTCCTCCATCACGCCGGTGGCCGCCTTCATTAGCGCCTTGTCGTTGTCGCACTGCGAGTAGCTGAAGTGCGCGACGGGCAGACCGCGGCGGTCCTTTTCATCGGACAGGGTGACGCGGTTGCCCTCCAACGGCAGGAACTCGCACAACGCACCGAGGCAGGCCCAGTGCACGTAGTCGCTCATGTACTGGCGCAGCGGGGCGCCCCAGTGCCCCTGGGCGGCGACGTGTTCGGCCCAGGTGATCGGAAGCGGCGACACGGTCTGGATGGAGAATCCCCGCTTGTAATCCTTGGTCGGGTCCGTTTCGTAGAACTGCTCGCTGCTAACCTCCGGCGGCGGCGCCTTGTACATCCGCACCTCGGCGTCGAAGCGTCCGGCCGTTTGCGGCGCGCCCTGGACCATCAGGTAGCGCCCGACCTGGTCGAAATCGTTGCACAGCCCGTCCGGGAAACGTTTGCTGGCCGAGTTGAGCAGCAGCCGCGGGGTTTCGATCGAATATCCGGCGACGACGACGGCGCGCGCCCGCTGGAAGTATTCGGAACCGTGCCGCTCGTAATGCACGCCGGTGGCCTTGCCGGTGGACTCGTCGACGGCGACCCGGGTCACCATCGAGTCCGGCCGGATCTCGGCGCCGTGTGCCAGCGCGTCCGGGATGTGGGTGATCAGGGGGGAGGCCTTGGCGTTGACCTTGCAGCCCTGCAGGCAGAAGCCCCTGTAGATGCAGTGCGGCCTGTTGCCGAAACGGCCGTTGGTGATGGCCACCGGCCCGACCTTGGCGGTCACGCCGCAGGCCAGGGCGCCGCGGAGGAACAGCTCGCCGTTTCCGGAGACCGGGTGCGGGCGGTGGGGGTAGTCGTGCGGATCTCCCCACGGCCAGTGCTCT
>JBIOFK010000233.1:0-2853 GCA_044447065.1 Actinomycetales bacterium | reverse complement strand
GCGCTCCGCGCTGACCTATCCGAACGCGTACCGGATCTCCTACCCGATGTTCCTGGCGGCGATGCAGACGCTGGGGCTGGACATGGAGGTCGAGCAGGGTCCCGCCCGCTGGCCCGGGGTGCGCCAGCCGGCCGGACCGGCAGCCGCCGCGCTCCGGGACGCCGGCGCTGCCCGCGCCGCCGATGCCGCGGAGCTGGTCACCGCTCCGGACTTGATCCGGCGCTGGGCGGCGGAGAAACCACACGCGCTGGCCGTGGTGGATGCGCGCTGGAACCGTGCGCCGCACATGAGCTGGGCCGTGCTGGACCGCGAGGTGGACCGCGCCGCCGCGGTGTTCCTGGGCGCGGGGGTGGCGTCCGGGGAGCGGATTGCGGTCCAGCTGCCCAACTGGCGCCAGTTTGTGGTGATCGCGGCCGCGGCGATGCGGATCGGCGCGGTGATCTGCCCGATCATGCCGATCTTCCGCGGCCGGGAGGTTGGCTATGCCCTGCAGCGCTCCGGGGCCAGGGTGCTGCTGGTGGCTGACAACTTCCGCGGCCGCCAGCACGCTGATGAGATCGCCCGGTTGCTCGATGCCGCCGGCTCCGGCACCGAACCGGGACTGGACGGGATCGGCGTCGAGCACGTCTTCGTGGTGCACGGCACCCCCGGGACGCCGCGGCTGATGCCCCGCAGCACCGCCGGCGGCCCGGTCCGCTGGGCCCCTTGGCACCTCGCCTGCGCCACCGCCGCCGTGGACCGCGCCGCGATCGACGCCCGCGCCCCGGGCCCAGACGACGCCGCGCAGCTGCTCTTCACCTCCGGCACCTCGGGCCAGCCCAAAGGGGTCCTGCACAGCCACCGCCGGCTCTCCCGCGCGGCGATGATGGAGATCCAGCACCTGGGCCTGAACGCCTCCGACAGCATCTACATCCCCTCCCCGCTGGCGCACCAGACCGGGTTCCTCTACGGCATGTGGCTCTCCTTCATGCTGGGCGTACCGCAGATTGTGCAGAGCGTCTGGGACGCCAGGCGTGCGCTGAACGTGCTGCGGGACTGGGAGGGCACCTTTGTGCAGGCCGCCACCCCGTTCCTGACCGACCTGGTGCAGGCCGTGGAGGACGGCGCACCGGCCCCCACGCGACTGCGCATCTTTGTGGTCACCGGGGCCGCGGTACCCCGGTCGCTGGCCGAACGCGCCACCCGCGTGCTGGGCACCGCGGTGTGCGGGGCGTTCGGCACCACGGAGACCGGGCTCGGTGCGCTGTCCTCCCCCGCCGACCCCGCGGCGAAGGCCTGGGGCACCGACGGCCGCGCGCTGGCCGGCGTGCGGCTGCGCATCATCGACGACGGCGGACTGCTGCTGCCGCCGGGCGCGGAGGGGAACCTCGAACTGTCCAGCGCCACCGTTTTCGACGGCTACCTCGGCCGGCCGATGCCGGATGAGGAGACGTTCACCGCTGACCGCTGGTACCGCACCGGGGACCTGGCCACGATCGACGACGACGGGTACCTGCGGATCACCGGCCGGGTCAAGGACATCATCAACCGCGGCGGCGAAAAGCTCCCGGTCTCCGACCTGGAACAGCTCCTGCACACCCACCCGGCCATCGCCGACGTCGCCATCGTCGCGATGCCCGACGCCCGGCTCGGGGAACGGGCCTGCGCCTTCGTCCGGCTGGCGCCGGAGCGGACGCTGGATTTCCGGTCCATGCAGGAGTTCCTCGATGCCGCCGGGGTCAGCAAGCACTACTGGCCCGAGCGCCTGGAGCCGGTCGCGGAGATCCCGCGCAACGCCGTCGGCAAGGTCCAGAAGTTCATCCTCCGCGAGCTCGCCGCGGACCTGGCACCTCAGGCCGGCGCCGGGATACCGCGGCCGCGGCTCGGCACCGGAAACGCCACTGGCACTGGCACCGGCACCGGAAACGGCAGCGACCCACACCCGGGCCCCGGCCCCGGCCCCGGAGACAAGGACTAGGATCCCATGACGGTAGAGCAGCTTTCCACCCTCGACGGCCGCGGCAGCGCCGTGGACCCCGGCACGTACGAACAGCTCCTGGCGGACGTCACCGCCTGGGTGGAAGGTCCCGGCGAGGACTGGGCGGAGCGGATCGAGGCCGCCGGTACCGTCCCGGCCGCACTGCGGGCTGAGCTGAGGGACCGGGGCTTCCTGGGCCTGGCAGCCCCCGTCGACCTGGGCGGACGCGGGCTCAGCTTCACCCAGTGGATGGGCCTGATGGAGGTGTTCTCCCGCTCGCACGCCTCGATCCGGATGATGGTGCACGTGGTCAACGGCACCTGGCGGTCGATGAACCCTCATGCAAGCGCCGAACAGCGCCGGAAGTACATCGTCCCTTCGGTGGCCGGGGACATCACCGTGGCGTTTACCCTGACCGAGCCGGGCAACGGCACCGGGGCGGACATCAGCAGCAGCGTCCGGCGCGAGGGCGGCACCTACTACCTCAACGGCACCAAGCACCTGATCACCTTCGGCGTGCACTGCGACTACTGGCTGCTCTTCGCCCGGCTGGAAGGCAGCCGCGGCAAGGACGGCACCGTGGGCCTGCTGGTCTCCCGGCAGTCCGCCGGCGTCACGGTGGAAGACACGTCCAACACCATGGGCGTGCGCGGCACGGACCATGCCCGGCTCACCTTCCGCGACACCCCGGTGCCGGTGTCCGCCCGCTTGGGTGAGGAGGGGGACGGCCTGGCGATCGCGCTCGGCGGGTTCCTGACGCCGAGCCGGATTTCCGTGGCGATGAGCTGCGTCGGCCTGGCCCAGCGTGCCCAGCAGCTGGCCGTGGCGTACGCGCGGCAGCGGGTCACCTTCGGCAAGGCCATCGCCGAACGCCAGGCCGTCGCCTTCCTGCTGGC
>JBIOFK010000232.1:0-2860 GCA_044447065.1 Actinomycetales bacterium | reverse complement strand
GGCTCGGATGATCACCGCACGGCTCACGCACCCGGACATGATCGCAGCGCTCGCCGCGGCCGGACACGGCTCCACCGTGCTGCTGACCGACGGCCACTACCCGGCCAGGACAGCGGTGGGCCCGAACTCCACGACCGTTCAGCTCAACCTCACCGCGGGCTCCCCCACCGTTCCGGAGGTCCTCTCGGTGGTGCTGGAGACCATCGCGGTGGAGCGGGCAACGCTGATCAGCCCGAGCGCGGATGCGTTGCCGTCCGCGGTCCAGGACGAAATAGCCGAGCTGCTTCCGCCGCAGATTCCGCTCGAACGGGTCGGCCGGCAGGACTTCTATGCTCTGGCCCGGACTCCCGACCTGGCGCTGTGCGTGGTGACCGGTGACAGCAGGAGGTTCGCGAACGTGCTGCTCACGATTGGTGTCCTGCAGCCGCGGGACCACTGACCGGCGGTTCCCCCGCGGGGCCCGGCAGTGACCGGCCCCTCACTGGCGACGGCGCGGCCGTCACTGGCGACGGCGCTGCTGCCCCTCTCCGGGGCCGGAGCGATACCGCTGACGCTCTACAGCGCCTATGTCCTCACCCTGGCCGTCGGATCCACGGGTCCGGCATCGGGCTGGCCCCCGGTGCGGCTGCTGGCCGCGTACGCGTTCGGCGCGCTCGCGGCCGGGACGGTCCTTGCCGTGCTGCGGTGGCGGGGTCCGCTGGAACTGGCCGCCCACGGTGCGGCCGCCGTCGCCGGCTGGCGGCGGGAACCGGCGGGCGTCCGGGACGGGCGCCGGACCGCGGCACGGCTTCCCGGATAGCTAGCGGGCCGGGGTCTGCGCCCGGATGCGGAAGAGCCTGATCGCGTCGCGCATCGCCTTGCGCGCCCGGGACCTGTCCCCCGACGCGTCATACGCGCAGGAGAGCCGGAACCAGGAGCGCCAGTCCTCCGGCGCGGCCTCCGCCTCGACCTTGTACCTCTGGAACTCGGCGTCGGCGGCGGCGCGGACAATGCGTCCGCCCGGGGTGCGCGGCAGATTGTCCACCGGCAGACCGTGCTCCGACTCAAGGATTTTCGCCATTCTTTCGGTGCGGACTCCGAACATGAGCTCCCTGACCAGGGCCCACGCACCGATCGGCGGCAGCGCCACATAGGCGGCGCCCAGGGCCCGTGCCGTCCAGTTGGGGTCCTGCAACAGCCAGAACGCACGCTGGACCATGACGACCAGGTAGAACACGAGCAGCAGCGTGATCAGGCCGACCCAGATTTTGGTTTTCATGCTCAGGCCTCCAGATCCAGGTAGCCATCCAGGCCCACCGTCAGCCCGGGCCGGGATCCGACGGTGCGCACGCCGATCAGCAGTCCCGGCATGAACGATTCGGTGCTGAAGGAGTCGTGGCGGATGGTCAGCTGCTCGCCGGCACTGCCCAGCATCACCTCCTGGTGCGCGACCAGTCCGGCCAGCCGGACGCTGTGCACCGGGATCCCGTGCACCGCCGCGCCGCGGGCGCCGTCGAGCTGCTGCGCGGTGGCGTCGGGGGCCGGCCGGACGCCGGCATCGCGGCGGGCCGCGGCGATCAGCTCCGCGGTGTGCAGGGCCGTTCCCGAGGGTGCATCGACCTTGCGCGGGTGGTGCAGTTCGACGATTTCCACGGACTCGAAGTATCTGGCTGCCCGGGCCGCGAACGCCGTCGCCAGCACCGAGCCCAGGGCGAAGTTCGGGGCGATCAGCACGCCGGTCTCCGGATGCCGGGCGAGCAGGGTGCGCAGGCCATCGAGCTTCGCGGCCGTCCAGCCGCTGGTCCCGACGACGGAGTGGATGCCGTGGCCGACGGCGAAGCGGACGTTAGCCTCGGTGGCATCCGGCACGGTGAGGTCGATGACGACGGACGGCTCCGCGGCCAGGAGGCTCTGCAGCGAATCCGAGCTGCCCAGTGCCGCCACGAGTTCCAGGTCCGCAGCCTGGCTGACCGCGTCAACGGCTGACCTTCCCATCCGCCCGTTGGCGCCGAGAACGGCCACCCGCACCTTATTGCTCATGCACCAAGCCTACCGGCCGGCGTCCGGGGTCCCCGCGCCGACCCATTCAATGGAGCCGTCCGCGAAGAACTGTTCCTTCCAGATCGGCACGCCGGCCTTGATGGCGTCCACCACCGCGGAACAGACGGCGAAGGCCTGGCCGCGGTGGGGCGCCGCGACGGCGCACACCAGCGCCGGGTCCCCCACCGCCAGCGGCCCCAACCGGTGCGCGGCCCACACCCGCACCGTGGCCGCGGGCCCTGCCGGATCGTCCGCGGCTGGGCCGGCGTCCCGGGCGGCGGCGCCGCCGGCGTCCCGGGCGGCAGCGCCTGTGCCGGCGTCCTGAAGTGCTGTGCTGACTGCGTTGCGGACCGTGTCGGCCATCACCCGCTCCGCCGTGGGGTGCCCGCTGTAGGACAGCGACGCGACGTCCCTGCCGCCGTCGTGGTTGCGGACCACGCCGCTGAAGGTGACCACGGCGCCGCAGTCGGCCGCATCCACGGCCGCGGCGGCCGCGTCCACGCTCAACGCTTCGACGCTCAGCCCCGCGTACAGGATCTCAATGCTCATGGCTGCCTTCCAGTTGATCGCACAGGTGCCCCAGGATCGGTGCCAGCACGGCAAGTCCGTCACGGATCCCCCCGGCGGAGCCGGGCAGATTGACGAGGACGGTGCTTCCGACGGTGCCGGCGTACCCGCGGCTCAGGGCCGCCAGCGGGGTCTGCGCGGCGCCCGCGGCGCGGATGGCCTCCATGATCCCCGGAATTTCACGTTCGAGCAGCGGCTGGGTCATTTCCGGGGTCAGGTCATCGGGGCTCAACCCTGTTCCGCCGCTGGTCAGGATAACCGCCGGCGCATGCGC
>JBIOFK010000231.1:0-2915 GCA_044447065.1 Actinomycetales bacterium | reverse complement strand
TTCCAGGCGGGCGCGGTTGCTGCGCACGGTTTCGGGCCGGCCGCCAACGTGGAAGGCCAGGTTGCCGGCCCCGGTGTCCGTGAAGGCCACCCGGATCCCCGGGCTGACTTCACGGTGCCACCAAAACACAGCTACCTGGCCTTCTCTTGACTGCTCTTGACTGCTGCTCAGTTGCCTGAACTGACTTCTGTTGCTTCCGCTTCCTGCTGGTCACCGCCGGTGGGGCGGGAGGACCTACTTCAGGAAGTCGGGGACGTCCAGATCGTCCGAGCGGTGGCCGCTCAGGTCCGGCTCCACCACGGCGGGCAGGTCGACGTCGAACCCGGCGTCGGCCGGTGCATGGCTGCTGGACTGGCCCCAGTGGTTCAGGCCGGATGCCGGCGCGGCGGCCGCCACGGAGGCAGGAGCGACCGCAGGTACGGCAGGCGCGGACGCCGACATGCGCGCGGACGGGTCCGAGGGGGCCGAGGTGACATCCACGTTGTCGAAGCCGGCCGCGATCACGGTGACGCGGGCCTCGTCCCCGAGCGCGTCGTCAATCACCGCGCCGAAGATGATGTTCGCCTCCGGGTGCGCCACCTCCTGGACCAGGCGGGCGGCCTCATTGATCTCGAACAGACCCAGGTCGGAGCCGCCCTGGATGGAGAGCAGCACGCCGTGGGCGCCGTCGATGGAGGCCTCCAGCAGCGGAGAGGCAATGGCCAGTTCGGCAGCCTTCACGGCGCGGTCTTCGCCGCGGGCAGACCCGATACCCATCAGGGCCGAGCCGGCGCCCTGCATCACGGACTTGACGTCCGCGAAGTCGAGGTTGATCAGGCCGGGGGTGGTGATCAGGTCGGTGATGCCCTGGACACCGGACAGCAGGACCTGGTCGGCGGAGCGGAAGGCGTCCAGCACGGAGACGTTCCGGTCGCTGATGGAGAGCAGGCGGTCGTTGGGGATCACGATCAGCGTGTCCACCTCATCGCGCAGCGCGTCGATTCCGGCTTCGGCCGAACCGGCGCGGCGGCGGCCCTCGAAGGTGAACGGACGGGTAACCACACCAATGGTCAGTGCGCCCAGGGAGCGCGCGATGCGGGCGACGACGGGCGCGCCGCCGGTTCCCGTTCCGCCACCTTCCCCGGCGGTCACGAAGACCATGTCCGCTCCGCGCATGACCTCTTCGATCTCATCGGCGTGGTCCTCCGCGGCCTGCTTGCCGACCTCCGGGTTCGCCCCGGCGCCCAGACCGCGGGTCAGTTCGCGTCCGACGTCAAGCTTCACGTCCGCATCACTCATCAGGAGCGCCTGCGCGTCCGTATTGATGGCGATGAACTCGACGCCGCGCAACCCCACCTCGATCATGCGGTTGACTGCGTTAACGCCACCGCCGCCGATGCCGACGACCTTGATGACGGCCAAGTAATTCTGGGGTGCTGCCACGTTACGTGTCCCTTGTTCGTGTCCTGATGAGAATCTGTGAGCCCGGCGGCTGGTGTGAACCGCCACTTGAAGCTTTAGAGGTTAACCCTCAACTTGAAGGTTATAGTTATGTCAAGTAACTCTTGTTGTGACGCTATGGGGCAACGGTGCCGCATGCAATAACCGACGCCGCGTGTCGCACTAATAGGTCCCAAATTGCCGCGGCCTACCGGGTCACCGGGTGACGCGGCGCACTCACGTCGTAGACCCGGATCGGGTCCGGTGCCGGTTTCCCGGGCTCCGGCACCGGCGGCGGCGCGTTGATCAGCGCCTGAACCACCTTGGCCTTCAGCTCACGCTCGCTGGCGTTGCCCCACACAATGGTCTTGCCGTCCGTCATGGTCAGCTGGACGGCGTCCGGGGAGGCGGCCGAGGCGTGCTGCATCTTGGCCAGGATCGACGGCGGCAGGGCGGCCAGGACGGCCGTCATGGCGTTGAACGTGGCCTTGCCGATGGCCGCGGTACCGCCGTCGATCAGCGGCAGCCGCGCGGACGCCGGATTGGCCGTGCTGCCGAGCTGCACCCCGTCCGGGTCCACCAGCAGATACTTCTGACCGCTCTTGAGCAGGGCAACCGGCTCCCGTTCCACCAGGTGGACCAGCAGGGTGGAGGGCGGCCTGGCTTCCACGGACACCGAGCGGATCTGTTGGATCGGTGCCAGCAGCGTGCGCACCTCGGAGGGGTTCACCTGCGGCAGCGGCTTGTTCTTCAGCGGGGCCAGCGCTGCCTGGATGGCGGCACTGGTGGCCAGCTTGTTGCCGTCCACCGTGATGGTCTTCAGAGCCAGCAGCGGCGAATAGACCACTGTCACCAGCACCAGGGCAACGGCGGCGGCCACACTCGCCAGCACGATCCAGAGCCTGCGCCGACGACGCCGGCCCGGCCGCTGCGGAAATTTGATCACGGTGGCCGACGGTGCCGGAGCCTGCGGCGACGCCGGCAGCGGCAGCACGGTGACGTTGTCCACGGTGACGTTGCCCCTGTCGGGGTTGATCCGCGCGCCCGCGCCGGCGTCTGCACCGGCGCCTGCGGCGCGGCCAGGGACGGGGTGCAGGGTGCTGTCCGTCCGGATGACCGGGGGCTTCCGCTTACCCGCCATGGCGTTGCTCCGGCGCGGTCCGCAGGGCCTGGATCAGGGCGGGCCCGTACTGGGTCACATCCCCGGCGCCCACCGTCAGGATGATGTCCCCGGGCAGGGCGGAGCCCGCCAGCGCCGCGACCGCCGCCGCGGGGTCCGGTGCGTAGCGGAGCCGCTGCGCGGGCCCGGTGGGCGGGCCGGCGTCGGCCGCGGGGGCTCCGGAGGTGATCAGTTCGCTGGTGACGCCGGGAATCGGGTCCTCACGCGCGGGGTAGATGTCCAGCACCGCAACGTTGTCCGCGAGCCGGAGCGCGGCGGCGAACTCGGCCGCGAACTCGCGGGTCCGGGAGAAAAGGTGCGGCTGGAACAGCACGTG
>JBIOFK010000230.1:0-2932 GCA_044447065.1 Actinomycetales bacterium | reverse complement strand
TCGGTACCGATCATCGCCACCGGGACGACGGGCACACCGGTGGTGAGCACCAGCTTGGCGACGCCGACCTTTCCGCGGTAGAGGTTGCCGTCGGGACTGCGGGTGCCCTCCGGATAGATGCCCAGCAACCCGTCGTTCTTGAGGATCTGCACGCCAGACTGGAGCGAGTTGGCGGACGCCGCCCCGCCCGAGCGGTCCATCGGCAGCTGGTTGGTGAGCCGGAAGAACATCGCGGTCAGCCGGCCTTTGATTCCCCGGCCGGTGAAATACTCGCTCTTGGCGAGGAACACCACGGGCCGGTGCACCATCAGGGGCAGGAATATCGAATCCGAAAAGGAAAGATGGTTGCTCGCCAGCACGGCCGGCCCCTGCGCGGGCACGTTGTCCAGGCCCTTGACCCAGGGGCGAAAGAGCAGTTTGAGTATGGGACCAATAAAGATCCTCTTCATCACCCAATAGAACACTCGGCCGGTCCCTCCTGTGTCCAACGGCCCGGTGCCGCTTCGCTCAACTCAAAGGCAACCCTACTCTAGTGAGAATTGCCGATAATAGTGGCACCATAGCGCTATGATCCATTCCGCTTTTTCAGCTCCCTGCCATGGCCTTCGTTAGCCGCGGCCACGGCGCGCTTGCCCGCGTCGGGGTGGCCATCAGCCACGGGTTCACCGGCTCCCCCGTCAGCATGGAGCCGTGGGCAAAGTATCTGGCCGCCGAAGGCTTTGCCGTCTCGCTTCCCCTGTTGCCCGGTCACGGCACCACGTGGCAGGAGCTGGCCAAGACGCCGTGGCAGCACTGGTACGCCGCCTATGAGCGGGCATACCTCGAGCTTGCAGCGGACTGCGACGTGGTCTTCGCCGCCGGCCTGTCCATGGGCGGGACCCTGGCCCTGCGCCTGGCTGCGCACCACCCGGTGGCGGGCATCGCCGTCGTCAATCCCGGACTCACCTTCCTCGATCCCCGGGCCCGCTACTCCGGTGTGCTGAAATACCTGCTCAAATCCGTCCCGGCCATCGGCAACGACACCAAGCTCGCCGGCGTGGATGAACAGGCGTACAAACGCACCCCGCTGGCGGCCGTCCATCAGCTGGCACGGCTCTTTACCGATACGACGGCCTCGCTGCCGCAGGTGACGGCGCCGACCCTGGTGTTCCGCTCCACCGAGGACCATGTGGTCCCGGAGAGCTCCATCGACGCCATCCGCCGCTCCTTGGGCACGGACCGGCTGGAGGTGGTCCCACTGCCCAACAGCTACCACGTGGCCACACTCGACAACGATGCGCCGCTGATCTTCAGCCGGTCAACCGAATTCTTCAAGGAGCATTCGGGTGTCCGGCGAACCTGAGCCGGTTTCCGGGGGCGCGGGCCCGGACGACGGCGACGACCGCGAGGCGGTATGGCGGGACCTGGTGGCCCGGCTGGAGGCGACCGACTCCGGCGAACCGCCCGTGGAGACCGAGCCGGCGCCTGTTCCCGCCGACAGCGACTGGGACGAGCCCGGGTTCGTGCCCGCCGAGCCGGAATCCATCGCCAATGCCGAACCGGCGCTGGTACTGGCGTGGCTGGGGGCCGTCGGCGGGCCCGTTGCCCTGCTGCTCGCGGCCATGTTCTGGCGCAGCGCGCCGCTGACCGCCATCTTCGGCATCATCGCGATCTTCCTGGTGTGCGCCGGCTACCTGATCTTCCGCCTCCCGGGCGAGCGCGAAGACGGCGCGGACGACGACGGCGCTGTCCTCTAACCGCCGATCCGGACCACGAAACCCCCGCCTGGCGGTGATCGGACCCGGCACCGGACCGTCCTGCGCAGCGCCGGCCTCCCACCGTGCGCAGAACACCGTCCTGCGCAGCGCCGGGACCCTACCGTGCGCAGAAGCACACCGGGCGGACGACGGCGCCGTCCTCTAACCGCCGACCCGGACCGCCGAAGCCCCCGCCTGGCGGTGAGCGGGCCCGGCGCCGGACCGTTCTGCGCACCGCCGGTCTCCACCCGTGCGCAGAACACCGTCCTGCGCAGCGCCGGGACCCGGCCGCGCGCAGAAAGGAGCGACCCGGCCCCAGCAGGACCCGGGGTTAAGGGCGGGCCCGGCCGCTGACGCGGGACAGGTCGGCCGCTCCGATCAGGCCAGCCAGCGGACCCAGGGCCGCGACCGAGATGGTGGCCGCGGGCCGGAATCCGCGACCTGTCAGGTTGCGGGCATAGGCCCGGCGCGTCGGGTCCAGCAACAGGTCCCCCGCCTCGCACAGGCCTCCGCCGATGACGAAGGTGCCGGGGTCCAGGGCCGCGGAGAGGTTGGCCAGGCCCAGCCCGAGCCATTGTCCGACCTCCTCGACGAGTTCGCAGCAGGCGGCGTCGCCGGCGCGGGCCAGTTCGGTCACCACCGATCCGGTAATGGCATCGACGTCCGCGTTGACAAAGCGAAGCAGTTCCTGCGCCACCGGTGACTTGGCGCGGGCCAGCTCCCGGGCTTCCCGTCCGAGCGCGTTTCCGGAGGCGTATTGCTCCCAGCAGCCGCGGTTTCCGCACTCGCACCGGTGGCCGCCGGGCATGATGACCTGATGCCCGAATTCGCCCGCGACGCCGTAGCGGCCGCGTTCCAGCAGCCCGTCGTTGACCATGGCCCCGCCGATTCCGGTGCCCAGTGTGATGCACACCAGTCGCCGCTCGCCGCGCCCGGCACCGAACCGCCATTCGGCCCAGCCGGCCGCATCGGCATCGTTGGTGACCATCACCGGCCGGCGCAGGAGCCGTTCGAGATTTGCCCGCAGCGGCTCGTTGCGCCAGGCCAGGTGCGGACTGAAGAGGACTGTGCTGGAGCCCAGGTCCATCCAGCCGGCGGCGCCGATCCCCACCGACGCGATCCGGTAGTCGGCCGAGAGATCCCGCACCAGCTCAACGATGGTCGCCTCCACGGCGCGGGGGTCGCTGCCCGGCGTC
>JBIOFK010000229.1:0-2981 GCA_044447065.1 Actinomycetales bacterium | reverse complement strand
GTGCGGGTGCGCGGCCACGAGCTCGCCGAGGAACGCGTTCAGGCGCCCGGTGGGGATGCGCATGTCCCAGCCGGCGAGGGCAGCGTCCAGCGCCGGGACGAGCCGGTCCTTGTGCCAGCCAGTCTTGGCCGAGATGTTGACCCGGGGGGCCCACTCCACGTGCGCCAGGTCCTGCTCGATTTCGCGTTCCAGGTACCGGCGGCGCTCGTCGTCGAGCAAGTCCCACTTGTTGAAGGCCAGCACCAGGGCCCGGCCGGATTCGATGGCCAGCTGCAGGATCCGCACGTCCTGCTCGCTGAGCACCTCATCCACGGCCAGCAGCACCACCGCCACCTCGGCCTTCTCCAGCGCAGACTGGGTGCGCAGGGAGGCGTAGAAATCGGCGCCCTGGGCCATGTGCACGCGGCGGCGGATGCCGGCGGTGTCGACAAAGCGCCAGGTGCGCCCGCCCAGTTGAATGAATTCGTCCACCGGGTCGCGCGTGGTTCCGGCCATCGGGTCCACGACGACCCGTTCGCTGCCGGCCAGTTTGTTCAGCAGCGAGGATTTGCCCACGTTCGGCCGGCCGATCAGGGCCACGCGGCGCGGTCCGCCGGAGCGGTCGACGCCCTCGACGGTGGAGAATTCCGGCAGCACCTCCATGACCTTGTCCAGCATGTCCGCCACGCCGCGGCCGTGCACGGCGGAGACCGGCCACGGCTCCCCCAGTCCCAGTCCCCACAGCACCGAGGCGTCGGACTCGAGCTGGATGTCATCAACCTTGTTGCCCACGAGGATCACGGGCTTGCCGGAGCGGCGGAGCATCTTCACGACGGCTTCGTCCGTGGCGGTGATGCCGACGGTCGCATCGACCACCAACAGCACGGCGTCGGCCATTTCGACGGCGATCTCGGCCTGGTCGGCGACGCGGGCGTGGATGCCCCGGGCGTCGACCTCCCAGCCGCCGGTGTCCACCAGGGTGAAGTTGCGGCCGTTCCAGGTGGCGGCGTACATCACCCTGTCGCGGGTGACGCCGGGGGTGTCCTCGACGACGGCCTCGCGGCGTCCGAGGATGCGGTTCACCAGCGTGGACTTGCCCACGTTGGGACGGCCGACGATGGCCAGGACCGGGTCAAGCTTGACCTCGCCGTCGCCCTCGCCGTCGTCGAACCGGCCCTCGAGCAGGGCCGCGTCCTCGTCGTCCAGTTCGTAGTCGGACAGGCCGGCCCGGAGGGACCGCGCGCGCAGCTCGGCTTCGTCGTCGTCGAGGGCGGCCAGCCGCTCGGCTATCTGGTCAGTGCCGGGGGGCGTGTACTCTTCCGCATCGCCGGGGTGTCCCTGCTGGGAATCGCTCATCGTTACTGTCCTTATGCTTGGGTGGAATCGCCGCGGGCCGGCTGCTGGTCGCCGGGAAGTTGCTGGCCTGTGGCCGCAACGGCGCTGCGTATGTGCTCCGCAAGGCGCAGGCGGATCCGCTCTGCCGCCCTGTCCATTGAAACACGCCCGGACACCCCCTGCTCGCGCGTGATGCGCATCGGCTCGCCGAAAACGACGTGGAACCGGCGCCGCAGCGGCGGAATGGTGTCCTTGTGCTCGCCGGGAATCCGGGTGCCGAGGATGGCGACGGGCACGACGGCGGCGGCGGAGTTCAGCGCCAGCCACGCCACCCCGTTGCTCATCGAGGAGACGTCGCCGCCGCCGCGGGTGCCCTCGGGCAGGATGCCCACGCATTCTCCGCGGGCCAGCACGGCTTTTGCCTGCGCCAGCGCGGCCCGGTCCCCCGAACGGTCCACCGGGACCTGCCCCGAGCTGCGCAGCACCCAGCCCAGGAAGCCGGAGAACATGTCCCGTTTGACCAGCACATGCATGTATCGGTTGGCCGCTCCCACCATCACCGGGCCGTCCAGGTAGCTCAGATGGTTGGCGGCGAAGATGACCGGTCCGCCGGCCGGCACCAGTTCCCGCCCGGTGACGGAGGTGCGGTAGGTAACGTGGTCAAGAACACGTCCCAGCGGCCGGCTCCACCAGCATTTCCAGGCGGCGGGGGCAGCGGATTCAGCCACGGACGGCACCGTGCACACCGGCGCCGATATTCTCCAGGACCACGGTGATCAGGGCCGTGACGGTTTCCTCGAAGTCCAGCTCCGAAGAGTCGACGGTCACCACGCCGTCGGCCGCGCGGTGGAATTCCACCACGGTGGAATCCTTCGCGTCGCGGCCGAGTACCTGGGCGGCAAGCTGTTCCCTGTCCTGGGTTCCGCCCAGCTGGATGCCGCGGCGGGCCATCCGGGCCTCCGCGTTGGCGGTGAGCAGAATGCGGGCCTCCGCGGACGGCGCGACGACGGTGGTGATGTCCCTGCCCTCCACCACCATGCGCTTGTGGGCAGCAACAATGGCGGCCTGCTGCCGGCGGACCAGCTCCGCGCGGGCGCCGAGCGTGGTGGCAATGGCGCTGACGGAGGAGGAGATTCCCGGTTCGCGGATGGCCGCGGTGACGTCCCGGCCGGCCACGCGCACATACTCCTCGTTCGGGGAGGTGCTCAGGTCCAGGTCGAGCCGGTGGGCGGCGCCTTCCACGGCGATGGCGTCGTGCAGGTCCAGGCCCGCGTCAACGCACGACCAGGTCAGGGCGCGGTACATCGCCCCGGTATCCAGATAGGCCAGGTGCAGGCGGCGCGCCACCTCGCGGCTGACGCTGGATTTGCCGGAACCCGAAGGACCGTCCACCGCCACCACCAGGGACTTGCCCTGCCGCAGCGACCCAAGCACAACCTCGGTCACAGGAGCACCTTCCAGCCGCGCAGGGTGAGTTCCTCCACCAGCCCGGCGGCCTTGTTCGGCATGACCGACAGTTCCACCATGCCCACTTCGCGGCCCGCCGAGTGGTCGAGCCGGAGGTCTTCGACGTTGACGCCGATCTCGCCGATCTCGGTCAGCAGCCGGGCGATCTGACCCGGCCTGTCGTCCACCAGCACCGTCAGCCACGAGTAGGTCTGCGCGGG
>JBIOFK010000228.1:0-3038 GCA_044447065.1 Actinomycetales bacterium | reverse complement strand
CGTGCCGAGTGACGCGAGCATCTGCTC
Source organism: Actinomycetales bacterium (assembly GCA_044447065.1). GTDB lineage: Bacteria > Actinomycetota > Actinomycetes > Actinomycetales > Micrococcaceae > JBIOFK01. The sequence goes on along the minus strand of JBIOFK010000228.1, from coordinate 3,011 downwards.
CGGGGATTCAAAGGTGACGACTTCGGTCCTGGTGTCCGCCACTGTGTGCGGGAAGGGTCCGGTGCCCGGTGTTGAATCAGTCATAGTCCCGGCCGCGGGGGCCTGCAATCTCTCCTTGGATCAGGGTCCGGAATGCCGTCCGGCACTCCTGCTCTAATTCTACGGCACCGTCCCGGCGGCGGTCCGGCGGTTCGTCCCGGGCGCAACGGCGGCAGGCTCCGAGTCTCGGTGCGGTATCAAAAGAGTTTCAATCCGGTTTCAGTTCTGCCCGAAAGCTGCCACGGGCCCGGTGCTCACAGCTGCCTGTGAAAAGCTGGACGAGCGCCCGGAGCAGCCTTGCCCGCGCCCACCGAAGCTCCTGCCCGATGTCCGAGATGTGCCCGATCCCCAGTTGTGGAAGGAGCCTGACCATTCCGATGCCCGCACCGAGTGCCCGCCCGTTCCGCGGCCGGACCGCCGGCACCCTGGCCGGCGCCGTCGTCGGACTCCTCACCCTGGCGGGGTGCACCGCCTCGGCCACCGCCGGCACCACCTCGACGATGCCGGTATCCTCCGGGCAATCGACCTCCACGGTCAGCAGCGCCCCGCTGGAAAGCGCACAGAACACCTCCAAGCTTCCGGTCTACTGGCTGGGCCGCAGCAACCAGGACATCTTCCTCTACCGGGAATTCCTCGCCAGCAGCTCCACCGGGGACCCCATCCGGTCCGCGCTGGAGACCATGACCAGCCAGAAGCCGCTCGATCCTGACTTCTTCACCCCGTGGAAGAAACCGTCCAAGCTGGGGGCGTCCATCTCGGCCAAGAACGTCATCACCGTCGACATTTCCGCCGACGCGTTCAGCCGCGACGTGGACCAGGGCATCGCCGAGCGGGCCATCCAGCAGCTCGTCTACACGGCCACGGCGGCGGCGGCCAATGCCGGTCTGATCGATTCCGGCCAGGGCGTGCAGGTCTCCATCCTGGTGGACGGGCACACCGACTACCTGGCGTTCGGCAAGATCAAACTGGACAAGCCGATCTCCCGCGGGGGAACGTTCCTGGCGCCGGTCTGGATCATTGATCCGCAGCAGGACAGCGCCGCCACCGGTACCATCCCGGTCCACGGCACCGCCGCCTCCGCCGACGGTTCGGACGGCACGGTGCGCTGGCAGCTGCTGAAAACCAACGGCACCGCCATCCCCTCCAGCTATCTGGACGGCAGCGCCCCGACCAGCGGGCCAAGCGGACCGACGGGCACCTACGATTACCCTCTCTCCGCCCCGCCCGGGACCTACGAGCTGCGGGTCTGGGAACGCAGGGGCACTGACCCGGCGGCGCAGTACGGGCTGGACACCAAGGATTTCACTGTCAAATAGCCTGGTACGGCACGGCGGTTCACCCGCGGCCTGGCACGCCGCTGCGGTTCAGCCCGGAACACCGCGGCGGTCGGTCTGGTAGGGCGCGGCTGTTCACCAGCGGCCCAGCCGGTCGCTGAGCACGGCGATGGCTGCCGGGCCCGCCGTGGAGGAACGCAGCACGTGCGGCCCGAGCACGGCGGTGCGGGCGCCGGCGCCGCGGAGCGCCTCAAGCTCGCGCGGGCTGATACCGCCTTCCGGGCCCACGATGAGAACAATCTCGCTGCCCTCCGCGGGCGCCGCGGCGGCCACGGTCCGCAGGCCCTGGGTGGCTTCCTCGGACAGCACCACCGCAAGCCCTGCCGCGGCGATCACGGGGAGCAGCCCGGAAAGTTCGACGGCGCCGCGCACCTCCGGGATGGTGGCGCGGCGGGCCTGTTTGGCGGCCGCGGCGGCCACCGACACCCATTTGTCCCGGGCCTTCGCCCCGCGCTCACCCTTCCAGCGAACGATGGACCGTTCGGCGATCCAGGGCACCACGGCGTCAACCCCCAGTTCGGTGGCCGTTTCCACGGCCTGCAGGTCCCGGTCCCCCTTCGCCAGCGCCTGGACCAGCACCAGCCGGTTCGCCGGGGCCGGGTCGCGAAGCACCCCGTCGACCTGAAGCTCAAGTTCGCCCGGCCGGGCCGCCGTCGCCGTTCCGCTCACGCGCAGGCCCGCACCGTCCACGATGTCCAGCAGCTCCCCCGGCATGAGCCGTTTGACGGTGGCCGCGTGCCGGCCCTCGGCGCCGCTCAGGACGAAGGTGTCCCCGGCGCGCAGTGCAGCCAGTTCGTCGGTGCCGGCAAAGAAGACGGGCCTGGTCACAGATTGCCCAGTTTGTCCCGGAGCTTGGAGAAGACGCCGCCGCTGGTGACGAGTTTGCCCTCGGTGAACTTGTCCCCGCGCAGGGCGGCGAGCTGCTTGAGCAGTTCCTCTTGGGCGGCATCAATCCGGGTGGGTGTCTCGACCTGCAGGTGGATCTTCAGGTCGCCGCGGCCGTAGCCGCGCAGGTGCGTGACGCCGAATCCGCGCAGCGTGAAGACCTCGCCGGACTGGGTGCCGGAGCGGACGCTGATCGGCTGGCTGCCGTCGAAGGTGTCGAAGCTGACCTCGGTGCCCAGCGCCGCGGCGGTCATCGGAATGCTGACGGTGGCGTGCAGGTCGTCGCCGTCCCGGATGAAGACAGGGTCGTTGCTGACCTTGATCTCCACGTACAGGTCTCCGGCCGGGCCGCCGGCGATGCCGGCCTCACCCTGGCCGCTGAGCTGGATCCGCGTGCCGGTGCCGACCCCGGCGGGAACCTTGATGGTCAGCGACTTGCGGCTGCGGACCCGGCCCTGGCCGGCGCACTCGTTGCACGGATCCGTGATGATGGTGCCGAAACCGTCGCAGGACCCGCACGTCGCCACCGTCATGACCTGGCCGAGGATGGAGCGCACGGGGCGCTGGACCTGGCCGTGGCCCCCGCAGATATCGCAGGTGACCGGGGACGTCCCCTCGCGGCAGCAGCTGCCGTGGCAGGTGGGACAGACGACAGCGGTCTCCACCTCGATCTTCTTGTTGACGCCGAAGACCGTCTCGCGCAGCTCCACCCGGACATTGATCAGCGCGTCCTGGCCGCGGCGGATCCGGCTG
>JBIOFK010000227.1:0-3043 GCA_044447065.1 Actinomycetales bacterium | reverse complement strand
GCCGGCGGGCCGCCCGGGGACGCGCGGCACCGGCGTAACGCTCCGCCGATCTGGCCGCGCGCGCGGGTACGCCCCGGCCGGCGGCGTGCCAGCCGTAGGCACCGAAGGGGTGCGGCCGCTGTGGCGGAGGAGACGGGGGCTCTGTCATCGGTTCCATTCTAGCCGTCGCCGCAGGTAATGTTACTGGCAAGTAACATAGCCCGGAACCGGGCGTCCGCGCATTGGATAGAGTGGTGCGCACGAGGTACAGGCGGGAACGCTACCGAAGGAGAGATCGTGCGAGAATTCAGTGTGCCTGCGGTGGTGGATGTTCCGCGGGACAGCAACATCACGGACCTGGTGCGGCGCCAGGTGGCTGCCGGCCACAATCCCGCCCTGTTCGCGGTCCGCGACGCGCAGGGACAGTGGAACGACATCAGCGCCATGGACTTCCATGCCGATGTGTCCGCCCTGGCCAAGGGACTGATCGCCTCGGGCGTCGCCGCCGGGGACCGGGTCGGCATCATGGCGCGCACACGGTATGAGTGGACCCTGGTGGACTTCGCCATTTGGTACGCGGGGGCCATCTCGGTCCCCATCTACGAGACCTCCTCCCCCAGCCAGGTGGCCTGGAACCTGGGCGATTCGAACGCCGTCGCCGCCTTCGCCGAATCCGCGGGCCACGAAAACATCATCCGTGAGGCGGCGGCCGCAGAGAACCTGGCCGCCCTGCGCCACGTCTGGCAGCTTGAGGGCGCCGGCCTTGATGCCCTGCGCGGGGCCGGAACCTCCGTCTCCGACGAGGACCTGGAGCTTCGCCGTTCCGCGGCCGGGCTGGCCGACGTCGCCACCATCATCTACACCTCGGGAACCACGGGCCGACCCAAGGGCTGCGAACTGACCCACGGAAACTTCGTGGAGCTGTCCGAGAACGCGCTGCCCGTCATCGGCGAGGTGGTCTTCGGCGGCGCGCAGACCATCATGTTCCTGCCGCTGGCCCATGTCTTTGCCCGGTACATCTCCGTCCTGGCCGTCGCCGCAGGGGCCAAGGTCGCCCATACCCCGGATATCAAGAACCTGCTGGCGGACCTGCAGAGCTTCCAGCCCAGCTTCATCCTGGCCGTGCCGCGGGTGTTTGAAAAGGTGTACAACTCCGCCGCCATGAAGGCCGACACCGAGGGCAAGGGGCGGATTTTCGCGCGGGCCGCCGATACCGCGATCGCTTATTCCAAGGCTCAACAGGACGGGAAGGTGCCGCCGGGACTGAAGTTCGCCCACGCCATCTTCGACAAACTGGTGTACGGCAAGCTGCGCGCGGCGATGGGCGGCCGGGTGCAGTATGCAGTCTCCGGCGGCGGGCCGCTCGGGGTCCGGCTGGGCCATTTCTTCCACGGTATCGGCCTGCAGATCCTGGAGGGCTACGGCCTCACGGAAACCACCGCCCCCATCACCGTCAACCGCCCGACGCTGCTCCGAATCGGCACTGTCGGGGTGCCGCTGCCGGGCAATGCCGTCAAAATTGCGGACGACGGCGAGATCCTCGCCAAGGGTGTGTGCGTGATGGCCGGCTACCACGGCCGGGAGGACCTGACGGCGGAGTCCTTCGAGGACGGCTGGCTGCGCACCGGGGACATCGGCGAGCTGGATGAGGACGGATTCCTGAAAATCACCGGCCGCAAGAAGGAAATCATCGTCACCGCCGGCGGAAAGAACGTTGCCCCGGCCCAGCTGGAGGACCGGATCCGCGCCGATGCCATCGTCTCCCAGTGCCTGGTCATCGGTGAGCAGCGGCCGTTCATTGCCGCGCTGATCACGCTGGACGAGGAGGCGCTGGCGCCGTGGGCCAAACACCACGGGCTGCCGGCCGGCATCACCGTCGCCGAGGCGGCGCGGAACGCGACGGTGCAGGCCGCCGTCCAGTCGGCGGTGGACAAGGCCAATACCTCAGTCTCGCAGGCGGAGGCCATCAAGGCCTTCCGCATTGTCAGCACGGACTTCACCGAAACCTCGGGCCACCTGACACCGTCGCTGAAGGTCAAGCGGGGCCAGGTCCTGAAGGACTTCGACGACGTGGTGCAGGAGATCTACGCTGGCAGGAAACTGCCGTAGCCTACGGCAGATCCAGGGCCAGCAACGCGTTCTCCACGACCTCGGTCAGTGCCGGATGGATCCAGTACTGGCCGCCGGCCATGCTGCGCGCCGGCAGGGAAAAGCTCATGGCCTGGACCAGCGGCTGGATCAGCAGCGACGCCTGATGGCCCAGGATGTGGGCCCCCAACAGCTGGCCGGATGCCCGGTCCGCGATGAGCTTGACGAACCCTTCGGTGTCCTCCATGGCCCAGCCATACGCCGTCGTGCCATACTCCTGCAGCACGGTGGTGACGTCCGCCCCGGAGGCCCGTGCCTGCTCCTCGGTCAATCCGACGGAGGCGACCTGCGGCCGGGAAAACACCGCCGACGGCACCGGCAGGGCATCCGAGCGCCGCAGGTCCTGCGGGTGGGCAAGGTTGTGGGCCACGATCCTCGCCTCGTGGTTGGCGACGTGCTTGAGCTGATGGGCCGAGCTGATGTCGCCGAGGGCCCAGACCCCGGCAACCGGCCGGCCCCCGCTCAGGACGCGCTGGAAGGAATCCGCCACGAGCCTGCCGTCATCGGCGAGGTCGAAGCCGGCGGCGCTGACGTCCAGGCGGTCGGTGTTCGGTGTTCTTCCGGTGGCCAGCAGGACCAGTCCTGCCTCCAGCCTGCGGGACCCGCCGCTGCCGTCCGACGCCGCGAGGTTGACCCGCACGGTCCCGGCACCGGCGGAGTCTGCCGCCTCGATGGACGCGACGCCGAACCCGTCCAGCACCGTCCAGTTTTTGTGTGCCGCCTCGGTAAACCGGCGAGAGATGTCCGCGTCGTGGCTCTTGAGCAGCCGGGACGAGCGGCTGACCATAGTCACCTCCGAGCCCAGCCCTGCAAAGATATGGGCGAATTCGGCGCCGACATAGCCGCCGCCGATGCTGACAATCCGCCGCGGCAGTTCCGCCACCCGCATGACGGTGTCGGAGGTGTGGACCTGGGG
>JBIOFK010000226.1:0-3046 GCA_044447065.1 Actinomycetales bacterium | reverse complement strand
CCTCGCGGCATTCAATTCGCTGGCGCTGCTCCTGGTGTTCCTCCTCGCCCAGGCCGCCTTCACCTCCTTGGGAAGCCCGGCCCGCCGGACTTTTGTCTCACGGATCCTGCCTCGGGAACAGGTCGGCGCCGGGGTGGCGCTGTCCCACCTCAGCTTTCAGGCCAGCATGCTCGCCGGGCCCGTCCTCGCCGGCCTCATCATTGCGCGCTGGGGCCTGGCCGCCTGCTACGCCGCCGAGGCGCTGGCCTTCTGCGCTGCCCTCTATGGAGTCGCCGGGCTGCCGGCCCTCCGGCCGCCCGGGACAAAGGGTAAGGCGGGAATCCGGGGCATCGGCGACGGGATGCGGTTTATCGCCGGCAGGCCGGCGCTGTCGGGATCGTTCCTCAGCGACCTGGCAGCGACCCTGCTTGCCATGCCCGTTGCCCTGTTTCCGGCCATCAACGAAGCACGCTTCGGCGGGAGTCCCGAGACCCTCGGGCTGTTCCTCGCCGCCATCGCGGTGGGCGGCGTCTGCGCCACCGCGGCCTCCGGCCTGATCACCGGTAGCGCCCGCCCCGGCCGGGTCCAGCTTGCGGCCGCCGGAACATGGGGAGCGGCCCTAGCCGTCACCGGGCTCGTCCACGGTCTGTGGCCCACCCTCGTTTTCCTTGCGCTCGCCGGAGCCGGCGACACGGTTGCCGTGATTTCGCGCGGCACATTGCTCCAGCTGGCGGCTCCGGACGCTTACAGGGGGCGGATCAGTGCGGTTGAACAGGTTGTCGGCGTCGGGGGCCCCCAGCTGGGAAACTTCCGCGCCGGCCTCGTGGCCGGTCTGGCCACACCCGAGGTGGCGTTGGCGAGCGGAGGGATCCTCTGCGTTCTTGCCGTCGGCGGCATCGTCGCGCGGAACTCCGCGCTCCGCGACTTCACCATCCGCGACGGGGCGCCGCAGGACTAGCGACGCCGAGCTAGCGCCCAGGACGGGCGACGCCGGACTAGTGCCCAGGACGGGCGACGCCGGACTAGTGCGTCCGGGCTATGGCCGGATCCGATCAGTGGTGCTGTGATGGGTAGCAACGGTTAACAGTGGATGTTCCTGTCTGGAGGAGTCGTCATGGCTGACGTCGGCGATCTCGAAGTGCGCCCGCCGGACCGCGTGCGGCTGGCGAGGTACCTGGCGGCGCTCATGAGGTTCCTGGCGGCGTTGTGCTGGCTGGGCGTTTTCGCGGCAGCCAGCATCATCACCACCGGGTCCACCGGGTCTTTCGTACTGCTGCTGCTGCGGTGCCTCTCCTCGTGACCTTGGGTGCCTACGCGGCCGGTAAACATCTGAGGCGGGTCGCCCGCTAACCGCGCCGCGGAACGGTCAGGTCAGCCACTTGGAGCGGACGTGAACGTCGGCGTCGGCATATCCGAGGTGATCGTAGAAGCCCAGGACCGCTTCGTTGTTTGAGCGGACCATGAGCTGGACCTTGACCGCGCCCCGGTCCCGGAGCCACTGTTCCGCGGCAGCCATCAGTTCCCTTCCCCGTCCGGCGCCGCGGCTGCGGCCGTCAACGGCAAGATAGTAGACCCAGCCCCGGTGTCCGTCGTGGCCCACCATGACCGTGCCGACGAGTGTCGTATCCTCAAAGCCGCCGAGCACCGTAGAGGTTGCCCCGGACAGCGCCCGCCGCAGGTCCCGCTCCGACGGATTCCACTCGCGGGTGAGCCTGGCCCGGTGCCACAGGGCCGCGGCATCATCAAAGTCCGCCGGAGTCAGAGGGGAAATCCGCATGGGTCCATTCTGGCGCCGCCCTCGGCTGTCGCCAAACCCCGGGGCGGCCAAGAATTCGGTTCGGCGGACCCCCGCGGACTGTTATCCGTACACAATCGGCGTGTCGGCCGTAAACGTTCGTCTTAATTCGGCACCGCCATTGCGCGGAACCCACCGCGGTCGGTAGTGTCGAGCCAAGTTACTGAACGTAGCGTGTCAGCGATCCTCAACGCGGCCCCAGGTCGCCGAGAGGGTGTGGGTGCCCCCATGTGGGCCTGACATTTGCACTCGGAACGGTCCGGCGGACGCGCAGCAGATGCTCGCCTCCGCACGGCTTTTCCGTGCCTCCCATCAGGACCGGCCACCGCCTCCGCGGGCGCCGGGCCCTTGCCGAAGGACCAGCAAATGTCTCCACCGACCCCTATCCAAACCCAACCGGGTCCGGCGCCCGCCGACGCCGCGGCCCTGTCGTATGAGCTTTTTCCGCCGCGCACGCCGGTGGCGGCCGAGAACCTGTGGAAGACCATCCGGGAGCTGGAAACCACCCGCCCGGACTATGTCTCCGTGACGTACGGTGCCTCGGGATCCAACCGGGACACCGCCGTCGCGCTCCTTCACCAGCTGATGACGGACACCACGCTCCGCCCGCTGGCCCATCTGACCTGCATCGGCAACACCGCGGAGCAGCTCGCCGGCATCGTGGGCGAGCTGCTGGACCACGGCATCCGCGGGATCCTCGCCCTGCGCGGGGACCTGCCGGCCGGAACCGGGGCGGGCCGCGTGCCCGGAACGCTGCACTACGCCCAGGACCTGGTCGAGCTGATCCGCGGCGTCGAGCAGCGCCGCAGCGCGCACCTGGCCGCCGGACGCGTGGCGGTGGGAGTGGCCGCCTACCCGGCGCGGCACCCCGAATCGCCGAACGAGCAGCACGATATCGAAGTCCTGCTGGCCAAACAGCGGTCCGGCGCGGACTTCGCCATCAGCCAGGTCTTCTTCCACGCGGGCCAATACGCCTCCCTGCTGGCCCGGGCCCGGCGCGCCGGCGTCACCATCCCGATCATTCCGGGGGTTATGCCGTTCACCAGCCTGCGCCGGCTCGAACGGCTCGGCACGCTGACCGGCGTCGAACCGTCGCCCGAGCTGGTGAGCGCCCTTGCCGGCGCCGCCGACGACGCCGCGCGCCGCCGGATCGGGGTCCGCGCCACCGTGGGCCTCGCCCGCGCGGCCCTGGACGCCGGCGCCCCCGGAATCCACCTGTACACCTTCAACGAGCACGGCGCCGCCCTCGATGTCCTGGACCAGCTGCAGCTG
>JBIOFK010000225.1:0-3117 GCA_044447065.1 Actinomycetales bacterium | reverse complement strand
GTCCATCCGGCCCTTGCCGATCTCCTGTCCGTTGGCGAACAGGCGTATATCCCCGCCGGTGGCGGGCTTGGGCGCGTCGGCGTGGAACTCTAGGCGGACGGTGACCTCACCAGTGGGCAGCGGGGCGTCGGATTCTTGCCGGTACACCTGCGCACCCATCATCGAGTAGGTGTGCCTGAGTCTGCCGTCGGCGACGAACAGGGAGAAGCCGCCCAGGTGGTCGGCCTCGGCCACGATGACGCCTTCGGCGCCTGACGGGGGGATTACCAGCTCGGCGGTGATGGCGTAGGAGTGGTTGTAGATCCGGGGAATCATGCCGGACGCGACGTTCTGGACATCGCCGTGGTAGGTGTAGATCGTCTGGGTTGACAGCGGCGGGATCACACCGAAGTAGAAGCTCAGCCCGGCCAGCAGGGGAAGCACCTTGTACTTCTCCGCTTCCGCCCAGAACAATTCCCGCAGTTCCCTGACCTTCTCCGGATGCTGGTCAGCGATGTTGTCGGCCTGGGTGAAGTCGTCGGGCAAGTAGTACAGCTCCACCGGGTCGTTGTCGGGCTGCCACACTCCGGGAGCGAGCTTTTTCACCGTGTCTGGGGTGAGGTCCCACGGGATCCGGTCGACTCCCTGAGCTAGCCACCAGCCGTCTTTGTACATGGCCCGGTAGCCGACAATCTCAAAGTACTGCTGCGTGTGCCGTTCCTCGGCGGCCGGGTCGGCGAAGGTGTGCAGGAAGCTGGTGCCGTGCATCGGCTCCTGGGCTATGCCATCGACATGGGCCGGCTGCGGCACGCCGGCCAGCTCCAGAATGGTTGGGCCGATGTCGATGCAATGGGTGAACTGGCTGCGCAGGCCTCCGCCGTCGGTGATCAGTGGCGGGTAGCGGACGGCCATGCCCTGCCGGGTTCCGCCCAGATGGGAGGCGACCTGCTTGCCCCACTGGAACGGGCAGTTCCCGGCCCAGGCCCATGCCGCCGCGTAGTGCGGCGCGACCAGGTCGCTGCCCCACACGTCTAGGCCGCCGTACAGCTGAATGAGCGCGAGCTGCTGCTCGGGGGTCAACGGGATGCCGTTTTGCATTGTGAGTTCGTTGAATGAGCCGGTGATCGCGCCTTCCATGCTGGCGCCGTTGTCGCCGTAGATGTAGATCACGAGCGTGTTGTCCAGCTCGCCCATCTCCTCGACCGCGGCGATCACGCGGCCGACGTTCCAGTCGGCGTTCTCGCAGTACCCCGCGTACACCTCCATCTGCCGCGCATACAGCGCCTTCTGGTCATCGGCGAGGGAGTCCCAGGCGGGGAACGCATCGTTGCGGGGAGTCAGCTTCGCATCGGCCGGGATCACGCCCAGCTGCTTCTGCCGCTCGAACGTCTCCTCCCGGTACACGTCCCAGCCGCGGTCGAACTTCCCCTTGTACCTGGCGGCCCACTCCTCCGGTACATGGTGCGGCGCGTGCGCGCACCCGGTGGAGAAGTACGCAAACCACGGCTTGGCCGGGTCCTGGGCGCGCACCGCGTGCAGCCACTCGATCGTCTTGTCGGCCATGTCGTCGGGGAAGTAGTACTTCTTGCCGTCCTTGCCCTGCGGCACTCCGACCGTCTTGTTGTTCTCGGTGATGACCGGATCCCACTGGCCAGATTCACCGCCCAGGAAGCCCCAGAAATAATCGAAGCCCCAGCCGTTCGGCCACCGGCTGAACGGGCCTGCCGCGCCCTGCTGCCCGTCCGGCGTCAGGTGCCATTTGCCGAACGCGGCCGTACTGTACCCGTTGCGCTGCAGCACCTTCGGGAAGGGCGCACTGTCTTCCGGGAGGAACGCCGTGTACCCGGGGAATCCGGAGGACAGCTCACCGATCGACCCGAAACCGACTGCGTGATGGTTACGGCCGGTCAACAGCGCCGCCCTGGTCGGCGAGCACAGCGCCGTTACATGGAACCGGTTGTACCGCACACCTTCTTCAGCGACCCGCGTCATCGCAGGCGCGGCGATCGGACCGCCAAACGTGCTCGGCTGACCGAACCCCGCATCATCGATGAGCACCAGCAGCACGTTGGGCGCCCCCTCAGGCGGGGTGACATGCCCAATGAGGTCCCAGTCAGGGGCAGATCCCGCGAGCGTCCTGTTCGCCGTGCCCTTAAACGCCGGATCCGGCGTGGGCAACCTGGTCCGGTCGATCGATGGATCCACCATGGTCTTGTCCTTCCCTGAGCACCATCGCGAGCTCGCGAGACAAATCCCACGACAGTCAACTGCCCCGGCCTGGACCACGGCATCATCCAAAACGAATGACAACACAGCTAAGTCTCCACCAATCGCGGGCGTTATCCGGTATCCGTGGCCGCGCCGGGTGGACTGGCTCTTCACGCGCCCATGCCACGGCGCCTGGCCAACGGCCTGGCTGCGGCACCCGCCTGGTTCACCGTCGCTGACCTGACCACCCAGGCTGGCGCCCATGACCGGAGAGCAGGACTGCATCGCCGCCAGGCCGGATACCGCGGGTAATCATCATCCAAATCGGATGACGCGTCCCATGCCCGACGCCGTCACCCTGAGCTTGTGGCTGAACACCACGGCATCATCGTCGCGGCCGGCGGCGCCTGGTGGAGCCGCGACGGCCCCTCAGGCAAGCGGATACATCAACCGCAACGGCCGCACCGCATAAACGCCAGGGCTAAAGGGGTAAGGAGAACGCTATGAGCCAGAGTCACCTCGTCGTTGACTTCCCGATTAGGGGTCCTGCCATCGCCAAGGCGCTGCCCCAAGAGCTGCCCCCGCTGATGCCCGATCTCGCAAGTGCACAGGACGGTCTCGGCACCGTGCATTTCTCCCGTTTCATGGTCGAGGGAGACGAGAAGCTTCTCTTCCTCTCCGACATTGACGGCGAGACCGACCAGCACATTGAGCGGCTCGTGGAGAGTGCCGGGCCGGTATTTGACGCCATCTTCACATTCGTGGACAACCCTCCGCCCATGCCCGTGGCTGATAACTCTGAGGCGGTCGCCAAATGGCTGAAGCGGCATGTCCGCGAACCTCTAGACACGTACTTTGCTTACGAGGACGCCTCGGTTCAGGACATCAAGGCATGCGTGCGTGCGGCGGGCTTTACGGGCAATACCTCGC
>JBIOFK010000224.1:0-3186 GCA_044447065.1 Actinomycetales bacterium | reverse complement strand
GGTGAGGAAGCGCCAGCGGAAGAACTGCCCCGGTTCGACGCCGAGTTCCTCAAGGTGGCGCCCGGTAATGAGGACCGACACCACTCCGGGGGCTTCCGGATAGACCCGCGAGACGCGCATCCGGTGACGAAAGGCCCGGCGGACGGGGACGAGCAGCCGGTACCAGAGCAGAAGCGCTCCGACCGCGAGGTACATACAGGACCAGAGAACCCGGGCCGGAAGGTTGTCGATGAAGTCCGCGCCGGTGGAAAACTGGTGGCTGAAGGCAAGGGCGACAGCCAGGTAGGTGTAGAAGTGCAGGTAGTACCAGGTCTCGTAGCGCAGTCTCGCCCGGGCCGCGCGCGCCGAGATGACGCCGACCCCCAGCAGGAGCAGGCCGGCAACCGTGGCGGCCAGAACATCCGGGTAGCTGAGGACGAGCACCGATGTCTGATTCAGTACATCCGTATGCGCCGTGACGGCGTAGCCCCAGATAATGAGAAGGCCGTGGGCAACCGTCAGACTGACCGTGTAGCGCCCGCCCATCGAATGCCACCGGGCCAGTCGGTCGGTTCCGACACCATGGTCCAGCACCGGGATCCGGGCCATCAAGGCAAGGAGCACGACGAATGCGTACCCCGCCAGGAGGCCGGTAATCCGTCCCGCTCCCGTGAGCCACTCGCCCAGGCCCGAAACGGACGGCGTATCGGCCCACCACAACCCCAGGACCGCCGCCGCGCCCGCCGCGATCAGCCACAACACAGCGGCCGGCCTGGCACGGCCGTGCCGGCGTGCTGCCTTGCCGCGACCGTCCGCCAGTCTCTCGTCGAGCACCTGCTCCACCATTCACCTCCCGCCGCCGTCAACTGAGTCATGAAACCGCTCCGGAACACCGTTCCCACCGACGGCTGGACATTGCGCCCGTGGCTCGCGGACCGCCCGAGGTGGTTACGGCCGTTCCGCCACAAGAATCATTCTTGCCGCGGATTCTTTGCCGTTTCTTAGAGGAGTCTGGCAGGGTCCTTTCGGGACGGCGCCAGCGGCACGGTCACAACGACGACGGCGCCTCCGGCATCTGTGGGGGGCGCGATGCTGACAGTGCCGTGGTGCCGTGACGCTATTTCCGCCACAAGGGCCAGCCCCAGTCCGTAGTGGCGGGCGCCTGCCGCGGCTGCCTCTGACGGGCGGGAGCTGGCAAAGCGGTCAAAGGCGCGGCGGCTGCGGATCTCGTCTGCGGCGAAGCCGGGTCCGTCGTCGCCGACCCGGATGAGCCCATCGCGTCCCCGCACGCCGACCTCGACTGTGACGGCGGTGCTTGCGTGGTCCAGTGCGTTGGAGATCAAGGCGGTGACGATTCGCTGAAAGGATATCTCCGAACCAAGAACAGTTACCGGCGCTTGCAAACCGGTGAGTTCAAGTCCGATGGCACGGCTCCGTGCATCCCCTGCGGCCAAGCCGACGGCGGCTTCCGCGGCTTTGCGCAGATCCACCGGCACATGGTCGGCGGTCTTGCGTGGATCCGCCGCCACCAACAGGTCATCGAGAATGTCCGTCAGCAATCTGGTGTCCTCGACGATCCGCTCGATGCCCCCGGCCAGCTCGGCCCGTGCCGGCGCAGTCCCGCCGCCTGTCAGCTTCCGGCGCAACAGCTGAGCCCGGGTGCTCAGCAGGGTCAGCGGGGTGCGCAGCTCATGGCTGGCGTCGGCAACGAACCTGCGCTGGAGCGTCAGGCTCTGCGCGAGCGGACGCATCGCGCGCCGCGCCATCCACACGGAAAACACCGCTGCCAGCACGGCAGCCGCCGCCCCGGCTATCATCATGGACTGGACCAGCCGGCCGAGTTCTTCCGCGCCTTCATGTTGGTCGATGGCTGCCTGTACCACCCGCCCGTCACGAAAGGTCGTCAGGACGGTGAACGGGTGGCCGGATACCCGTACGGTTCGGCGTTCCGTACTCCGCGAAGCCGCCACCCGACCGATGGCGGCCGTATCGGGTAGGCCGGCCGGGGCGTTCCTGGATACAGTCAGCCCGCCGGCGCCGGCAATGGCAACGAAGACACCCAGCGGCGCGTCCGCCGGCGAGTCGATCAGGGTCGCATTTGTCAGGGTGCGGTTCTCCGATTCGGCACTGCCGGCCGCAACGATCGAATACAGCAATCCGCACATCAACGCCAGCAAAACCAGGATCAGGACAGTGAACTGGGCCGCAAGCCCTGTCACCGCCCGCCGCAGGTCGGCCCCGTCGCGGCTGGTCATCCCAACCCTCCCAGCCGGTACCCCACTCCACGCACGGTCAGGACCACGGATCGGCCCAGCTTCCGGCGCAGGTAATGCACGTATGTGTCCACGACGCCGTCATCGTCCGCTTCGGCGAAAACCGTCAGGAGCAGATCATCCCGCGCGAAGACCTGGTTCGGGCTGCGGGCCAGGTGTTCGAGGAGGTGACCCTCCCTTTCCGAGAGAACCACTACGGCTCCGGTGTGCAGGCTCACGGTGCGGCCCTTCGTATCCAGGAGCCCGCCGGGCACGCGGACGGTCGCCGACTCCGCGCTGTGCCGCCGCAGCAGTGCCCGCAGCCTGGCCAGCAGCTCATCCACGTCGAACGGTTTCCCCAGATAATCCTCGGCACCTCCGTCCAGGCCCTCGACCCTATCCGCCGGATTACTCTGAGCCGAAAGAATAAGGGCCGGGGCGGTGATGCCCCGGCTGCGGAACCGTCCCAGCACATCCAGCCCGTCCATAGCCGGCAGTCCGCGATCCATCAGAAAGACGTCAAACGGCCGGGTGAGTCCGGCATGAAGCGCCCGCTGACCATCCCGGGCAACGGCAACCGTGTACCCTTCCTCGCGGAGCAGTTCCTCCAGCATCCCGGCCAAGGCGGCGTCGTCCTCCACCACCAGCACCCGGGGTCCGTCAACCATGGACTGAAGTATAGGTGCCCGGACAGCTACCCCAGCACGATACGCAGCGGGCTCCGGTCAGAGACGGGTGAACCCAACGGCTACCGACGCTCACGGCAAGCGGCCAACATCGACCGGTCCTCGGCGAAAGTACATATGGATCATCGGCCCCGCGGACGCGAGGTTAACGGCGGTCCCGGTCCCGGCGGCCTGCCAGGGAAATCCCGGCCGCTGCGGCGGCGAGGGCGGCCAGGATGAGGATTGCGCTGCGGAATCCGAGTTCCGCAGCGGCCGGGGAAGATCCTGTG
>JBIOFK010000223.1:0-3223 GCA_044447065.1 Actinomycetales bacterium | reverse complement strand
GCCCTGACCACCACGTGAGGAACACCATGAGCACTCCCGCCCCCGCCTTCCCGTCCGCTTCCCTGCTTGGCTACCCGCGGATCGGCCGCCGCCGCGAACTCAAAAAGGCCGTCGAGGCCTACTGGGCCGGCACGATCGACGCCGCCGCCCTGGAGGCTACCGCCGCCGAGCTCCAGCTCGCAACCGCCCGGCGCCTGGTGGACCTGGGCCTGTCAGAACCGGCCGCCGTGCCCGGCACGTTCTCCTACTACGACCAGGTCCTGGACGCCGCCGCCCACCTCGGCGCCGTGCCCGCGCGGTTCGGCAACCTGCTCGACGACGACGGCCAGCTCGGCCTGGACGGCTATTTCACTCTGGCCCGCGGTACCGCCGGGCAGCAGCCGCTGGAAATGACCAAATGGTTCGACACCAACTACCACTACCTGGTGCCCGAAATCGGTCCGGAAACGCGGTTCTCCGCCGCGTCCAACCGGATCGTGGACGAATTCGCCTTCGCGAAGGCCAATGGGATCGAAACCCGGCCCTCCCTGGTGGGGCCGGTGACCTTCCTGCTCCTGAGCAAGCCCTCCGACGGGGCGCCGGAGGGGTTCTCCCCGCTGGACCGGCTGGAGGACATCCTGCCCGTGTACGCCCGGCTGCTGGAGCGGCTGGCCGCGGCCGGCGCCTCCTGGATCCAGCTGGACGAACCGGCGCTGGTTGCGGACCAGGACGTCCCGGCGGCGGAGCTGCACGCCGCCGTCGCCCGTTCCTACGAGGTTCTCAGCGCCGCGCCGCGCCGCCCAGCGATCCTGGTGAGCACCCCGTACGGCGAGCTCGGGGACCTGCTTCCTGTCCTGGCCGGCACCGATATCGACGCCCTGCACCTTGACGTTTTCAAGGGCGCCGTCCCGGCTCCGGACCGGCTGGCCACCCTGGCGGGCAAGACCCTCGTCGCCGGCGTCGTGGACGGCCACAACATCTGGATCAATGATCTGGCCGCCTCGGCCGACACGATCGCCCGGCTGCGCGCCTCCGGGCTGCGGGTGGCCGTGTCCACCTCCACCTCCACGGCGCATGTTCCGCACGACGTCGGGGAGGAAACACAGCTGCCGGCCGGACTGCGCAGCTGGCTGGCCTTCGCGGACCAGAAGGCCGGTGAAGTCGCCACCCTCGCCGGGCTGCTGACCGATCCGGACGCCGTCGGGCCCGCCATCGCGGAAGCCAGCCGGGTCATCGCCTCCCGCGCCGCGGCCGACGGCGTCCGCCGCACCGGGGTGCGCGACCGTGCCGCGGCACTGACCGCCCCGGACTTCAGCCGCGACGACTACGCCACCCGCGCGGCGGCCCAGGACGCGGCCCTGGCGTTGCCGCCGCTGCCCACGACGACCATCGGATCGTTCCCGCAGACCTCCGAGATCCGCTCCGCCCGGGCCCGCGCCACCAAGGGCGAACTCGGCCGGGAGCAGTACGAAGCCCTGATGAAGGACGAGATCAAGCGCGTCGTGGAGCTGCAGGAGGAGCTCGGCTTCGACGTCCTGGTCCACGGCGAACCCGAACGCAACGACATGGTCCAGTACTTTGCCGAGAACCTCGAGGGCTTCGACGTCACCGTGCATGGCTGGGTCCAGTCCTACGGATCGCGCTGCACCCGGCCCTCCATCCTGTGGGGCGACGTCACCCGCAGCGCCCCGATCACGGTGGAATGGGCCCGCTACGCCCAATCCCTGACCGCCAAGCCGATGAAGGGCATGCTCACCGGTCCGGTCACCATCCTGGCCTGGTCCTTCGTCCGCGATGACCAGCCGCTGGGGGAGACCGCCAACCAGGTGGCGCTGGCGCTACGGGACGAAATCGCGGACCTGGAGGCCGCCGGAATCCGCATCATCCAGGTGGACGAGCCCGCGCTGCGCGAACTGCTGCCGCTGCGCGCGGCAGAGCAGGCCGCCTACCTGGACTGGTCCGTCAGGTCATTCCGGCTGGCCACCTCCGGCGCGGCCAACGGCACCCAGATCCACACGCACCTGTGCTACTCCGAGTTCGGCGCCATCATCGACGCCATCGACGGGCTGGACGCGGACGTCACCTCGATCGAGGCCGCGCGTTCACGGATGGAGGTGGTGAACGATCTGCGCAGCCACGGTTTCGGACGCGGGGTCGGCCCGGGCGTCTATGACATCCACTCGCCGCGTGTTCCCGGCCGGGACGAGGTGGCCGAACTGCTCCGCACCGCCGTGGCGAACGTCCCGGTCCGCCAGCTCTGGGTCAATCCGGACTGCGGACTGAAAACCCGCGGTTACGCGGAGACCGAGGAATCGCTGCGGAACCTCGTCGCCGCCACGAAAGACGTCCGCGCCAGCCTGGTCCGCGCCGGCTAGGTCGGCGGTACATTGGGGCGATGACCAACGCCGCAGTCACTGCCGCCCGCGCAACCTTCGATTCCGGCGTCACTAAGCCGATCGACTGGCGGATCCGCCAGCTCAAGGCGCTGCGCCGGATGCTGGTGGAGCACACGGAGGATTTCGCCCGTGCGCTCCACCAGGATCTGGGCAAGAGCGCCGACGAGTCCTGGCTGACCGAAATCGGCTTCGTCGCGGACAGCGTCACGCACCTGCTCAAGAACCTGCCGGCGTGGCTGGAACCGGAAAAGGCCGCCGTACCGCTTGCGCTGCAGCCGGCCCGGGCCAGCGTGGTCCGCGACCCGCTCGGCGTGGTCCTGGTCATCGCCCCGTGGAATTATCCGGTACAGCTGCTGCTCGGTCCGGTGGCCGGCGCGCTCTCGGCGGGCAACGCCGTCGTCGCCAAGCCCAGCGAACTGGCGCCTGCGGTGGCCGCGGTGCTGGCCGCACTGGTGCCCGGATACCTCGGCGGGGCGGTCTCGGTCGTGCAGGGCGGCCCGGCGGAGACGACGGCGCTGCTCACCGAACGCTTCGACCACATCTTCTACACCGGCAACGCGGCCGTCGGGCGGCTCGTGATGACGGCGGCCGCGGCCCACCTGACGCCCGTCACGCTGGAGCTGGGCGGAAAATCGCCCGTCTACCTCGACAGGACCGCGGACCTGAAAGCCGCGGCCAAGCGGCTGGCCTGGGGTAAATTCCTGAATGCGGGCCAGACCTGCGTCGCGCCGGACTACGTGCTGGCCCCGCCCGGACTGGCGGACGAACTGGCCCACCACCTGCGCAATGCCGTCCGCGGGCTGTTCGGCGCGGATCCGCGGACCAGCCCGGACTACGGACGCATCATC
>JBIOFK010000222.1:0-3254 GCA_044447065.1 Actinomycetales bacterium | reverse complement strand
CTGAACAGTCGGTGTTGTGCCCGATGAACCGGCCGCCCTCAATCACGACGGTATTCACGGCACCGAGGTTGCGCGCGTCGTCGGAGATCTCATCCAGGTGTTCCAGGACCAGCTGCTTGCAGGGGTGGGTGATGTTCAGTCCGTTGTAACCCAGGCGGTACGCCGCGGTCAGCAGATCTCCGACGGCGGATCCCGGGAGGTCAAGCTCCGCGAGGTCGATCGGGCGGTACAGGCAGCGCAGGCCCTGGCGGTCGGCCTCCCGCTCATGCAGCGACGGCGTCAGCGACGGCATGACACCGTCTCCGATGAGCCCCATCAGATACGACTCGGTGCGATTGCTCATTCGATCTGCTCCTTCACACGTCCACCCGCGCCGGCCCCGTGACGGAGCGGACCCTTGCGGACCGTTGCCTTGGGAAGGCCGCGTCCCGTACGCCACGAGGTGACACGGCTTACATTACACGAATAGTTCGGATAGTGGACTCATGTTCACCAAGTGAACACATAACCTTGTTGGCCGGCATGCCGCCGTAGGTGACCCGCCGCGCAAGGCGGGCCGCCGTCGGGCCTTCACCCGGAATGGCAGCGTCAGCTGACCGGATTGCCGAGGTCGCGAAGCGGGGTCGCGTGCGTCTCGCGCGCCCACAGGGCACCCGCCACGGCAAGGACGGAGGATGCCGCGACTATCCAGGCGGCCGGTCCCCAGTTGGCCTTCGCCCCGCCGACCAAGGCCGCACCCAGGAGCGGAGTAAAGCCGGCGCAGAGGATGCCGACCTGGAGCGCGATGGCCATGCCGGAGTAGCGGACCTTGACGTTGAACAGCTCGGCGAACCAGGCCGGGTAGACCGCGTTGGAGGCCGCATAGGTCCCGGCCGTGATGAGCGTGCTCGAAACGAAGATCATGGCGATATTAGCGGTGGAAATGACCGAGAAATAGACAAAGATCATGATGCCGGAGCCAATCACCCCGCCGATGAAGACGGTGCGCCGGCCCCATAGGTCGGACATGCGGGCGAACAGCGGCTGGGAGACGATGGCTATCACATTTCCGAGAATGCTGACCCACAGCATGGTGGCAGGACTGACACCTACCGAGACGGCGTAGGCCAGGCCGAAGGATTGCATGAAGGTGTTGGTGACCGTTTCGAAAGACATCAGGGCGACCTGGATGAACTGTGCGGGGTGGGTGCGGAACATCGTGGCGAACGGCAGCTTCGCCACCTCGCCCTTGTCATGCTTCTCCTCGAAGATCTCCGGCTCGTCAAGGGAGCGGCGGACCAGGAAGGCAACGATCAGCACGACGATGGAGAGCCAGAACGGGATCCGCCAGCCCCAGCTGAACCGGGCCGATTCGCTCATGGCCGCGACGGGGAGGAACGCCAGGGAGGCCAGCACGATGCCCGCGGAGATACCGCTCATGGCGAAGCTGGCGAAGAAGCCCCGCCGGCCGGCCGGCGCCTCCTCCATGGTCAGGGCGGAGGCTCCGGCGGTCTCGGCACCGGCCGAGAGGCCCTGCATGAGCCGCAGCACCACCAGCAGGACCGGGGCCAGGTAGCCGGCGGTGCGGAAGTCCGGAAGAACGCCGATGAGGAAGGTGGAGGCGCCCATCAGGACCAGCGTCAGGACGAGCGTGGTCTTGCGCCCGACCTTGTCTCCGAGGTGGCCGAAGAGGACAGCGCCGAAGGGCCGGGCGACATAGGCAACACCCATGGTGGCGAAGGACGAGAGCAGGCTGATGGTCGGATCCCCCGCCGGGAAGAAGATCTTCGAGAAGATCAGCGAAGCGGCCGTGGCGTAGACGAAGAAGTCGTAGTACTCCAGGGCCCCGCCCAGGAATCCAGCCAGGGCGGCCTTCCTGGCCCGCTTGAGCCGGCGCTGGGCCGCCGGGGCGGACTCAGCCTCGGGACTGGTCGAGAGATCAAGCATGTGCGCGTCCTTCCACGTACGAATAACCAGGGAATCAATCGCTACGGTGCACGGTTCGCTGTGCGAACATTCGTTCACTGAGCGGCTGTGATTCAGCTTACCCTCAAGTGGCCCGTGCCACAATATGGATCGTCCGGAGATTCGGAGGGGGCGGATACCCGCCGCGCAGCTGATCTGCGCGCGGATTTTAGTGGCCGAACTGGTCGGAGTCCAGGATGCCCCCCTCCCCCGCATCCAGGGAGCTGACCCGCTGCAGGTCGTCATCGTCAAGGGTGAAGTCGAAGATACCGATGTTCTCCTTCAGCCTGGCGGGGTTGCCCGACTTGGGTGTGGCCACCAGGCCAAGCTGCGTGTGCCAGCGCAGCACGATCTGGGACGGCGTCCTGCCATATTTGGCCGCCAGCTCCAGGATCAGCGGATCGTCAAGCAGCCCGCTGTTGCGGCCCAGCGGGCTCCAGGACTCGGTGACGATGCCCCGGGCGGCGTCCAGCTCCCGGATGCCCGTCCGGGTGTGCCGCGGATCAAGCTGGACCTGGTTAACCTCGGGGACGAGTCCGGCATCGAAGAGTGCCCGGAGGTGGTGGGTCTTGAAATTGGAGACTCCTGCGGCCCGGATCAATCCGTCGGCCCGAAGAGCGTCCAGCCCCTTCATGGCTTCGATGAATTGGCCGAGTCCGGGATTCGGCCAATGGATGAGGAACAGATCGATGTAGCCGACGCCGAGGCGCCGACTGCTGTCCTCGAAGGCCCGCCGGACGCCGTCGACGCTGTGCCAGGACCTGTTGAACTTGCTGGTGATGAAAATCTCGGCCCGGTCGATCCCACTGCGGCGGATCCCCTCGCCCACGCCCTCTTCGTTGCCGTAGTTTTCCGCAGTGTCCACCATCCGGTAGCCGGCGCCGATGGCGGCAGCGACGGCGTCGGCGGTTTCTCTGTTGTCCATCGGCCACGTCCCCAGGCCCAGTACCGGCATCTCAGCGCCGTGGCGAAGGCTGACGGTCGGCGCGGCGGGCTGCGCTGTGCTGGTCATGAGTGATCCATTCCGGTAGGGGTTTCGCTGTGGAAGGCGGGGGCCGTGCCGTGCAGTACGAAGACGACGGCACGGCCCCCGCCTTCCACAGCGAAACCCCTACCGGAATGGATCACTCATGACCAGCACAGCGCAGCCCGCCGCGCCGACCGTCCGCCTTCGCCACGGCGCTGAGATGCCGGTACTAGGCCTGGGGACTTGGCCGATGGACAACAGAGAAACCGCCGACGCCGTCGCTGCCGCCATCGGCGCCGGCTACCGGATGGTGGACACTGCGGAAAACTACGGCAACGAAGAG
>JBIOFK010000221.1:0-3268 GCA_044447065.1 Actinomycetales bacterium | reverse complement strand
GCCTCCCAGACGGCCGCCGCCGGATGTCTGGCGAAGGGGCCATGCGCGGCCTCTGATACACGCCCCGACGACAGGCCAGCCGCCGGCCCGCTGTCACATCCAGCCGGAGTCGTTCCGCGCAAGGGTTGCCCGGATCCAGACGATCCGCATACCCTGCCGCACAGGGCACGCGCCGCTCAAGACCGGCCGGAATCGGCTCGCTCGGCACCGTAAAAGCGGGCATAAGCTGGCCGAAGTGCGAATCATCTTGCACGGTGGCGAGCCCTTGCTAGCTGGAGTCAAGCGAATCGTCGAATTCGCTGAGCTCGCCTACAGCTTGACGCCGCCGGGGACGCAGCTGCGGCTGAGCGTCCAGACCAACGGCACACAACTCGACGACGAGATGATCGACGTGCTAAGACGGTACCGCATCAGCGTCGGCGTGCGCCTAAATGGCACCGAGGCCGACAACGACCGTAGTCGCCCGTACCGGGACGGTAGCGGAAGTCACTCCAAAGTCGCGGAAGCGCCCCGGCGACTCAATCAGCCTTACAACCGGCGGATATACGGTGGCATCCTCTGCACGATCGACCTGCAGAACTCGCCACTCATCACCTACCGGCACTTGATCGAGTTCAGGCCGCCAAACCTGGACTTCATCCTGCCGCTCGGCCATTGGGGCGAGCCACCGCCCGGCCGCGACGTTGATCCTCATAATGTTCCGTACGCCGAATGGCTGTTCTGGGTGTTTAAGGATTGGTTCTACGTCACGCGCCCGGAGCGCAAACCGCGCATTCGCAAAAGATACCCTTCTCCGTGATGGACGTGCACGTTTTAAGCACAGGGGTATTCTTGAAGATCTGTTGGGGGCGCAAGGAATTTTCCAAGCATATTAGCTTCCCACCATTGGGCAGTGTTAAGGGGCCTCTCCGTTGAGGCCCCTCATCACATCAGTGTGAGACCGGGTGGTGTTTCGGTCAGCTGTCGGTGGCCACCCCGGCCAGGTGCGAACCGCGACTGCCGTTTCGGGCTGCAGCTGCGGCAGGCACGTAGGGAAGGTGGTAGTCATGCTCACCGTGCTCGGCCGCGGCCAGCCCCAGCTTCTCGTGTTCTTCAGGGACCCTCAGGCCCCGGGTGATCTTCTTGGTCACCCAAAGCACAGCGAGGCTGCCCAAGAAGCTGAAGCCTATGGTGACCCCAACGGCTGCTAGTTGCTTGACCATCTGCGTGAGCCCACCGCCGGAGAGCAGTCCGTCGGCGCCGGCCGGGTTGAAGCCCTTGGCGGCGAAGACGCCGATGAGCAGGGCTCCGAGCAGACCGCCCACGAAGTGAACGCCGCCGGTGTCGAGGGCGTCGTCGAGGTGAATCAGGTCCTTGAGCTTCACCGCGTAGGCACAGACGGAACCGGCCAGCAGACCGATGGCGACGGCGCCGCCCGGACCCACGAACCCACAGGCGGGGGTGATGGCGACCAGACCGGCCACCGCGCCAGATGCAGCACCGAGGGCAGTAGCCTTGTGCGGCTTGCGAATTCCGTCGACCGCCAGCCAGCCTAGGACAGCGGCGCAGGTCGCCAGGGTGGTGGTGGTAAAGGCGTTGGCAGCGGAAGCACCCGCCGACAGAGCAGACCCGGCGTTGAACCCGTACCAGCCAAACCACAGGATGCCAGCGCCGAGAAGCGTCAACATGAGGTTGTGCGGACGCGGTTCCTGCCCCTCCTCCACGTGGTGCTTCCGGCGCCCAAGCATGAGGGCGGCAGCCACACCGGCGAGGCCGGCGTTCATATGGACCACCGTTCCACCGGCGAAGTCGAGCGCCCCGAGGTTACGCAGGAAGCCTCCCGGTGCCCAGACCATGTGCGCCAGCGGAGCGTAGATGAGCACGAGCCACAGGCTGGTGAAGACCAGGTAGCTTGAGAACTTCATCCGCTCGGCGTAGGCCCCGGAGATGAGTGCCGGCGTGATGATCGCGAACATGAGTTGGAACATCGCGAACACCGTGTGCGGGATGGTCGGCGCCAGGCCAGCGTTGGGGGTGAGACCAACGCCCCGGAACCCGATCCAGTCGAGTCCGCCGATGAGGTGGAAGTGGTCGGGACCGAACGCGAGCGAATACACGAACGCCCACCACAGAACACCCACCAGGGCCATGGCAACGAAGCTGTGCATGAACGTGTTGAGTGCGTTCTTGGCCTGGACCATGCCGGCGTAAAACAGGCCGAGGCCGATGGTCATGAACAAGACGAGCGCTGTGCTGGTGAGCATCCAGGCAGTGTCACCAGCGTTGATACCGGGTGGCATAGTACCTCCGTGTGTTCGCGGACCTAAGTGGTCGCATAGGTTGATGTGACTTGCAATCGGAGCATCCATGGAACCCTCCGATTAATTGTTGACATAGGGGAACTGACGGACAAACTCTCGCCGGTTCAGGCGACGGAGCAGAGCCGCGTACGCGGCACATCCGAAATCGCCGCGACACGGCCGTCAGGGAGCAGCGCACCATGGTCGTCGAAGACGAGCGCGCCGTTGCACAGCAAGGTCCAGCCCTGGCCGGGGTGCTCGGTGATGTTGCGGGCGGCCCACCAGTCGATCGCGTCGGCGGCCGGGCATGCCGGGTCGTGGGTGCACATGATGGCGGTCCATTCTGGCTACGAGGAACCGACAGGGTCAGCGCCGGCCGCCCGGTATCGTGATCTGTTCCCAGCCGGGGCGGCCGGGTCCGCCTGAGCAGGCTCAGTGTCATGGCCGAGGTGATGCCCTGGTTTTCTGCGCGGGCATGAGTCTTCGCCTTCTAGACGCCCGGATGGTCCCGGCCGGTAGTTGTGCAGGTTCACCGGGCTTCCCCTTTCCCCTTGCGGGATTAGTTCCACTGTCGGGCTAAGGGGCGGGACACCGCATCGGCTGGCCGCCCTATCCGCGTGTGCGGCGTGCCTTAGATCGGCGGAAGGGCTCCTTAGCGGTCCGACGCCAGCGGCCCTGTCGTTAAGGAAGCTGTCACCAGGTACGCGCGAGCGTGTTGAGCTTGGTCAGTGAGGTCTTGGCGGGCTTCTTGCAGATCTTTCGTGGCATTCCGGGACGTGTCTGGTCGTTCGCGGCCAGTATTGATCCGGACTGGGGTGGTTTGTCCGCGGCGGCCGGGTGGCTGTCGGCCTGTAAGAGAGCCGGGATACGACGTGGCGCGTGCCGTCGAGAAGACCCTGACGCTGCGGATCTCCTCGTGGATCCCGGACGAGGCGATCGAGCGGATGCTCGCTCTAATCGCCCGGCGTGCTGGTGACACCGACGACGAT
>JBIOFK010000220.1:0-3284 GCA_044447065.1 Actinomycetales bacterium | reverse complement strand
TGTTCGCGCATCTGGGCGAGGCGGTCTCGCTGTGGCGGGATATCCCGTTCGCTGACGTGGCGCCGGTTCGGGACTCGGCCACGGGACCTCGGGGATCACGGGGATCGGATCCTCGCCCGGGGCACCGGAGCGGACGGTGAAGAACCGGGACGTTCCGCGGGATTCGGTGAGGGCCACGGGCAGGAGCACGGTGCCCACCGTCGGATTGAGTGCGCTGATCATCTTTCCCTCCCCGATGTAAATGCCCACATGGGACCAGTGATCGGGACCGTCGGGGTTCTGCACCACCAGGTCTCCCGGGCGCGGAGAGTCGGTCGGCACCAGGGCCCGCCACTGCTCGGTGCGCGGAAGCTCGATTCCCGCCTGCCGGTACGCCCACTGGACGAATCCGGAACAGTCCCAGCCGTAGAGGGCGCTGGTCCCGCCCCAGACGTACGGGCGTCCAAGGCCGGCGTACGCGGCCGCCAGCAGCACTGCCCGCCGGGACGAGGATAGCGTTCCGACAACCGACGGGTCCACGAACGATCCGGGTCCCGGATTCTCCACCAGTCCGGGTGGCACGGGAGCCGCGGACGAGAGGACAAAGGAGTTGTTGAACGTCAGCACGACGCCCATCGGGACATACACCGGAGGGTCGCCCTGCCACAGCGGAACCGCGGTAACCGCCGACCGATTCTCTGACCGGACCGCTGTCATCCCCTGGTCAGCGCTGACACTCAACCCGGTGACACTCACCGCCAGGGCCACAGTGCACAGGAGCGCAGGAAATGGGTGCCTGATGCTGCTGCCGGCCCGCTGGTTGGTCACGATGTGAACCTCCGGGAGAGTACAAATTTTGTCCCAGAGTACGCTTCGCCCGCCGGCAGGACTAGGCCTGTGGCCCAACACCAGCAGCCATCTCCCGCGAGCGCGTAAACCGCGCAGGAAACCCGTAGAAAACGACGAAAGCAAGTATCCCGCCGCACCGCTCACCCAACTAGGTCGCAGGTAATGCGCTTATGGGGGCTCCATGAGTGCGTTACCTGCGAC
The DNA here is from genome assembly GCA_044447065.1 of Actinomycetales bacterium. GTDB lineage: Bacteria > Actinomycetota > Actinomycetes > Actinomycetales > Micrococcaceae > JBIOFK01. The sequence continues at coordinate 2,255 of JBIOFK010000220.1, read as the reverse complement.
CCAGTTGGGTGAGCGGGTCCGTGCGGGGGGCTACGATCCGGCGGCGCGGATGATCCGCCGGGACGTGGCTTCGGCTATGGCCGCGGTGCGGTTGTCCACGCCGAGCTTCGCGTAAATATGGACCAGGTGAGTCTTGACCGTGGCTTCGGAAATGAACAGCTGCCGGGCAATCACCCGGTTGCTCAGTCCCGTGGCCAACAGCCCGACGAGCTGGACCTCGCGGGCGGAAAGCGCCGGCTCCGGATTGCGCAGGCGGCCCATCAGGCGCGCGGCGACCTCCGGCGCCAGAGCGGTCTGGCCCGCGGCGGCGGAGACCACGGCCCGGCGGATCTGTTCCGGCGGCGCGTCCTTGAGCATGTAGCCGCTGGCGCCGGCCTCGACCGCGGCCAGGATGTCCGCGTCCGTGTCATAGGTGGTCAGGATCAGCACGGCCGGCGGGACCGCGAGCGCGCGGATCTTCACCGTGGCCGCCACCCCGTCCAGGCCGGCCCCCATCTGCAGGTCCATCAGCACCACGTCCAATGGTTCCTCCAGCAGTGCCAGCCGCTGCACCTCACGCACGGCCGCGGCGCCGTCGGACGCCTCCGCCACCACCTCAATGCCCTCGAAATCGCCCAGCATGGCCCGCAGCCCGGCCCGCACCACCGGGTGGTCATCCACCAGCAACAGCCTGATCGTGCCCATCGCGCAGTCAGTCCCGGTCGTTCATTGTGCCTGCGGCCCCGAGCGGGAGCCGGATGGCCACCACGGTACCCTCTCCGGGCGCCGATTCCAGCGCCAGGGTCCCGGCCAGCGCCTCGACCCGTGCGCGCAGGGACCGCAGGCCGAAGCCGGATCCGTCGCTGCGTCCTGCGAGCGCGCCGGGCAGGGCCTCGGGATCGAAGCCGACGCCGTCGTCGAACACGTCAAGGGTCACCTCGGTGCCCAGGAATCCGAGGGTGACGACGGCGTTGCGCGCGTTGGCGTGGGCCCAGACGTTGGCCAGGGAGGCCTGCGCGGCGCGGAGCACGGTGATGCCGTACGGCGGCGGCAGCTCCTCCGGGGAGCCCTCGAGCGCGAACCGGCAGCGCAGCGAGACCCCCCGGGCCGCGGCCTCCACCTCGGTCCTTTCGCACAACCGGGCCAGGCTCTCCGCCAGGGATTCATCCGCCAGGTCCGGGGCGGCCAGTCCGCGGACGAAACCGCGCGCCTCAGCGAGGTTGTCGGCCGCCGTCTGCTGCACCATGGCCAGGCGCTGGCGGGCCGCCTGCGTGTCGCCGCTGTCCAGGGATTTCGCCGCAGCACGGGACACCAGCACAATCGAGGAGAATCCCTGGGCCAGGGTGTCGTGGATTTCCCGCGCCAGCCGTCCGCGCTCGGCGAGGACACCGGCGTCGTGCTGGGTGCGGGCCAGCTCCACCCGGGTCCGGCGCAATTCATCGGCGGCCCGGCGCTGGCTTTCGCCCTCCTCGTACAGCGCCCGGTAGCCCAGGCCGGTGACGACGGAAAACGCCGCCCCGACCAGGGGACCGACGACGACGGCGACCGGCGGGGCCGCCTGGCCGCCGGCCGCCCACTGGGCCAGCACCACGGCGACGGCCATGGCGGCGATCGTCGCGAACGCCACCGGCCGGGGCAGGACGTGCAGGTGCAGGAAGAACAGCGGGAAGGCCAGCCAGGAGAATTCGGCGCTGCCCAGCAGCAGGGCCAGCCACAGTGCCGTCACCAGCGCCAGCCAGGACACGGCGAACCGGCCCGGATCCGGGCCGTCCGGGTGGGCGGAGTGGCGCTTTTCGACGACGGTTCCGGTCAGGTAGACCGCCGCCAGCAGCAGCGAAAGCGCCAGCCACAGATACCGGGCCGGAGCCGGCGTCGAGGACATCACCCGCACCAGGGCCAGCACCAGTAGCGCGGCGAAGGAGACGTGCAGGGCCACCCGCAGGAACCTCAGCACCGCGGCCGAGCCCGTGGACGACGCGGCGGGCTCTACGGCAGACATGCCACCAGCTTAGGGCGTGCATCCGCGGGCCGGATCAATCGTTCGGTTGACCGCCCGGTCAACCATCCGGAGCGCCGGAATCAACCGGTTTCCCGATTCGCCGCGTCCGGGCCGGCGGGAGAGTGGAACCAAGGGAAAGAGCCCTCCAACGAAAGTAGATCCCGTGTTCCTCGCTATCCGCGATATCCGTTTCGCCAAGGGCCGTTTCGCCCTGATGGGCGGCGTCGTCGCCCTGATCACCCTCCTGCTGGTCATGCTTTCCGGCCTCACCGCCGGG
>JBIOFK010000219.1:0-3362 GCA_044447065.1 Actinomycetales bacterium | reverse complement strand
GTCCCGGGGCCGCCGTCGAGCCCGGCCAGGACGGTGCGCGCCGCGCCCAGCGCCGCGACGGCCCGCTGCAGCGCGGGGACCGGCCGTGGCGTGGCGACGGGGGCTTCGATCGAGACGGGCAGGTCCGCGGGCAGCCGGCGCAGCGGGCCGAGCAGGTCCAGGGCGCCTTCCCCGGGCAGCAGCCGGCCATGCCGTGCTTCATACAGCAGATCGGCCGTGCTGGCGGGCTTGTCGGCCGTGGCGTCGCAAAGCTGGAAATAGCGGAACCAGTGCGGTTTCAGGGCAGCAATTTCCTGGCTCCGGCTGCCCGAGCGGTCGAAGTGCAGGGAGTCGATCAGCAGGCCGACGTTCTCGTGGTCCACCCGGCGCAGCAGTGAGGCCGCATCGGCCAGCGAGGGAACGGACGTCCAAGGCATGAATTCGATGTTCGGGGTAAGCCCGTAGCCGGCGGCCAGATCGGCCAGCTCGGCGAAGTTGGCAGCCAGCCGGCTGCGGTCGTCGTCGTTGCCGGCGACGAGGATCTGGCTTGCCCCCAGGAAGGCACCGGTTTCCAGGAACGGCTCGAAGTCGGCAGCGACAGCGGATTCGGGCGTTAGCCGCAGGATTTCGATGTCCATGACGGTCATTCCGGTCTCCTCGAGGGCCCGCAGGGTTTCCCGGACCATGCGGGTGCGGCCGATCGTCGGGTGGCGCGGCTCGGCGTCCGTGGCGGGGATGAGGCGGAGCCCGACGGAGTCGTAGCCTGCGGCGGCCGCGCAGCGCACCGCCTCGGGAGGAGGTAGTTCCAGGACGGTCAGGGCGGCCAGGCCGATCGGGCGGGTCATCGGAGTGCTCCCGGTGTGCTGTGCAGCGGTTCGGCGTCGATCGTGACGGAGCGGGACGTGGCGGCAGCCTGCGCTGCGGCGTCGATCAGGGCCAGAGTGCGTCCGGCGTCCTCGACGCTCACGAGCGGAGCTTCGGTTCCGCGGACCACGTTCAGGAAGTGGCGCAGCTGGTTGCTGTAGGAATCGCCCGGGCCAGCGGCGAGGTATTCCTGGCTGAGGGCGTGGTTCCAGTCCGCCGTTCCGGCGTGGAAATGCCGTGCCAGCCCTGGGAACGCCAGGGAACCCTTCGTCCCCGCCAGCGAGTAGCAGAAGGAGTCGGGGTTGTAGGGGAAGGCTGGGTCGTCCCGGGTGGACTGGTCCCAGGTCCAAGGCGAAACAGCGGCATCGGAGGCGATGAAGGAACCCAAGGCACCGTTTGCGAACAGGAAGGCAAGGGCCACGGTGTCCTCCACGTCGTGGCCGCGGGCGCTGGAGCTCACCGTCGCCTGCAGCGAGCTGATCTCGCCGCAGAGGAAACGCAGGAGGTCAAGGTCATGGACCAGATTGATCAGCATGACGCCGGCTCCAGGTTCGAGCCGCCAGGCGGAGTCGAAGTAGCTGTCGGCCTTCCGGGTGAGCCACATGCCGTTGACGGCGATCAGGTCACCGAGCTCGCCGGCGTCGATGGACCGGCGTGCGGCGGCGACGGCGGGATGGTGCCGGCGATGGTGGCCCACCAGGATCGGCGTCGGATTTCCGCCCTGCGCCCGGACGAGGCGGCGGACACCGTCGAGGCTGGTGGCGACGGGCTTCTCCAGCAGGGAGGGAACACCGGCGGCCAGGGCGTCCAGCGCGGTGTCCACGTGGGCGGTGTTCGGATTGGCAATGATGACCCCGTCCACCAGGCCGCTGGCGAGCAGCGCCCGGTGATCGTCGAAATGCGCCACCCCCGACTCGTCCGCGAGGGCGCTGGTGAAGGGATCGGCGACGGCGGCGAGGACCGCTTCCTGCGAGGCGGCAAGATACTCGGCGTGCCGGCGCCCCATGAAACCGGCGCCGATGACGCCGATCCGAAGAGGCTGGGTGGAACTGGGCATGGCGGGTCCTTCGGTCTGTCGTGGTCGTGCCGGTGTTCCACCACCGTTTCACCGGGAGGCCGCGCTGGCAATATAATTGCCAAATCGTGCCACCCGCCGCCGCACCCAACTAGGTCGCAGCTAATGCACTTTAGGGCCCCCCGAAACGACCTTAACTGCGACCCAGTTGGGTGCGGTTGGGCGGGGCGGACGGAAACAGGGGAGGAGGGGAGGATGCGGTGAAGGATGTGCCTGCAACGCCCGTTCCAGCCGCGTACCCGCGGCGTGTGCGGCTGTACGACATTGCCCGGGAGGCGGGGGTCGCCGCATCGACCGTCTCGCGCGCCCTGGCCAACCCCGAACGGGTGAATTTCCAGACGCTGGAACACATCCGGTCGGTAGCCGAGAGGCTCGGGTACCGCTCCGGTTCGCTGCAGGATTCCGCCTCCGGGACGGGCCGGAAGATGCTCGACCTGCTCGTCCAGGACATCTCCAACCCGTTCTATGCCGGGCTGGCCAAGGGTGCCGAGAGCCAGGCCCGCGCTGCCGGCTACCTGGTGGTGCTGGGCGATGCCGAGGAATCCGCGCAGCTGGAGCGCCTGCATATCCAGCGGCTGCTCGGCACCGTGGACGGATTTATTATTGCTGCCCGCTGGCTGTCCGCCGCGGACCTGCTCGAACTGGACAGCCAGCGCTCCGTGGTGCTGTTCAACCGGGAGGTGAAGGGGCTCAGCAGCGTGGTCACGGACGCCGAGGACGGCAGCCGCCAGATCATTGAGCATCTGGCCTCGCTCGGCCATACCCGGGTTCTCTACCTGGCCGGGCCGCGGCTGTCGTGGTCGGACGGGCGGCGGTGGCGAGGTCTCTCCCGTGCGGCCGATGAGGCCGGGATCCTGCTCACCAAGGCCGGCCCGTACCAGCCCATCTTCGGCCAGGGCGCCGCGGCCGCGGAGGTGGCGCTCGCACACGGGGCGACCGCCGTCGTCGCCTTTAACGACCAGCTCGCAATCGGCGTGCTGCGCCGGCTGCAGCACCGGGGCACCGCCGTGCCGGAGCGGATCAGCGTCGTCAGCTACGACGACACGTTTGGCTCGGATTTCTGCCAGCCTCCGCTGACCTGCCTGACAGCGCCCGTGGAGCAGGCCGGCCGGACCGCGGTGGATCTGTTGCTGGCGGCTCTGCGCGGCGCACCGCCGCGCCAGATCGTGTTGCCCACTGCCCTGCAGGTGCGGGAGTCGACGGGCCCCGCAGCCGGAGCGTAGCCGCGCCGGCGCCGGGAATCCGCTCAGGCAGGGACCCGCGCCAGTGTCCGCGCGACCCGGGCCGCCGCGTCGCTGCCCTGCAGCACGGCATGGCGGATCGTGGACGGCGCATCCTCCGGTGTGGCGGTCGCCACCGCCACTACTGACCCGTGCAGAACGGCCGCCCCCGCCGTCGTGGCCGTCACCGCGGGGCCAGGCGCGTCCCGCGGCCCGACGCCCTG
>JBIOFK010000218.1:0-3365 GCA_044447065.1 Actinomycetales bacterium | reverse complement strand
GCGTCAAGGACGGGCCCCATCGGACGCCTGCGCGCGTGCGGGTCCCCGTCGAAGCGGACAGTGCCGGAGCACAGGGCCGCCACGGGCGGAACGAACCGCATCACGGTGCCGGCCAGCCCGCAGTCGATCACCGTGCCGGGGGCCACCGTGCTGCCGGCCGGGACCGGGGTAATCTCCAAGTCCAGGCCATAGCCCACGGCGGAGGGCCGCTCCGTGATCACCGCCCCGAGGGCGCGGAGCGCGCCGATCATCAGGCGGGAATCGCGCGACGGCGGCACGGCAGCCAGGCGCGAGGGTCCGTCGGCCAGGGCTGCCAGGACCAGATAGCGGTTGGTCAGCGATTTGGAGCCCGGCACCGTGACAGTGGCGTCGATCGGGCCCGAAGCCCGGGGGGCAGGCCAGGGAGCGGCGGTGCCGGCACCGGACTCGGCAGTCAAGGCGGTTAGGCTCCCGTGACGTCGTGGGCGGCGCGGCGCACGGCCTTGTCCGCATGCTTGAACTGACGCTTGCCGGCCTTCTTGCCCGCGCTGGCGAGGTGTTCCGCGCGCCAGGCCAGGCCCGGGCGGCCCTGGGTGTCGACGGCGGCCAGCAGCACCCCGCCGGAAAGGGAGACGTTCTTCAGCAGCTGGTTGCGGCGGTGCGCCCGTCCCGCGGCCGTGGAGGTGTCGGCGCTGCGGTACTCGACGACGGCGTTCAGCACCGAGGTGACGGTCAGGGCCAGGGCGGACAGCCGGGAGAACTTGCCCAGGGCCAGCAGGATGCCGGCGCCGAGCTGGGTGCCACCGACGACGCGGGCCAGCATTTTCTCGTCGGTTTCGAAGGGCAGCGCCTTGACTGCCTGGGCGAGAACGGGGGAGAGCTGGTTGGCTGTCTCATCCGCGTGCCGGAGCCGGTCCAGGCCAGCAACAATAAAGGTAGATGCGAGCAATGGGCGGGCGAGCGGGCGGATGATAGACATGCATGCCTCCTGGCAATCCGGCTGACAGTGTGCGTAGTAGCCCCTAGTCTGTCACTTTTGCGGAATATTTGCCCACGTACCGCGGTTGCAACCACTGACGGCACGGACGGCTGGATTCGGGCGGAAGGACGGCATGGAGACTCTGGAACTGACACGTGGGCGGGCGGTCCCGCGGCTGCGCACCACAGTAGACTTGACCCCAATGAACAGTACCGAGCACGCGGAAGCCGTGGTTGATGCAGCCACGGAAACACCCGACGAACGCCGCGCGCGTTTCGAACGGGATGCCATGCAGTATGTTGACCAGTTGTATTCGGCTGCGCTGCGGATGGCCAGGAACCCCTCGGACGCGGAGGACCTGGTCCAGGAGGCGTACACGAAGGCCTTTTCCGCCTTCCACCAGTACCGCCCGGGCACCAACCTCAAGGCGTGGCTGTACCGGATCCTGACCAACACGTACATCAACCTGTACCGCAAGCGCCAGCGCGAGCCGCTGCAGTCGCATGCTGACCAGATTGAGGACTGGCAGCTGGCGCGGGCCGAATCGCACACCTCCTCCGGGCTGCGCTCGGCGGAGGGCGAGGCCCTGGACCATCTGCCGGATTCGGACGTCAAGAGCGCGCTGCAGGCGATCCCGGAGGAATTCCGGCTGGCCGTCTACTTCGCGGACGTTGAAGGCTTTGCCTACAAGGAAATATCGGACATTATGAACACCCCCATCGGCACGGTCATGTCCCGGTTGCACCGGGGGCGCAAAATGCTGCGCGACCTGCTGGCGGACTACGCCGCGGAGCGCGGCTTCCGCGGGGCGCAAACCCCCGCGGCAACCACTGGGATTGATCAGGAGAACGGAAAATGAGCGACTGCCAGAGCCTGGGCGATTGCGCGGACACGCGCATCGAGCGGATCTACGAATACCTTGACGGCGCGCTGTCCAAGGCGGACCTTTCGGAGATCAAGGAGCACTTGGACGACTGCCCGGAGTGCGCCCAGCAGCATGACCTGGAGTGTGTCATCCGCTCGGTGGTGAAGCGGTCCTGCAAGGAGGCCGCCCCGGAGAACCTCAAGAGGGCCATCCTGGACCGGATCCACACGGCCATCTCAGCCGACGTCTGATCCTGCGTCCGGAACCGGGCGCCGGCTGATCGTCGCGTGTGCGCTGGCCTGACCGCCCTGCACCCTGCGCTGGATGGACGCGGCGATCCGCCGGGCCTGGAGCTTCGCCAGCTCGGCCTTGGGTCCGGCAAACGTATCGTCCACGGTTCCGCACCACAGCTCCAGCCAGCGCCCGAAATGGGCCTGCGTGAGCGGCTCCTTCGCATGCAGGTCCAGGTGGACCGCCAGCGCGTTGCGCCGGTACAGTCCCGCACGGAACAGCACCGTTTCCCAGAAGTCGGCCATGATCGGCAGGTGCGCAGCGAGGTCCATCCGGGCCACGTCGGTGAAGATGGGTCCCAGCACGGGGTCGGCAAAGGCGCGGCGGTAGAAATCCTGCACGAGGGCGACGACGTCGGGCCGGCCTTCCAGGTCCGGGCGCGCCGCGGGCGCGTGGCCGGTGCTCACCCGACCACCGACGCCAGCAGGACGAATCCGGCGGTCAGCAGCGCGGCCGCCTTGAGCACCTCGGCGCCGATGAACAGCAGATGCGGGGCCGTGGCCACCCGCGGCGCCTGCGGAGCTTGCAGCTGCGCCGCCTCCGCCGCCCGCGGGTCCGCCGCATGCTGGGTCCGCGGCTGCGCCGCCTCCGGGGCCATCGAAGCCGCAACCGTGGCCGCCGCCCGGGCCAGTTCCCGCGTTCGATGCGCCATCCGCGGCCGCAGCACCAGCAGCTGGACGGCCAGCAGTACGGCGGCCGCCACCAGGGCAGCGCCGCAGGCCGGAGGGAGCTCGCGGTGCGCCGACATCAGCGCGGCCAGCACGGTGGCCGCGAGCACGGTCTCCACGCCATTGAGTGCCCGGTAGACGATCCGGCCGATGCCCACACCGAGCGGCACGCTCATCCCGGGCGCCCGGAATTTCAGCGGCGTTTCGAGGAAGGAGATGGCGGCGACCATCCCGAACCAGATGAACGGAACGGCGGCCAGGAGGATTAGCTGGAGCACGGGGGGCTCTCCCTTCCGGGAGTTCGGCGGATCTGGAAGTGTCGTAGGGGCCCGGGCGGGCCGGCGGACCGCCCGGTGGCGGTGTCCTAAGCGGCAGGGAAGGCGATCCCGGCCAGGCAGGTCGTCGGGGTGTTCCACGGTTCCAGCGTGGCGCCGAGGTCGGTCCCGCCCCGGCCGTCGAGGTAGCCTCGCAACACGCCCAGGTGCGCCGCGCAGACCACCTCGGGCCGTTCGCGGGCCATCCCGGCGAACGGGCACTGGCGCAGGCGAAGCCTGATTCCGGCCGGCCGAAGCGACGGTTCAAG
>JBIOFK010000217.1:0-3396 GCA_044447065.1 Actinomycetales bacterium | reverse complement strand
GCGTGATCGCCGCCCTTCTTGCCGCCGCCGCTGCGGCCCTTGCCGGGGCGCTCCTGGGCGGTCTGGCCGGTATGCGTTTCCACCGCAAGGCCGGCCGCACCGGCGTGGATCCTTAGGACCGGCGCACCGCCCGGCCGCGGGGATGCACGGCAAGCAGCACAGAACACACATCAGCAGGAAATGGAAAAACCATCGTGAACCAAGAGCTTGGGGTCCTCGCACAGCCGAGGATCGACCGCGCCGCCGGACACCGCCCAACTCCCGGCGGCAGCCTCCACGGGCACAGCGGAGCAAGAATGCCGGCCGGGCAGGGACCTGTTCCCGGCCCGGGCGGACCGAGTACGGGAAGCTCAGACCGCCGGGCAAGGCGGGCGGGGCCCTCGACGTGACGTCCGCCCCAGGGATCCGGCCCAACACCGTGGTCAATGACTATTCGACCCTGCTGAGGTCCGTCCGGGACGCGGGGCTGCTCCGCCGGAGGCGGGGATTCTACGTCGGCGTCTTTTCGGTTCTGCTGCTTCTCCTGGCAGTGACCTGGACTGGATTCTTCCTTGTCGGCACGTCCTGGCTCCAGCTTCTGGTGGCCGCGGTCCTGGGTATCGTCCTGACCCAATTTGCCCTGCTGGCGCACGAGGCGGCGCATCACCAGGTCTTCGCCTCCCGGGGTGCAAACGACTGGTTCGGCCGTCTTCTGGGCCTTGTGCTCGTCGGGATCAGTTTCGCCTACTGGGTGGACAAACACGGCAGGCATCATGCGCACCCGAACGTGGTCGGGGTGGACCCGGACATCGAAACCGGCGTCATCGCGTTCCACCCGGCCGCCGCGTCCGCCCGGCACGGCTTCATGGCCGCTGTCACGCGTCGGCAGGGATACCTGCTTTTTCCGCTGCTGCCCTTTCTGGGGGCAGCGCTCCCCGTTGACTCGTACCGGTACCTCTGCCGGCGCGCTCCGATCCGCCACCGGTGGCTGGAAATTTCCGCGCTCACGGTGCGCCTGGGCCTGTACCTCGGAGTTGTCTTCCTGATCCTGCCTGCCGGGCTGGCGATCTCCTTCCTCGCCGTGCAGACAGGCATATTTGGCTTCTATATGGGCCTCTCTTTCGCTCCGAACCACAAGGGCATGCCGCTTCTGTCCAAGGACCAGCGCCTCGACTTCCTCCGGCGCCAGGTCCTCACCTCGCGCAACATCACCGGCGGCTCCGTGGTCACCGCCCTGATGGGCGGGCTGAACCATCAGGTCGAGCACCACCTGTTTCCGGATATGCCGCGCCCCCATCTGCGCGCCGCCCGCCGGATCGTCCGCGACTATTGTGCCGAAAACCGCATCACGTATACGGAGACATCGCTGCTGTCCTCTTACGGCATCCTGGTCCGCTACCTCAACCGGGTGGGCCTGCGCGAGGCAGATCCCTTCGAATGCCCTCTGTCCACCCAGTACCGCCCCTGAAAGGAAGCAGGATGGAGCCCGACGAAGCCGGAAGTGCCGGCGCTGTCACGCCGCTGGGCGGGCCGATGTACCGGTACCGGCGGATGTGGCTGTCGGTGTGGGGCACGGTAACCGGCCTGGGCGTCGTCCTGGCACTGATGGAGGCACCGATCGGGAGGACACTTCTGCTCTTCGTGATCGCCGCCGTCCTGGCCGTCCTGACCACCTACATCGCCGATCCCCGCGAAGGCCGTGCGGCGCGGGAGCCTCGGGGCCGCCTCGCCTGGACGCGTGGTGCCCGGACCGGATGCGCGGCGGTGGCGATTGCCGGGCTTGGCGCCGCCATCCACCCGCTGCTGCTCGTGCTGCTGGCCCTCGCCGTGGCCACCTCGCCCAAGGCTGTGTACTTCTACCGCCGCCACGCCCAGCCGGGGACTCCGGCCCAAGCGCCCGGGCACGGGAATCTCCGCACCACAGCGGTGCCAGCCGATGCCGCCACCTTCGCCCCCTCGATCCATGGTCTCAAGGACGCCGATCTGTGCCACGCCTGGTGCGCCAGCTATGCCTTGCTCCAGCAGGCCCGCTCACCGGCCCTGCGCGGGTATATCGTCGCTCTCCGGCAGGCATACCTGGACGAATGCGACGCCCGCAACCCCGCCGGCCTGGCCGCGTGGCTCGACTCCGGCGCCCGGGCGGCCGGCAATCCCGAGACGTTCCTGACCGGCGGGTGTAACCCGAATACCGGATAAACCGGGCATCTCCTCCGGCTCCCGCGGCCGGGACCGGGACCGCGTCCCGCTCCCGCGGCCGGGATCGGGTGGTCACGTTTGGGAACCTTCCCCCAGCGAAGGTCCCCAAACGTCACCACCCGGTCCCGGCGGAGTCCGGCGGCGTTCAGCCGCGGTAGTAGCGGCGCAGCCGGGCGAATCCCTCGTCCAGGCTGACGGCGGGCACCCATCCGAGCACGTCGCGGGTGTGGCGTTGGTCGAACCAGTGCGCGGTGGAGAGCTGTTCGGCCAGGAACCGCGTCATCGGCGGTTCGTCCCGTCCGGGGCGCACGCTCCACACGGCCTCCACGACGGCTCCGGCGGCACGCCCCAGTCCGGCCGGAACCCTGAACCGCGGAGCGGGCACGCCCCCGGCGTCGCAGATCCGGGCCAGCAGCTCACCGACCGGACGCGGCTCGCCGTTCGTGACGACCAGCGCCTGCCCGTGCGCGTCAACCGCCCGTTCGAGGGCAGCCGCGATGGCAGAGGCCGCGTTGTCCACGTAGGTGGTGTCGACCAGCGCCGCGCCGGAGCCCAGCACCGGCAGCCGGCCCGCCCGCGCACGCGCCAGCACCCGACCAACCAGCTGGGTGTCCCCGGGACCCCAGACAATGTGCGGGCGCACTGCCAGCACGGCGAAATCCGGAGCATCCGCAGCCAATGCCAGCAGTTCAGCGGCGGCCTTGGTCCGCGCATAATTGCCGCGCGCCCGGGACGGGTCCGCGGCGCCGGCGCCGGCTCCCGCGATGGCGGAGCCGAAGTGCGCCACCGACGGGGAGGAGACAAACACGAAGCGGCGCACGCCGGCATCCCGCGCGGCAGCGACGAGCGTCCGGGTGCCAGCAACATTGACGGCCTCGAACTCCACGGCCGGCCCGGCGAAGGAGACCTTGGCCGCGAGGTGAATGACGGCGTCCATGCCGGCCACGGCGCGCCGGACGGCGTCCGCATCGGTCACGGACCCTCGGCAATCCTCGGCTCCGTCCACGCCGGAGGGGCTGCGCTGGAACGTGCGCACCCGGTGCCCGGCATCCGCGACGGCGCGCGCGGCAGCTCCGCCCAGGAGCCCGCTGGCCCCTGTCACCAGGACCCTCACGGCCGGGTCATCCTCCCGCCGGAGAGCACCGCGGGAGCCCAGGTGCCGGTGGCCGTCGTCGAGACCGTCCCCCCGGCGCGCAGGCCCGCGCCGGCGGGAGCGGACCT
>JBIOFK010000216.1:0-3411 GCA_044447065.1 Actinomycetales bacterium | reverse complement strand
CAAGTCCGCGGCGGAGGTCCTGCATGAGCACGGATACGCGGTGCTCTTCTCCAACACGGAGATGCAGACCACCTGGGAGGAACAGGCGATCGAGCTGATGTTCGACTCGCAGGTCGACGGCCTGCTGGTGGTGCCGGCCACGGAAACGCTGGAGTCCCTCAAGCTCTTCGCCGACGCCCGGAAGCCCGTCGTGCTGCTCCTTCACGGGCTCGAAGGGGCCAGCGGCTGCGACGTCATCCGGTCCGGAAACTTCAAGGGCTCGCTGGACGCCGTCAACCACCTGATCGGCCAGGGCGCCCAGCGGATAGCGGTGCTGGCACTTCCGCTGGTCAGCGAGTCGGAAAAGGACCGCATGGCCGGATTCCGGACCGGCATCCTGGCCGCCGGGCGGACCCTGGATCCCGGGCTGATCAGGGTCGGCGCCCCCAGCGAAAGCGGGGCGAGCGAGCGGCACGGCTACCAGGAAACACTCACCCTCATGGGCCTGGAGAATCCGCCGGACGCGATCTTCGCGATGAACCAGTACATGGCCATCGGCGCGTTGTCCGCGCTGAAGGAACTCGGCCTGCGCATACCGGCTGACGTGGCCCTGGTCGGCTACGACGACCTGATCTGGACCAGGAACCTGGAACCGCCGATGTCCGTCGTCGCCCAGCAGGTCGAACTGATCGGCCGGATGGGTGCCACCCGCCTGGTCCGCCGGCTGGCCGACAACAGCGCCGGCGAACCCGCCGAGTCCGTCACGGTGGACACTCAACTCATCATCAGGGCCTCCAGCAACCGCGGTGCCCGAACCCCCTCAACCGATACGGAGATCTCTCCCCATGGCTCATTTCCTCAGCAATAAGAACGTCCTCGTCACCGGCGGAGGAGTCGGCATCGGACGCGAAATATCCCTCGAACTGGCCCGCGCCGGGGCCCGTGTCGCCATCACCTACCTCAGCCACGAACCGGATGAAGAGCTGCTGCTGGAGATCAAGAAGGCCTCGGGCATCGAGCTGACAGCCATCAGGGTCGACGCCACCTCGGAAGCCGATGTCCGCCAGGCGATGGGCGATATCGGCACCCGCTTCGGCAGCATCGACGTCGTCGTCAACAATATCGGCGGCCTCATCCGGCGCTCGCCGATCAGCGGAATGGACTTCGAGCTTTGGAACACGGTGATGGCCGTCAACCTTGACAGCGTCTTCCTCGTAACCCACTACGCGCTGCCGTTCATGACCACCGGCTGGGGCCGTATCATCAACATCGCCTCCCTGGCCGGCCACAACGGCGGACACCCCGGAGCGGTCGCGTACGGCACCTCCAAGGCCGCGATCTTCGGCTTCACCCGGGGCCTGTCCAAGGAAGTCGCCGACCGGGGCATCACCGTCAACGCCGTGGCGCCCGGATTCATCGAGGCCACCCCGTTCCATGACACGTTCACCACCGCCGATTCCAAGTCCGCCACCATTGCCTCGATCCCGGTCCAGCGCGCCGGAAACCCGGCCGACGTCGCCGGTGCCGTCGCGTGGCTCGCCTCGCCGCAGTCGTCGTTCGTGACGGGGACAACCGTCAACGTCAACGGGGGCCAGTACTTTGCGTAGCGGCAAGCAGTCCCGGACCGGCAGCGGGCGGGGGCTCGGATGATCACCGCACGGCTCACGCACCCGGACATGATCGCAGCGCTCGCCGCGGCCGGACACGGCTCCACCGTGCTGCTGACCGACGGACACTACCCGGCCAGGACAGCGGTGGGCCCGAACTCCACGACCGTTCAGCTCAACCTCACCGCTGGGTCCCCCACCGTTCCGGAGGTCCTCTCGGTGGTGCTGGAGACCATCGCGGTGGAGCGGGCAACACTCATCAGCCCGAGCGCGGATGCGTTGCCGTCCGCGGTCCAGGACGAAATAGCCGAGCTGCTTCCGCCGCAGATTCCGCTCGAACGGGTCGGCCGGCAGGACGGCTATGCTCTGGCCCGGCCTCCCGACCTGGCGCTGTGCGTGGCGACCGGTGACAGCAGGAGGTTCGCGAATGTGCTGCTGACGATTGGTGTCCTGCAGCCGCGGGACCACTGACCGGCGGTTCCCCAAGGCCGGGCGTCACCGGCAGCGCCGCAGCCACCGGCAGCGCCGCAGCCACTGGCGGCGCCGCAGCCACTGGCGGCGCGGCCGTCACCGGCGGCAGCGCGGCCGTGAGAGGATCGTCCGGTGGCGGCGCTGAGGGAACGACTGACGGGCATCGACGCGGCCCGCGGGCTGGCGCTGCTCGGGATGTTCGCCACCCATCTGCTGCCGCTGCACGGCCCCGGCCCGGAGGAGCCGCCGTCGTGGGTTGGGCTGCTGCTCTCCGGCCGGGCGGGCGCGCTGTTCGCGGTGCTGGCCGGCATCGGACTGGCCCTGGCAAGCGGCCGGGAGACGCCGCCGGCCGGCACCGGGCTCAACGCCGCCCGCCGCGCGGCGGCCGGCCGGGCGGCAGTCGTCCTGGCCGTCGGGCTGGCGCTCGGTGCCACCGGAGCGCCGGTGGCGATCATCCTGCTCAGCTATGCGGCGCTGTACCTGTGCATGACGCCGTTCCTGGGCCTGCCGCTGCGGTGGCTGCTGCTCTGGGCCACCGGCTGGACGGTGCTCTCGCCCGTGGCGGGATATCTGCTCAGGCCGCTCGCGGCCGGGCTGGCCGGGACCCGCTCATTGCCCTCGGCCGCAACCTGGGAGATCCTCGTGGACCAGCCCCTGCTGGTGCTCCAGGACACCTTCCTGACCGGCTCGTTCCCGGTTCTGCAGTGGATGAGCTACCTGCTGATCGGGCTGGCCCTGGGCCGGTTGCCGCTGCGCCGGGCCGGAGTCCAGGTGTCGATGCTGCTCGGCGGCGCCCTGGCGACGTTTGCCGCCCCGCAGGTCGCAGGATTCCTGCTCGGTACCCTGGGCGGTGGACGGGCGCTGCTGGCGAGCCCGCAGGCGGCCTCCGTTCCGCTGCCGGGCCGCCTGGCCGTGGACCTTTCGGGAGTGGACCAGGCCGGCTCGTGGTGGTGGCTGGCGACGGCGGCGCCGCATTCGGGGACCACCCTGGACCTGGTGCGGACCGCGGGCTCCGCTGCCGCCGTCGTCGGCCTGTGCCTGCTGCTGACCCGGATCCATCCGCGCCTGCTGCTGCCCCTCTCCGGGGCCGGGGCGATTCCGCTGACTCTCTACAGCGCGTATGTCCTCGTCCTGGCCGCCGGATCCGCGGGTCCGGGGGCGGGCTGGCCCCCGGTTCAACTGCTGGCCGCGTATGCATTCGGCGCGCTCGCCGCGGGGACGGTCCTTGCCGTGCTGGGATGGCGGGGTCCGCTGGAACGTGCCGCCCACGGGGCGGCGGCCGTCGCGGGCTGGCAACGCCGGGAACCGGCGCGCATCCGGGACGGGCGCCGGACCGCGGCACGGCTTCCCGGAT
>JBIOFK010000215.1:0-3425 GCA_044447065.1 Actinomycetales bacterium | reverse complement strand
GGTGCTGGGCGCGCCCGACATTTTCCTGGCCGGGGACGCCGCCGTCCGCAACGGTCTTCTGGCCCTGGCCGGCCCCGGGGGGCCGGGGGCCACCCCTGCCCGCGCCGAAGCGTTCGCCCGGCAGTTCAGTCCGTGGCGTTCCTACGCCACCTTGCACCTCTGGCGGTCCGCCGCCAAGGCCCCCGGTAGCAAAGCCCCCGCATCGAAGGCACCCGCCGCCAAAGCACCCGCCACCCGAAAGAAAGTATCCGCATGAGCGCCACGATTCTGACCATGGACACCCCCGACGGCCCCTTCACCATCATCAGTTCGGCCGGGGCGGTGCTCGCCTCTGGCTGGACGGATGGACCGCAGGCCCTGGTCGGCCAGATCCACCCCACCCTGCTGCCCGACAGCTTTACTACCGTGCCGTCCCTCGGCCCGGTCTCCGACGCGGTGACGGCGTATTACGACGGCGAGCTGGGCCTGATCGGCGGCATTGCGGTGCGCCAGCACTCCGGGCCGTTCCGCAGCCGGGCCTGGGAGGTCCTGCGCGCAGTCCGTCCCGGCAGTCCGGTCAGCTACACGGACTATGCCGCCCTGTCCGGCAACCCCAAGGCCGTCCGGGCGGCGGCGAGCGCCTGCGCCTTCAATGCCGCGGCCCTGTTTGTCCCCTGCCACCGCGTGGTGCGTAACGACGGCAGCCTGGGCGGCTTCCGCTGGGGACTTCCGCTGAAGGAAAGCCTGCTGGCGCGGGAGGCCGCCGCGCTCTAGCAGCCCGCGTCCGCGGACCCGCGTCCGGGAACCCGCGGCCGCCGTGACGGCTAGCCTGCCGTCCGCGGTGCGGGCCAGGGCAGCAGGGCGGGCAGTTCGACGCCGTCTGCCGCGGCCTGGGCGCGCAGGCTGCCGAGCGTTGGCGTGCGGCCGGACAGCCAGGCGGCGATGTCAGTGAGCATGCCGTTGACGGACACCGATCTGCTGCCGCTTCCCAGCGTCACCGGGGGCAGTCCGATCGGCTGCAGCTTCAGCCGCAGGTCCGCCGGAACCCGGGCGCTCAGGAAGCCGACGAGGTGTTCGCAGAATTCGCGGCTCCAGGTTTCCGGTCCGCGGCCCACCTGCAGGTCCGTCAGGTGGATGACCATCTCCCGCCAGAGCGCCCTGGCACCGTCTGCCGTGACGCCGCCGCGGTAGGCGATCGGCAGCCGCCAGCCGTCGTCGTCGAGCCCGCCAAAGGCGCCCAGGGCGCGGTCCACGGCCGCCGCGAGGTCCCTGGAGTGCTCGTCGGTGCCGTGCCCGGCCGCCATCTCGATGGCCTGGTTACGGCCGGCCGGTCCGCCGTCGTACAGTTCCACGGTTTCACCCCGCAGCGCGAATTCCACCTGTCGCGCCATCGCATTGGACACGCCCGTCAGGTGGGCCAGGATATGGCCGCGGGTCCAGCCGGGCAATTCCGTTCCCGCCCGCAGCGCATCGTCGCCCAGGCCGGCGGCCTTGTCTTTGAGGGTGGCGGCCACATCATTGAGGCGGGCCAGCAGCGCCGCCGTGGAGAGCTCAGTCATGACCACAGCCTAACCGGCGCGGGGACGGCCCGGCAGGCTCCCACGCGGCAGCCCGGGCGCCCGCCGCGTGGGTGGGCCTACGCCCGCCCGGAGTCAGGCAGCGAACGGCCGCACGGCGTCGAGCTGGACCCGCAGCGCCTGCAGCTGGGCCGCGACGGCGGACGGTGCCGTGCCGCCCTGGGCGGAGCGGCTGTTCAGCGACCCGGACGTGCTCAGCACGCTGCGCACCTCCGGCGTCAGGTGCGCGGAGATGGACACGTAGTCCGCGTCGCTGAGGTCCCACAGCTCCACGCCGCGGCCCTCGGCCAGTTTCACGGCGGCGCCGGAAAGCTCATGAGCCTCGCGGAACGGCACCCCGGTCCGGACGAGCCATTCGGCGATGTCCGTGGCGAGGGCGAAACCCTGCGGTGCCAGCGCGGCCATCCGCTCCGTGTTGAACACCAGCGTCGCCACCATGCCGGAGACCGCCGGGAGCAGCAGCTCCAGGGTGTCGGCGGCATCGAAGACCGGTTCCTTATCCTCCTGCAGGTCCCGGTTGTAGGCCAGCGGAAGACCCTTGAGCGTCGCGAGCAGTCCCGTCAGGTCTCCGATCAGGCGGCCTGCCTTGCCTCGGGCCAATTCCGCCACGTCGGGGTTCTTCTTCTGCGGCATGATCGAGGAGCCGGTGGAATAGGAATCGTGCAGCGCGACGAAGGAGAACTCCTTCGTCGCCCAGAGGATGACTTCCTCGCTGATCCGGGACAGGTCCACACCGATCATGGCCGAGATCCAGGCGAATTCGGCGAAGACATCCCTGGCGGCGGTGCCGTCGATCGAGTTCCAGGTGGCCGAATCGAAGCCCAGCTCCGCGGCGACGGCGTTCGGGTCAAGTCCCAGCGAGGAACCGGCGAGCGCGCCCGAACCGTATGGTGACACGGCTGCGCGCCTGTCCCAGTCCTGGAGCCGCTGCACATCGCGCAGCAGCGCCCAGGCGTGCGCCAGCAGGTGGTGGCTGAGCAGCACGGGCTGGGCGTGCTGGAGGTGGGTGCGCCCGGGCATCGGCGCACCGGGATGCGCCTGGGCCTGGCCCACGAGGGCGTCGACGACGGAGAGCACGCCGGCAGCGATGATCCGGGCGTGGTCGCGCAGGTACATCCGGCCGAGGGTGGCGATCTGGTCGTTGCGGGAGCGCCCGGCACGGAGCTTTCCGCCCAGGGGCGCCCCGGCGCGCTCGATCAGTCCGCGCTCCAGGGATCCGTGCACGTCCTCATCGGATTCGGACGCCGCATAGGCGCCCGAGCGGACGTCGGCTGCCAGCCGGTCCAGGGCGTCGAGCATCCCGGCCAGCTCGCCGTCGTCGAGCAGTCCTGCCTGATGCAGCACCCGGGCATGTGCCCTGGAGCCGGCGATGTCGTACAGCGCCAGGCGCCAGTCGAAATGCGTGGACTTGCTCAGCGCGGCCAGGGCATCAGCGGGTCCGCCGGCGAACCGGCCTCCCCAGAGGGCGCCCTCGTTCGTCCCCGAACGCTCCCCTACCTCGCTTCGCTCGGCCGGGGGCCCCTGCGTTCGTGGGCCCACCCGACGCTCCCCTACCTCGCTTTGCTCGGCCGGGGGCCCCTGCGTTCGTGGGCCCACCCGACGCTCCCCTACCTCGCTTCGCTCGTCATTGTCTTGCTGCGCCACGGTTACTTCCCTGCGGCGCGCTGGTCGCGGGTGGAGGCAACCTTCGAGGACATGCCCCACAGCTCGATGAATCCCTTGGCCTGCGACTGGTCGAAGGTGTCGCCCGTGTCGTAGGTCGCGAGATCGAAGTCATAGAGCGAGCTCTCGGAGCGGCGGCCGTTCACGATCGCGGCCCCGCCGTGCAGGCTCATCCGGATGTCACCGGAGACGTACTGCTGGGTGTCC
>JBIOFK010000214.1:0-3432 GCA_044447065.1 Actinomycetales bacterium | reverse complement strand
GTCGATGAGGGGCCGTACGCGCTGGCACTGGGGATTTTCTGGCTCGCGCTCGTGATCGGGAGCAACCTCCCCCAGCAGCACTCCGCCGGGTGACAGCAGCATGCCCATCCGTGCCAGCAGGCGCCGGGGGTTGCCGCCGATGCCGATGTTCCCATCCAGCAGGAGGGCGCTGGCCCAGTGACCCTCGTAGGGCAGCGGGTCGAAGACCGACTGCTGCAGCACTGCCGCGCCGCGTTTGCGGGCGAGTTCGACGGCGGCGGGGCTGGTATCCACGCCGGCGCACCTGATCCCCAAGCCCGCGGCGGCGCTCAGGATCCGGCCGGGGCCGCACCCCACATCAAGCAGCGGCCCGCGCAGGGACTGGAGCAGCGAACGCTCCAGCGTTGTCGCCGGCAGGCACCACGCCCCCACCTGGAAGCCGATGTCCGCGGGCCGGCGCTGCGGGTCCGCACCGTGCTCCGCGCCGGCCGCGCCGTGCTCCGCGCCGGCCGGCCGCAGGGTGAGCAGTCCCGAACCCCTGCCGAGGGCGGACTCGTACGGTTCCGCGCCGCCGGTGCCGAAGAGGCCGGTGGTTCGCCGCAGGGGGCCGGTCGCGCTCTTCGGCGCAGGCGGGGCGGCCAGGGAGAGAGTCATGAGGCCATCGCCGGTTCGAGCAGAAAGTCTTCGATGGCGGCAACGTGGGCGGCAAAGGGGGATCCCGGGCATTCCCGGGCGGCGTCCAGGGCTGCAGCCGCGTCGTCGACGTCCGTCAGTTCCGGCAGGAAGCCCAGGTCTATGCCGGCGCCGGCGATCATGGCGGCCAGGTCGGCGCCGGTATGGCTGGTGGACATCTCAACGCCGCGGATCAGGGCACCGTCCGGGCGGGCCAGGGCGAGGGCCCAGAATCCGCCGTCGGAGGCCGGCCCCAGCCAGGCGCCGCGGAACGGCTTCAGCACCGGTGCCAGCAGCCCGGCGCTCAACTGCGGGGTGTCCATGCCGACAATCAGCAGCGGCCCCGCGGTCAGGGTACAGATGGCCGCAAGGCGTTCGTCCAGCCCGCCGCCAACCTGCGGGTGGACCTCGAAACCGAGGGCGTCGGACGGCAGCGGCGTTCCGTCCATGACCAGCAGCCGCCGGGACGCCGGCAGGGACCGGACCCGGTCGAGCGTCTGGCTGAGGCTGGTCTGCGCCAGCGCCGCTGACTGTGCCGGGCTGAGCGGGGGCGTGAGCCGGGTTTTGACCCTGCCAGGAACGCATTCCTTAGCGATGACGGCGATGGTCAGTTCCATTGAGGGGCCTTCTTCGAATCTTGTGGTCGTGCCGGGCATCCCTGCCCGGTTGTTGTCTCAGCTATTGTTCGGCGCCGGGCCGCTCCCCGGATGGGTCCGGGCGGCGGTCCCTGCGCCGTTCGCGGCGAGGGCGCGGGCGGAGCGCAGTTCCCGGGACATGTCGAGGATGGCGGTCAGCGTGCCCAGCGCGGTGCCGGTCACCTTCGAGGTGCCGATGCGCGGCGCGTAGTCAACCGGAAGTTCGAGCACCCGCCAGCCCTGGGCGCGTGCCTTGAGGAACATTTCCAGCGGGTAGCCGCTGCGCCGGTCCTTCAGGCCGAGACCGAGCAGGGCCTCGCGGCGGGCTATCCGCAGCGGCCCCAGGTCGCTGACGCGGATGCCGCCCGCCCGGCTGAGCTGCCAGGCCAGGACCTTGTTGGCCAGCCGTGCGTGCGGCGGCCAGGCGCCCTTGTGCGGGTTCCGTGCCCCGAGCACCAGTTCGGCCCGGCCGGCCAGGATGGGCTGCAGCAGCCTGGGCAGGTCCGCCGGGTCCAGCGACCCGTCGCAATCGCAAAAGGCGACGTACTCCGCCGTCGCCGCCTCCAGGCCTGCGTGCGCGGCCGCACCAAAGCCGCGCCGGTTTTCGCGCACGACGACGGCCCCGAGTTCGGCGGCCAACTCGCCGGAACCGTCGGTGGAGCCGTTGTCCACGAGGATGGCCCGGTACCCGGGCGGCAGCGCGGCCAGCACCTGGGGCAGGGCCCCGCGTTCGTTGAGGCAGGGAAGGACGACGTCGACGCCGGGGCCTGTGCTGGAAGTATCCACCCTTAAGACGCTAGGGTCAGACCCGGCCGGCAGGGAACCGGATTTCCTTACGGAACGCAGACATCTGGGCTTGACGGCCCCTCTCATGGTCCGCTCGGTCCCCGGCGAACCTATGCTGGAGGAGTGAAGATTCCGCAGCCTGCCGCAGGCGCTCCGGATCCCGGAAACCGGCGCATTCTGCTGGTGGAGGACGAGGAACTCATTGCCCATGTGGTCCGTGACTACCTCGTCAAGGAGGGCTTTGTGGTGGACATGGCGTCCGACGGATTCACCGCGCTGCACCTCGCCGCGACCAACAACCCGGACCTCATCATCCTGGACCGGATGCTGCCGGGCCTGGACGGAGCCGAGGTGTGCCGCCGGCTGCGCGAGACCATGACAGTGCCCATCATCCTGCTCACGGCGCTCGGCACCGAGGAGGACCGCATCCTCGGCCTGGAAATGGGGGCCGACGACTACATCAGCAAACCCTTCTCGCCGCGCGAACTGGTGCTGCGGGTCAAGTCGGTGCTGCGCCGGAGCATCGCCGAATTCGCTCCCGAGGCCCGCCTTGAGCTGGCCGGATTCGCGCTGGACCCCGCGGCCCGGACGGTGAGCCAGGACGGCAGGGAACTGAGCCTGACGGCCCGGGAGTTCGAGCTGCTCGCCTTCTTCCTGCGCCGCCCGCACCAGGTGTTCAGCCGGGAGGAACTCATCCGCGCCGTCTGGGGCTGGGACTTCGGTGACCTGTCCACGGTGACGGTGCACGTGCGCCGGCTCCGGGAGAAAATCGAGTCCGACGCGACCAGCCCGCAGCTGCTGAAGACGGTCTGGGGCGTGGGCTACCGCTTTGACGGAAGCAACGGTCATGGCCGCTAGCGACCTCCTGGCAATCGTGCTGTGGGTGCTGCTCTGGGCGGCCTCCATTGGCATCGTGACCCTGATCCTGCAGCGGCTGCTGCGCCGGTTTTCATTCGTGGTACAGCTGGTCCTGGTCGTGGTCGCCACCGTCGGGGTGCTGGTGGCCGGCATGGTCAGCGCGTTCAATGCCATGTTCATCTCCGCGCACGACCTGGAGGTGATGTGGTACATCCTGGCCATCGCCTCGGTCCTGGCCCTGGTGGTCTCGGCCCTGCTGGGGATGACCCTGGCGCGCAACACCACCCGCCTGGTCGGGGCCGCGCGTAGCCTGGGCCGCGGAGAGCCCGTGCAGGCCTCACGACAGATGAGCTCGGAACTGGCCGTGCTTGCCGCCGAGCTGCGCAGCACCGGTGAAAAACTGGAGGCGTCCCGGCTGCGCGAGGCCGCCGTCGAACGCGCCCGCCGGGAGCTGGTCGCCTGGGTGTCCCACGACCTGCGCACTCCGCTGGCCAGCATGAAG
>JBIOFK010000213.1:0-3442 GCA_044447065.1 Actinomycetales bacterium | reverse complement strand
GTGCAGAACGTGGGCGCCTACGGCTCGGACGTCTCCCGGACGATCGCCGCGGCCAGGGTGTGGGACAGGCAGCGCAATGCCGTGACGACCCTGACGAACTCGGAGCTCAAGTTCGGTTACCGCGATTCCCTGCTTAAGCGGACGACGACGGCGGGCTCCCCGCGTTACGTCGTCCTCACTGTGGAGTTCCAGCTGCTGTTGGGCAGGATGAGCGCCCCCGTCCGCTACGCCGAGCTGGCCACGGCGCTGGGGGTGGAGGTCGGCAAGCGCGCCTACTCCCTCGACGTCAGGCGCGAGGTGCTGCGGCTGCGGGCGGCCAAGGGAATGGTGCTGGACCCCGCGGACCGGGACACCTACTCCACCGGGTCCTTCTTCACCAACCCGATCGTTCCGGAAGCCGTCGCGGCAGCACTGCCGGCGGACGCTCCCCGCTATCCGGCCGGCGACGGCCAGATCAAGCTCAGCGCGGCCTGGCTCATCGACAGGTCCGGATTCGGCAAGGGCTACGGAACGGCGGCGGATTCCGTCTCTGCCGGCCGGGCTGGCCTGTCCACCAAGCACACCCTTGCCATTACCAACCGCGGCGCCGCCCGCGCCCAGGACATCCTGGCCGTCGCGCGGGCCGTGCGCGACGGCGTGCGGGAGCGGTTCGGCCTGACCCTGGAGCCCGAACCGCTGCTGATCGGCTGTTCGCTCCAGGGACAATAGGGCAACATCGGCCCCGGGTCCGCGTTCAGGCCCCGTACGCCCGTAGGGGGCCGGAACGGCTCCCGGGTGTGATGTGCGCCCGGGTGCCCGTTCCATAGTGTGGAGAGCAGATTAGAGAATCATCTGCGAAGGGTAGTCAGCATGTCATCCGCCACACTCGATAGGGCATCAGCCCGACCGGCACGGCCCGCACGGGACCGGCACGTCACGGACTTCATTGCCCTGGCCGAGGAGGTCCGGGCGCTGGGCCTGATGAAACGCGACGTCGGCTGGTACACCCGGCGCATGATCAGGCTGGGACTGGGCTTCGCCGTCGTCGGCGTCATGTTCTTTACCCTCGGCCACAGCTGGTGGCAGCTGCTGACCGCCGTGGCCCTGGGCTTCATGTCCACGCAGGCCGGCTTCCTCTCGCACGACGCCGCGCACCGGCAGATCTTCGCCTCGGCCAAGAAGAACGAATGGACGGCCAGGATTTCCGGCAATCTCTTCGTCGGGCTGAGCTACGGCTGGTGGATGAACAAGCACGGCAAGCACCACGCCAACCCCAACCAGGTCGGCAAGGACGACGACATCGCCCCCGGCGTCGTTGTCTTCACCCCGGAGGACGCCGCCAAGCGCACCGGCTTCGGCAAGTGGTTCGCGGCCAACCAGGGAGCGTTCTTCTTCCCGCTGCTGACCCTCGTGGCCCTGGACCTGCATATCGCCGCGGTCCGCCGCGTCCTGGACCGCCGTGAGGTTGTGCCCTCCCGCGGGGCCGAAATCGCCCTGCTGGCGATCCGCCTGATCGGCCTGCCCCTGGCCGCCATCCTGGTGATGGGGCCGTGGATCGGCCTGACCTTCTTCGCGGTGCAGATCGCCACGCTGGGGCTGTACTTCGGCGCCTCCTTCGCCCCGAACCACAAGGGCATGCCGCTGGTTCCCAAGGACATCAAGATCGACTTCATGCGCCGCCAGACGCTGATGAGCCGCAACATCCGCGGCAGCTGGTGGGTCGACAAGGGTATGGGCGGGCTGAACTACCAGATTGAGCACCACCTCTTCCCGACCATGTCCTCGAAGAATCTCAAGGCCGTCCAGCCGATGGTGCGGGCCTACTGCGCGGAACGCAGCATCACCTATACGGAAACCACCCTCGGGCAGTCCTACCTGATCGTCATGCGCTATCTGAACCGGGTCGGCCTAGGCCAGCGTGACCCGTTCGAATGCCCGATCACGGCGCAGCTGAGAAACGCCCGCTGACCGGAGGGCGCCTTGGACGGCGGGCGTCCTAACCGCCGTCGTCGTCCTAACCGCCGGACGTCCTAACCGCCGTCGTCGTTCGCACGCACCGAGTGCCGCAGCGCCGTCGTCCGGATCCGCCGACGGCCGCAGCGCCGTCGTACACCGACGGCACCGACCGCAGCGCCGCGTACGCCGCCGCCGCAGTCCGCGCGGACCTTGCCTAAGGGCATCGTCCATGCGGAACGCGGCGGTTTCGTCGTCCGGAGGCTGCAGCAGAGCTGTCCTGTTTGCTTAGATGGTGCCATGACAACGTTGAGCCGGCCGGAGCTGCTCAGGCTGCGCCTGGCCAACCAGTCCCTGACCGGCCCCACCGCCACGGACCCGGCCGGGGCCGTACGGTCGCTCATGGCGCTGCAGGGCCAGGACCTGCCCGGCGCACTGTATTCGGTGGGCCTGCGGATGCATACCGGCGGACTCAGCACGGTCCGGGCGGCGCTCAACCGCGGCGACATCGTGCGTTCCTGGCCCATGCGCGGGACCCTGCACTTGCTGGCGCCCGATGACCTGTCCCTGATCCTGCCGCTGACCGGGGCCCGGATGATCCGCGGCGCCGCCGGTCGTCACCGGCAGCTCGGGATCACCGAGGCGGACGTCCAACGCTGCCGCGGACTTGCCCTTGACGCGCTGGAGGACAGTCCCGGGCTGACGCGCGCCAGGCTGTTTACCCTCTTCGAAGCGGCCGGACAGACCACCGGCGGACAGCGCGGAATCCACCTGCTGTGGCTGCTCTGCCTCCACGGCTGGCTGGTGCAGGGACCCCTGGAAGGCAATAACCAGCTATACGTTCCCTACGCGCGGTGGATCGGCCCGATGCCGGAACGGGACCCCGGCGAGGCGCTCGCCGCTCTGGCGCTGCGCTACTTCCGCAGTCACGGTCCGGCAACCGAACGGGACTTCGCCTGGTGGAGCGGACTGCCGCTGACCCAGGTGCGCGCCGCGGTGGCCGCCGTCGGGGACCAACTGATCGAAGCCAGCTACGACAGCGGAACCTACCTGATGGCCGCCGGCGCGGCGGAGGCGTTGGCCGCCGGAGCGGCAGGCTCCCGGTCACTGCTGGCGCTGCCCGGCTTCGACGAGTTCCTGTTGGGCTACGCGGACCGCAGCGCGCCCCTGGACGGAGCCCACGCCCAGCGGGTCACCCCGGGCAACAACGGAGTATTCCGCTCGACCATCGTCTACGCCGGCCGGGTCATCGGCACCTGGCGCAAACCATCAGGGACCGGCGCTGCCATCGATCCTGAGCCGTTCAGTTCGCTCAGCGTCGGCCAGCGTGCCGCATTTGACCGCGCGGCCGGCCACTACCGGCGCTTCGTGGAGACGTGACGCGGCCAGTTGATGCTAGCGGCTACCCATCCCCGCTCCGGCTACGCTGGCCAACGTAGCCCAAGCGGGTGGGCGTCGCAGTTGGCGTCGAATCTCCGCCTGCCGCCGGCGCCCGGCCTCCATCCACCTG
>JBIOFK010000212.1:0-3465 GCA_044447065.1 Actinomycetales bacterium | reverse complement strand
GGCAGCTGGACGCCGGCCGAACTGCCGGCCGCGGCGGCCGGGGCACCGGTGGGACCGCTGGTGGAGGCGGCGCTCACCGCCGTGGACGGCGAGTTCGACGCCGGCACGACGGCGTTCCTGCGCCGCGCCGCCGGTGACGACCAGCGCCAGTGGGATGCCGAATTCGGGGTCGCGAAGGACGTCTCGGCCCTGGGCGTGGAACGCAATGTCTTCCGCTACCTGCCGGTTCCGGTGGAGGTGCGCCTCGCCGGCGGCGGCGAACCCGCCGAGCTGCTGCGCGTCGTGCTGGCCGGGCACCGGGCCGGGGCACGGCCAGGGATTTCCGCGGCATCCGAGCCGCCCGCGGCGCTGACCCGCGCCCTGGGGCTGCTCGGCCTGCGTGCCGCGGTGGAGTCCGACGGCGACTGGGCCGGGCGGATGTCCCGCCTCGGGGCGGTGCGGGTGCGGATCGTGGGCCCCGGCTCCGCCGCCGAGGACGCCCTCTACGCCGCCAGCGCCGGATCCCCCGACATCGCCGTCTACGCCGGACCGGTGCTGGAAGCCGGCCGGATCGAGATGCTGCCCTTCCTGCACGAGCAGGCCGTCGCCATCACCGCCCACCGCTTCGGCAACCCGGACAACATCTCGCACACGGTGTTCAACTAGCCCGGACCGGGCGGGCCGGCGGGCGCCGGGGCCACGGCGGCACCCGTTCAATGACAGCGGGCCCCCACGGAGATCTCCGTGGGGGCCCGCTGCGCGTGATGGGCAGCGCCCGTGGGAACGCTGTGCTACTTCACGTCGCCGTCGACCCAGCCCATCGACTTGGTCACTGCCTTCTTCCACAGCCGCAGCTGGCGGTCGCGCTCGGCGGCATCCATCGTCGGCTCCCAGCGCTTGTCCTCGGCCCAGTACTTGCCGACCTCCTCGGTGTCCTTCCAGAAGCCGACAGCCAGGCCCGCGGCGTAGGCCGCACCCAGGGCAGTCGTTTCCGTGACCTTCGGCCGGATCACCGGGATGCCCAGGATGTCGGCCTGGAACTGCATCAGCGCGTCGTTGGCGACCATCCCGCCGTCGACCCTCAGGTCCTCCATGTCGACGCCGGAATCGGCGTTGGCCGCGTCCAGCACCTCGCGGGTCTGGAACGCCGTGGCTTCCAGGGCCGCCCGGGCAATGTGGCCCTTGTTGACGAAGCGGGTGAGCCCGACAATGACGCCGCGGGCATCGCTCTGCCAGTACGGGGCGAACAGGCCGGAGAACGCCGGGACGATGTAGACGCCGCCGTTGTCCTCGACAGTCCTGGCCAGCGCCTCAATCTCGGGGGCGGAGGAGATCAGGCCAAGGTTGTCGCGCAGCCACTGGACCAGTGATCCGGTGACGGCGATCGATCCCTCCAGCGCGTAGACCGGCTTCGCGTCGCCCAGCTTGTAGCAGACGGTGGTGAGCAGGCCGTTCTTGGAGTGCACGATCTCCTCGCCGGTGTTGACGATCATGAAGTTACCGGTGCCGTAGGTGTTCTTGGCCCCGCCCTTGGCGAATGCGGCCTGGCCGAAGGTCGCGGCCTGCTGGTCGCCGAGGATGCCGGCAACGGGAACCTCGCGCAGCAGCTGGGAGGTGTGCACGGTGCCGTAGACCTCGGAGGAGGACTTGATCTCGGGCAGCATGGACTTCGGCACGCCGAACGCGGCGAGGATGCCGTCATCCCAGCTGAGTGTTTCCAGGTCCATGAACATCGTCCGCGAGGCATTGGTGACGTCGGTGATGTGCACGCCGCCATCGGTGCCGCCGGTCAGGTTCCAGGTGACCCAGCTGTCCGTGTTGCCGAACAGGAGGTCCCCGGCCTCCGCCTTTTCGCGGGCGCCCTCCACATTGTCCAGGATCCACTTGATCTTGGTGCCGGAGAAGTAGGTCGCCAGCGGCAGGCCGACCTGCTGCTTGAACCGTTCCACACCGCCGTCGGCGGCGAGCTCGTCGACGATCGACTGGGTGCGCGTGTCCTGCCAGACAATGGCGTTGTAGACGGCCTTGCCGGTGGTCTTGTCCCAGACGACGGCGGTCTCGCGCTGGTTGGTGATACCGACGGCGGCGATGTCGTGCCGGGTGAGGTTCGCCTTGGACAGCGCGGAGCCGATCACCTCGCGGGTGTTGTCCCAGATCTCGGCGGGGTCATGCTCCACCCAGCCGGCCTTGGGGAAAATCTGCTCGTGTTCCTTCTGCCCCGAGGAGACGATGTTGCCGTCGTGGTCGAAAACGATCGCGCGGCTGGACGTGGTTCCCTGGTCAATGGCAATTACATATTGAGACATCATCGTTTCTTTCTGCTTGAACGGAAACTGCTACGGAAAAGGTACCGGTCCCTACTTGACCAACAGCGGCGCCCACTGGGACATGAGTCCGCCGAGCACGCCGCCGATCAGCGGCCCCACGACGGGAACCCAGGCGTAGCTCCAGTCGGACGATCCCTTGCCCTTAATCGGCAGCAGGGCGTGGGCGATGCGCGGACCAAGGTCACGGGCGGGGTTGATGGCGTAACCTGTCGGTCCACCGAGGGACGCGCCGATGCCGACCACGAGCAGGGCGACAGGAAGCGGTCCCAGGTAGGTGGCGTTCTTACCGAAGAGCAGGATCACGAAGACCAGCACGAAGGTGCCGATGATTTCGGTAACAACATTCCAGCCGTAGCTGCGGATTGCCGGTCCGGTGGAAAAGACACCCAGCTTGGTGGCGGCGTCGGGCTCCTCGTCGAAATGCTGCTTATAGGCCAGCCAGCACACCACCGCACCGATGAAGGCGCCCAGCAGCTCGCCGCCGAAGTAGGTGAAGATGGATCCCGCATCGACAGGGATTCCGGGAACAAATTCCTTGGCGCCGCTGGAGATGATGCCCAGCGTCACGGCGGGGTTGAGGTGCGCACCCGATTTCGCCGCGACGAACACGCCTGCCATGACGGCCAGCCCCCAGCCGAAGTTCACCATCAGGAACCCGCCGTTGTTTCCCTTGGTGCCCTTCAGGGCCACGTTTGCCACCACGCCGCAACCCAGCAGGGTCAGCATCATGGTTCCCATCACTTCGGATAGGAAGATCAGTCCTAGAGACATCCTTGACTCCATTTTCTATTCTATTTTCGGCTGGCCTCGGGTGATGGCCCGCCGTTGTTGCCACCGGCTCCCCTCGAGCCGGATCCCCGCGGTCTAGGCGATAGCCGCCGGAATTCGTACGCCGTGGTACCGCTGCAGCACGGCCGCGGCGTGGGCGGCCTCCTGCTCCTGCCGGGCCGCGTCCCAGCCCAGCCGGGCGCCCAGGGCCGACGCCGTTTCCGCCAGCAGGTCCCGGCTCACCAGTCCGCGGAACGCCAGGGAGGTGCGGCGGATCAGCACGTCGATGAGATGGCCGATCTGCTCGTGTTCGACCATAAAGCCGAGCTCCCCGGTGCTCAGTTCCGCCGTTGCCGACAGGGCGTGGTCCTCGCCGGCTTCGAGATACGCG
>JBIOFK010000211.1:0-3481 GCA_044447065.1 Actinomycetales bacterium | reverse complement strand
TAGGAGTCGACGTGGTGCCAGGATCCGTCCTGCAGGGCCACGGTGAAAATGTACGGGATGGAGTGGTCCAGGGTTTCCCTGGACGCGGTCGGGTCGTACTTCTGCGGGTCGTTCGCGCCGGAGCCGATCACGAAGTGCGTGTGGTGGCTGGTGTGGATCACGACGGCGGCCACGTTGGCCGGGTCCGTCGCCTCCGGGTGTTCACGGTGAAGTTTGCGGGCGAGGTCGATCCAGGCCTGCGCCTGGTATTCCGCCGAGTGCTCTTTCGTGTAGGTGTCCAGGATGGCGCGCTTGGCCTCGCCGTCGGCCGGCAGCGGTACCTCGTAGTGCGCGTCGGGGCCGTCCAGCAGCCAGGCGATGACGCCGTCCTCGCCCTCGTAGATGGGTGTGGGGGAGGTCTGGCCGCGCATCGCCCGGTCGACGGCTTCGACGGCCATCTTCCCGGCGAACGCCGGTGCGTGTGCCTTCCAGGTCGAGATCTCGCCCTTGCGGGACTGGCGGGTCGCCGTCGTCGTGTGCAGGGACTGGCCCACCGCCTGGAAGATGGTCTCGACGTCGAGGCCGAGCAGGGTGCCGATGCCGGCGGCCGCCGACGGGCCCAGGTGCGCCACATGGTCGATCTTGTGCTCGTGCAGGCAGATGGCCTTGGCCAGGTCCACCTGGATTTCGTAGCCGGTGGCGATGCCGCGGATCAGATCGGCCCCGCTGCTGCCCACGTGCTGTGCGGCGGCAAGGATCGGCGGGATGTTGTCGCCCGGGTGGGAGTACTCGGCGGCCAGGAACGTGTCATGGTAGTCCAGTTCGCGCACCGCCACGCCGTTGGCCCAGGCCGCCCACTCACTGGAAACGCGCTCGCCGATGCCGAACACGGCCGAACCGTTTCCGCCGCTGCTGGGCGAGTGGGCGAGGGCCTGCGCCCGGGCTGCGACGATGGGTGCCCGGTTCAGGGATGCGATGGCGACGGAGGCGTTGTCGATGATCCGGTTGATCACCATGTCCGTGACCTCCTCGGTGACGGATACGGGATCGGCGGCAACGCGCGCGATCTTGTGGGCCAGCTGGTCCTTGCGCTCCAGTTTTTCGTCGCTGCGGTAGACGCGGACGGGGTGGTTTATCACGGAGTATGCTCGCTTTCGCTCAGATGGTGCAGGGAGTTGTGCAGGTGGACCTGGGTGGCCGCAGTGGCGAGGGAGGCGTTGCCGGCGGCGATGGCGGAGGCGATGGTGGCGTGCTCCAGGGCGGCCGCGGCCAGCCGTTCCGGGTTGTCACGCGAGAGCCGGCGGACCCGGACCAGATGGACGCGGAGCTGGCGAAGCGCCTGCACGAGGTAGGCGCTGGCGCACGCGGAGTCGATCTCCTCATCCAGCCGGGAGACCAGGGCGTAGTACGGCTGCCGGGACGGACCCGGCACAGCCTCCACGTTCCGGGCGGCCACCAGTTCGGCAGCAAGGGTGCGGAAAATTTCCGGGTCCCGGCGCTCGGCGGCTAACGCCGCGGCCTTGCATTCCAGTGCCTCCCGCAGCTCGAACAGCTCGCCAAGGTGATCGAGGGAAATGTCGGTGACGACGACGCCGCGGCCGCCGTGCGGGGCCGTCAGGCCTTCCGCGGTGAGCCGGGAGAGCGCCTCCCTGACCGGCGTCCGGGAGACGCCAAGACGTTCCGACTGCTCCACCTCGGCCAGGACAGTGCCGGGTGCGAGCCGCCATTCGAGGATGTCCTCGCGCAGGACGGCGTAGGCACGATCGGAAGCTCGCATCTATCCAATGTATACGTTCAACTCCCTGACGGCCATACGCCGCGGCAATTTGGTATCCGGTGTATACATATAGGGCACGGGGTCAGGGCCACGCAAGCCGTACCGCCGGGGCCAGGTGTCGGCCCGCGCCGTGTCAGGTGCCGCAGGTGGCGCTCTGGTGCGGTCCTCTACTCCGCCAGGGCCTTCTCTGCCTCTGTCCGGTCCACGACGCCCCATTGCATTCGATGGCATAACGTCGTATTGACTGCTCATGAAAGGCATTCCAGCGCTCCTGGATCGCCGGAAACTGGTAAAGAGCGTCACTGAAGTGCCGAAAAGGCCGGTTGCCGCTGATGGCGTCCGCGAGCCGGTCCTTAGCCCGCCCCTCCCTGAGATCAAAAATGAAGGTATCCATTTCCTGGTAGCGCTCGTCGGAGCGCATCGGATCAACCCGCAGGAGGCCTCGCTCCTCAAGGTCGGCCGCTGATTCTCGGGTCTCTTCCACCCCGTCCGAGGTGCAGACCAGAATTTCGCACGTCTCCGGATCCAACCACCAGGACAGTGCCTCATCGGATTGGGAGTCAACGGCCAGCTCGAGCGTATCCAGGTCAATCGCTTTCAGATTCAGCATGGGATCAGTCCTCCACGTGTTACCGAACTGGCGGCATGTCTTCCAGCTCGAAAGTAATCTCGTCCTCGTAACACCACCACCAGCCCTCGCCCGGCTGGTAGGAACGAATAAGCGGGTGGCCGGTGCTGCGGTAGTGCGCTGTTGCGTGTTTGTTCTTGGATGAATCGCAGCATCCGACGTGCCCGCAGCTCTGGCACTCGCGCAGGTGGTACCACGAGTCTCCGAGTGCGACACAATCGGGGCAGGCGTCCTGGCTGTCGGGGGTCACCGCCCGAATCTGGCCAAGGTGTCCGCAGATTTGCCCAATGTCTTCTACATCCGGCGCCATTCCATTCTCCTTCCGGCCGACGGCCAACAATTGACGATGTCTGGGGAATCCCCAGACACACGGCTTTCCTCGACGGGCAACTCGACCTGCCCGGCCCCTGACGGGGCAACCTGAATCGTGGCCGTTCGACAGTTCAGTCCATCCGCCATACGACCCGGTTTATCACCGAAGGTCCGAGGGGACTACCCCCGCTCCCAAAAATAATCGGCCTGCGCTCCACGGCAGTCGCTGAGTTGGACGTTCGAGTCGCTGAGTTGGACGTTCGAGTCGGTTTAACGTCTGTCCGGGTGGCTCAGGTCCGTCGTCGGTTGGTGGCTTTGGCTTCGGCGAGGAGTTCCCTGGCGTGGCTGATCAGTTCGGCGGTGGTCCTTGACGGCGGCGGGTCCCCGCCCGCCGATGCCGCCCCTACCGTGCCGGCGAATGTTCCCTCTCCGACGGCACCGACCCGCCCCGCTGATCCGGGTGCACTGGCTGATCCGGCTGCTCCGGGTGCTCCGGTGGCCGCTGCCCAGCCGGCTGGCGATGATCCGGGTTCCGCGCCGGTTCCCGCCACGTCTGTGCCTTCGGCTCGCGCCACGTCGGTCCCGTTAGCGGGCGCTGCTCCCGTCCTGTCGGCACACGCTGCGTCCGTCCCGTCGGCGTGTGCTGCTCCCGAGCGGGCCGGGCGTTCGATCACTGATTCCGCTCCCACGGGCGCCGCGGGTCCGGATGATATCTCCGGCGTCGGTTCCGGTAGTCGTGCCGGCGTGGGGCCGGTGCCCGTGGTGAGGGGTGTGCCGGGTAGGGG
>JBIOFK010000210.1:0-3491 GCA_044447065.1 Actinomycetales bacterium | reverse complement strand
CCTGGAGCAAGATGTCCACCTTCACCAGGTCGCCGACCTGGTGTAGGTGGACATCTTGCTCCAGGGCGAGCAGGTGGACGCCTTCAGCTCCATCACCCACCGTGAGAAGGCCTACAGCTACGGCGTGATGATGACCGGCAAGCTGCGCGAGCTCATTCCCCGCCAGCAGTTCGAGGTCCCCATCCAGGCCGCCATCGGGGCACGGATCATCGCCCGGGAAAGCATCCGCGCGATCCGCAAGGACGTGCTCGCCAAATGCTACGGCGGAGATATCACCCGCAAGCGCAAGCTGCTGGAAAAGCAGAAAGAGGGCAAGAAGCGGATGAAGATGGTGGGACGCGTCGAGGTCCCGCAGGAGGCCTTCATCGCGGCGCTGTCCTCGGACGAGTCCCCGAAGGACAAGTCCAAAAAATGACGCTCCGGCCATCCCGGCACCATGCCTAGCGCCCTGCCGCTCGGCGATCCGGCACCGGCCGACGGCGTGCTGCCCGCCCAGGCCGCCGACGGGGCCCGGGACCGGCGCTTCGGCCTGTACACCCACATCCCGTTCTGCGCGGTCCGCTGCGGCTACTGCGATTTCAACACCTATACGGCCACCGAGCTCGGCGGCGGTGCATCCCAGGACGCCTACGCCGCGACGGCACGCTCCGAACTCGACTTCGCCGCCCGCGCCCTCGCCGCGTCGGGGGTGCCGGCACGCCCGCTGAGCACCGTGTTCTTCGGCGGCGGCACGCCAACGCTGCTGCCGGCCGGTGACCTGACAGCCATCCTGGCCGCCGCCGTCGGGCATTGGGGACTGGTCCCGGGCGCCGAGGTGACCACTGAAGCCAACCCAGATTCCGTCACCGCCGCCTCACTGCGCGAACTCGCGGCCGGGGGCTTCACCCGCGTCTCCTTCGGCATGCAGTCGGCCGTGCCGCACGTGCTCAAGGTCCTGGACCGCACCCACGATCCCGCCCGGGTGCCGCTGGCCGTGCAGTGGGCCAGGGACGCCGGCCTGAAGGTCAGTGTGGACCTGATCTACGGCACGCCGGGGGAGTCGATGGCGGACTGGGAGACGTCCCTGGAAGCGGCCCTGTCCTATGCCCCGGACCATGTGTCCGCCTACGCGCTGATCGTGGAGGACGGCACCCGGCTGGCGGCAAGGATCCGCCGCGGCGAGGTGCCGGGCATCGACGATGACGACCACGCGGCCAAGTACCGGCTGGCGGACGAGCGCTTCGCCGCGGCCGGCCTGTCCTGGTACGAGGTCAGCAACTGGGCGTCCACGCCCGCCGACGAGTGCCGGCACAACCTGGCCTACTGGCGGGGGGACGACTGGTGGGGGATCGGACCTGGCGCGCACTCGCACGTGGGCGGGGTGCGCTGGTGGAACGTCAAGCACCCCGTGGCCTACGCGTCCCGGCTGGCGAAGGGCGAATCGCCCGCGGCCGGGCGCGAGACGCTGGACGGACCGACCCGGGAGGTGGAACGCGTCATGCTGTCCGCGCGGCTCGCCGGGGGACTGGCGACGGCGTCCCTCGCCGGCGGGGGCCGGACCGCGGTGGCCGGGCTGATCGCGGACGGGCTGGTCGACCCGGCCGCCGCGTTCCGGGGCACGCTCACCCTCACCCTCACCGGCAGGCTGCTGGCGGACGCCGTGGTGCGGCGGCTGCTGCCGGACTGATCGCGCCCGGCTGCTGACTGCCGGCAGAATCGCCCGGCAGACTGGAGGGACCGGCCTCTAGTGCAGGGGCCGGGCGTTGAAGCGGTAGCGGTACGGCTCGCCCCGGTTGACATGCACGGCGGCGGTCACGGAGTACACGGTGAGGAAGATCCAGACCAGCACCGCGATCACCGCGAAGAGGCTGCCCACCACCGGAATCACGAGCGCAAGAATGTTGGCCAGCGCGGCGATCACCGTCGGCACCAGGGTGAAGTTCAGCGCCTCACGTGATTCCTGCGCGGTAAACGGGCCGCGGTCCTTGAAAACCAGATAGATCACCAGGGAGGGCAGGCAGCCTAGGATCCCGCCGCAATGGGCCATGAACGCCCACTGCTTGTCCTCCGGAGCCGTCAGCGGCAGGGCCCGGGCGGAGACGCCCTGGTAGTGGACGGGCTCGCGCGAAGCGGGGGTGTGGTGTGCACCGCTGCCGCGTGCTGGGTTGGCCACGATCTGATCCTCTGGGTTTATCCGGGTGGGTCTTGGGAACGGCCGGAGCTCGACCCCGGCCTCCCTCTAGGATACGGGAACGGTCAGGAAATCGATGACTTCCTCGACCCGGCCCAGCAGCGACGGCTCCAGATCGGCGTAGCTGGTGACCGAGCGGAGCAGCCGGCGCCAGCCCATGGCAACGTCGGTCGGGGTCGAGTGCGGCCAGCCGAAGGACTGCAGGATTCCGACCTTCCACTCCACCGACCGCGGCACCTGCGGCCAGGCCTTGATCCCCAGCACCTGAGGGCGGATGGCCTGCCACACGTCAACATAGGGATGGCCCACGATCAGCACGTTTCCGCGGGCGCCGGGCATCGCCATGACGCCGGCGGCAATCCGGGATTCCTTCGAATTCGGCACCAGATGGTCCACCAGCACACCCAGGCGCCGGCCGGGGCCGGGACCGAATGCCCGCACCGCGCCGGCCAGGTCATCGATACCGTGCAGGGGCTCGACGACGATGCCTTCCACCCGCAGGTCATCGCCCCAGACCTTTTCCACGAGTTCGGCGTCGTGCTTGCCCTCCACCCAGATGCGCGAGGCCCTGGCCACCTGTGCCCGCTGTCCGGACACCTTCACCGACCCCGACGCCGTCCTGGCCGGGGCGGCCCGCGCCGCCAGCGCCGGGACCACCTTGACCGGGCGCCCCTCGAGCAGGAATCCGTAGCCGAGCTGGAAGGACTTCGTCTTCCCGCGCCGGTCCTCCAGCGCCATGATGTGCATTCCGCCGGATTTTTCCACGCGGACGATCGCGCCCACCCAGCCGCTCTGCACATCCTCAAGGACGGTGCCGTGCCGGGCGGGAATTTCCGGCAGCGCCGCCCTGGCGGGGGTGCCGAGGTCCTGCGGTCCCCAGTTCTCATAGCTCACCGTTCAAACGTACTAGACTTAGCACTTGGACATGGCGAGTGCTAACGCCGGCGCCGGGTGTGTGTCGGGCGGCGAAGGGAGGTCGGGAAATGAGCGAACCGCGCAGACTGGAAGTGCTGCGGGCGATCGTGGAGGATTACGTTTCCTCCCGCGAGCCGGTCGGCTCCAAGGCCCTCGTGGACCGCCACAACCTCGGCGTCTCCAGCGCCACCATCCGCAATGACATGGCCGCCCTGGAGGAAGAGGGCCTGATCATGGCCCCGCATACCAGCTCCGGCAGGATTCCGACGGACAAGGGGTACCGCCTGTTCGTGGACGGGCTGGCCGCTGTTAAGCCGCTTTCGACGGCGGAGCGGCGCGCCATTGCGGCCCTGCTGGACGGCAGCCATGACCTGGACGACGTGCTTGAGCGCACCGTCAGGACCCT
>JBIOFK010000209.1:0-3511 GCA_044447065.1 Actinomycetales bacterium | reverse complement strand
TCAGGTGCGTGTGCGAGTCCACCCAGCCGGGCAGCATGGCCCGGTGCCCGGCGTCCGTGCGGGTGTCCGCCGCCGGCGCCGACGCGGCCGGGCCCAGCCAGGCGATCCGCTCACCGTCAATAACGACGGCGGCGTCGGCCAGCACCCGGGCTTCGCGGTCCTGGGTCATCAGTTCGGCGATATTCGTGATCAGCTCGCTCATGTTCCCAGTGTCCCACCGGCCGGCAGTGCGGATCCGGCGAAGGAGGGGCGGGGTGTCCGGCATGCCGGATACCCCGCCCCTCCCCGGTCCGGCTGACCGGCGTCCCGCGGAGCGTGCTCACTCCTCGGCGGCGGCCCCCAGATCGGTGCTGTCATCGCGGGTCTGCCCGGGCGGTTCCTCTTTGCCGGCCCGGGCATGCAGGACATCGCCGATGAACCAGTCGTAGATCAGCACTCCGACCACCCCGCCGATCAGCGGACCGATGATCGGCACCCAGAAGTACCAACTGAAGGATCCTTCCACCGTTCCGGGCATCGCCACCTGTCCCCAGCCGGCCAGCCAGGCAAAGAGGCGCGGCCCGAGGTCACGGGCCGGGTTGATGGCGTATCCGGCATCGGCGCCGAAGGACATGCCGACGGCGGCGACGGCCAGGCCGATCATCAGCGGGCCAAGGTTGGCCTTGACCCCCGAATTGCGCAGGTCGACGATGGCGACGACGAACATCACCAGGAACGCGGTGCCGATGATCTGGTCCACCAGCGGGCCCGTCGGATTGCCGTTGTAGTACGCGGCCGGGAAGGTGGCGAAGATGGAAAAGGTCGCGTTGCCTTTCGGCGCATCCCGGCCGGTCCCCACCGCCTTGTTGTAGGCGTCGATGGCCTGGTGATAGTTCAGGTAGACCAGTGCCGCCCCGGCGAACGCGCCCACGATCTGGGCTGCGATGTAGGGAACCACCTTGTTCCACGCGAACTTACGCCGGAAGGCGAAGGCCAGCGTCACTGCGGGGTTGATGTGGGCGCCGCTGACGCCGCCGGCCACATAGACGGCCATCGCCACGGCGAGCGCCCAGCCCCAGGTGATCAGCAGCCAGTCGCCGGCGGCCAGGAAGATGGTCGTGCTGGTCTGCGCGCGGCCCGAACCGGGCAGTGCCGCCACGGCCATGGCCACCACGCCGTCGCCGAAGGCGATCAGGACGAAGGTGCCGAGGAATTCCGCCAGCACTTCCCCCCACAAACCGCCCAGGCCCTTGAGCCCGCTCCCCCCGGTATGCACGGGTCCCTGACGAGCGGAACCCTGCCGGAGCGAGCGTCGTATCGGAGTAATATCGCTCATGCTAAATCCTCCTCCAACGGGCGAACTGCGGGATGCGCAATTGACGGGGCCCGTGCCTACATGATAGGAGCGCGCCGTACCGCTGTCTTGTGATGTGGATCACATCCGGAGGGGAATTTCCGTACCGCGCCGGCGGCCGTGCCGGCGCTGCTGGCCACCGGCGTCAGGCAACCGCCGCCCGGGCCGCCACGAACGCCGCAACGCAGGCTTCGACGTCGTCCGCGGAATGCGCCGCAGACAGCTGCACGCGGATCCGGGCCGCGCCGCGCGGTACCACGGGGAAACTGAAGGCGGTGACGTACACGCCGTGCTCCAGCATCGCGTCCGCCACCGTGGCCGCCCTGGCCGCATCGCCGAACATGACGGGCACAATGGCGTGCTCGCCGGGGAGCAGGTCGAAGCCTTCCTCGGTCATCCGCTGCCGGAACAGGGCGGCGTTGGCGAACAACGCGGAGCGCAGCGCGGCGGAACCCTCCACCAGTTCGAGCGCCGTCAGCGTCGCGGCGACAATGGCCGGGGCAAGGGAGTTGGAGAAGAGGTACGGCCGGGCCTTCTGGCGCAGCATGGCGACGATTTCCGCGCGCCCCGAAACGTAGCCGCCGGAGGCGCCCCCCAGGGCCTTGCCGAACGTGCCGGTGTAGATATCGATCCGGTCGGACACCCCCGCGTGCT
The DNA here is from genome assembly GCA_044447065.1 of Actinomycetales bacterium. Classification (GTDB taxonomy): domain Bacteria; phylum Actinomycetota; class Actinomycetes; order Actinomycetales; family Micrococcaceae; genus JBIOFK01. The sequence continues at coordinate 1,524 of JBIOFK010000209.1, read as the reverse complement.
CCGGGGTCCCGGCACCGCTGGCGCCCATGAACCCGACGGCGTGCGAATCATCGACCATCACCAGTGCGTCATGGCGTTCCGCCAGGTCGCAGATGGCCCGCAGCGGGGCCAGGTAGCCGTCCATGGAGAAGACACCGTCAGTGACGATGATCCTCCGCCGGGCATCCTTGGCCTCGATGAGTTTCGCCTCCAGGTCCGCCATGTCCTGGTTGGCGTAGCGGAAGCGCTGGGCCTTGGACAGCCGGATGCCGTCGATGATCGAGGCGTGGTTGAGGGCGTCGGAGATGATCGCGTCCTCGGCGCCGAAGAGGGATTCGAAGACTCCGCCGTTGGCGTCGAAGCAGCTGGAAAAGAGGATGGTGTCCTCGGTACCGAGGAATTCGGAGACCTTGGCCTCCAGCTGCAGGTGCAGGTCGGCGGTGCCGCAAATGAAGCGGACGCTGGCCATGCCGAAGCCGCGGGAGTCCATCGCGGCCTTGGCGGCCGCGATGATGTCCGGATGGTCCGCCAGGCCGAGATAGTTGTTGGCGCAGAAGTTCAGCACCGCCGCAGGCTCCCCGGCGAGTGAGCCGGCCCGGATGTGGCTGGACTGCGGCGAGGAGATGCGCCGCTCGGTCTTGAACAGCCCGGCGGTCCGGATGGCGTCCAGTTCTTCGGCCAGCTGGCCCTTCATTGAGGTGTACATGGTTTCCTTAGATTTCCGTCCAGTCGAGTACTACCTTGCCGCCGAGGCCCGCCCGGGCCGCCGCGAAGCCCCGCTCCCATTCTGCCGCCGGGAGCCTGTCCGTGACGACGGCGGAGATGTTCCTGTGCAGCTGCGGATTGGAGGCGAGCATGGCGCTCATCGCGTACCAGGTTTCGAACATCTCCCGGCCGTAGATGCCTTTGAGCGTGATCATGTGCGTGACCACCTTGCCCCAGTCAATGCTGATCGGCTGGCTGGGCAGTCCCAGCATCGCGATCCGGCCGCCGTGGTTCATGTTGTTGATCATTTCCGGCAGGGCCGTGGGGTGCCCGGACATTTCCAGGCCGATGTCGAAGCCCTCGCGCATGCCCAGTTCGCGCTGCGCATCCTTGACCCTGGTGGTGGAGACGTCGATGGCCAGGTCCACACCCATGGTCCTGGCCAGTTCGAGCCGGGGGGCGGAGACGTCGGTGATGGCGATCTTGCGGGCGCCGGCATGGCGGGCGACGGCGATCGCCATCAGTCCGATCGGTCCGGCGCCGGTGATCAGCACATCCTCCCCGACCAGCGGGAAGCTGAGCGTGGTGTGGACAGCGTTGCCGAAAGGGTCGAAGATGGCGCCCAGTTCCGGTGTCACTGAGTCGTCGGTGTGTACCCAGACATTCGTTTCGGGAATGACCACGTATTCGGCGAAGGCGCCGTCGCGCTGCACGCCGACGGACACGGTGTTGATGCACATCTGCCTGCGGCCGGCCCGGCAGTTGCGGCAGATGCCGCAGACCACGTGTCCCTCCCCCGAGACGCGGTCTCCCACCTTCACATCCAGGACATCGGCGCCG
>JBIOFK010000208.1:0-3593 GCA_044447065.1 Actinomycetales bacterium | reverse complement strand
CGCGGCCGTGATGCGCACCTGCCGGGCCGCGGCGGCGGATTTGAGGTCCTCTAACGCCCGCAGCTCGGCGATGATCGCCGCATCATCGGCGCAGGGCCCCGACGAGGCCAGGGCGGCGATGCATTCCTCCGCAGCCGCCGCGGCCGTGGCCCGGCCGGACGGCGCGGCTTTGGCGGACGTGGACGTGGACGTGCCGGGGCCGCCGGTTCCTGGCGTTTCCACCAGCCCCGGCAGCCTCACCAACCGCTGCTTGCCGTCCATAAAACCACTCTGCCAGAGGGGTACGACACTATGAGCCAGGCGCCGAGACAGGCAATTCGGCCGCCAGAAAGCACGCCGGAACTGCGATGTTTGGATCTCGATGATGTCGGGCCGGAACAGCCGGCCCGTCGTCCCGAAGCCCTGACGCGCCCGAAGCCGGCCGTCCCCAGTCCCCGGTCCGAAGTCCGGAGCCCAGGAAGTACCCGCAGGCCCTGACCGTTACACGGGTGGCGGTTCGGCCATCAGGTGTTCCATCTCGCCGGACGTCAATCCCGCTGCGATTCCGACTTCGTCGGAAGGCCGTCCCGATTCGAGGGCGGCACCGACTGCGGCTGCCAAGTCCAGCTCGGCCGCATCGGCCTGCTGCTGGACCGACTCAAGGTCAGCGGCCGCAATCCAAACCTGGTCCACATCTTTGTCCACCACATACCTCCACATGTTCGCAGTCTCCATGGGCGGCGTCCCACGTGTAGCTGCATCGTTCCACCTCGGACGCCGAGGATCAATCAGCACGGTTACTACGTAGTGCGCCCGTCCGGCCGGCCAGCGGAATAAAACCAAACAGCGGACAGAAATCCCCGCAGCCAAGGCATCTGGATCCTTGGGCTGACGGGGATATGGTGGGTCCTACCGGGATCGAACCGATGACATCCACGGTGTAAACGTGGCGCTCTACCAGCTGAGCTAAAGACCCAATTGTTACCGCCATCAATGCTCAATGGCAGCAACGAGCTATCACTTTACCGGACGATCGGCGCCGAAGGCGAACCGGGTGCGGCCAGCATCGATGCAAGGTAGCTGAGCGCTTCGCTGACCCCCACATCCACTTTGAGTGTGGCGAGCGGATCGCCGCGGGTTGCGCCGCGGTTCAACAGCACCACCGGCAGTCCCTTCCGTGACATGTACCGGGGAAAGCGCAAGCCGCTCATCACCGTCAGCGATGATCCGGCCACCAGCAGCGCCCGGGATTCGTCGAGCATGGCGAAGGAGCGCTGCACCCGGTACACCGGGACGTTTTCCCCGAAGAACACAAAATCCGGTTTCAGCATGCCCGCGCATACCTCGCAGTCCACCACCCGAAAGGCCCCGATCAGGGCCGCCGACTCAAGATCCGCATCGGCATCCGGCGCCTGTCCGATGGGTCCGAGCCGGCTGGCGTCCTCCACGAAACCGGGGTTGGCAGCGTCCAAGCGGGCTCCGATGTAGTCGCGCGAAAAGACGGAGGAACAGCGCAGGCAGGCGACCTGGTCGAAGCGCCCGTGAAGGTCGACGACGTCCTCCGCACCTGCGTCCTCGTGCAGCCGGTCCACGTTCTGGGTGATGATTCCGCTAGTCAGTCCGTGACGCTCCAGGCGTGAGACGGCGTAATGGCCGGCGTTCGGGGCCGCGTGCCGCAGCTGTCTCCAGCCCAGCTGGTTGCGGGCCCAATATCGCTGCCGCAGCGCCGGATCACGCACGAACTCCTGATAAGTCAGCGGACTCCGGGGTACGGCCGAGGGGCCACGGTAATCGGGAATGCCGGAGTCTGTGCTCAGGCCCGCACCAGTCAGCACGGCGAACTTGTGCCCGGACAACAGTTCGGCCGCCCGGTCCAGAAGCGCAATCTGATCCTTCTCCAGGGGCTTCATGGTCCCTGCCGCGTCATGCCGGGCGAAACCTGTCAGCCCTATACCCGGAGTCGGCATCGTTACAGCTTCGCCAGTGCCCGGCGGTAATCGTCCATGGGCCGCCCCTGGGCCACGGGGGCCAGGAGCCGGGAACGGAGGATCCCGTCGGCGTCGATGATGAAGCTACCTCGTTCGGCCATGCCCCGCTCCGGGTTGAAAACCCCATAGGAGCTCGCCACTGCGCCGTGCGGCCAGAAGTCGGCCAAGAGATCGAAGTCGAATTTTTCGGCCGCGGCGTAGGCCCTAAGGGTGTACTTGCTGTCCACCGACACGGCGAGCAGCCTCGCCTGCGCCGTGCGGAAATCGGCGAGGTTGTCCCGCAGCTCGCACAGCTCCCCGGTGCAGATTCCGGAAAAGGCAAAGGGGTAAAAAACGACGACGACGTTGCTGCCGCGCAGTGCGCTGAGCGTCACCGGCTCGCCGAACTGATTGCTCAAGGTGAAATCGGGTGCAGCCTGACCGGGAACCGGTCCAGGCTCCCCTTGGCGCCGGGCGCCGGAGGAAACGGGGACTGTCACTTCTTCTTGCGCGGCACGAGCCGGGTCGCTGCCCAATCGGCGCTGACGCCGACGGAGGATGTGGAGTGCAGCCCGGCGGTCGGGGCAGCCTCCTGGATTTCCGCCGGCGGCACATAACCGTCACGGCCGGACTTCGGAGTCAGGACCCAGACAACGCCTTTTTCATCCAACGTCGTGAGGGAATCGACCAACGCATCAACCAGGTCCCCGTCATCGGCACGCCACCAGAGAATGACAGCATCGACAACGTCGTGGTCTTCCTCGTCGAACAGCTCGGAACCGATGAGATCCTCGATATTGTCGCGGAGGTCGAAATCGACGTCATCGTCGTAACCGAACTCCTTAATTAGATCCCCATTACTGAAACCCAATTTGCCCGCCACATTAACTACTGTGCCGGCGTCGGCCTCGCTCACGTCATTCCTCCTGCTCACGGCGGCGGACCGCCATCTGCTGTCAATGGATCACGGCCGCGGATCCGCAGCACCGCCGCGGTACGGACCGTGATTTTCGTTACTACCAGCCAACACCCTCTGGCGCTGTCCTTCAAGCCGACGGGATCCCGGCGCCGCGAAACGGCATGATCGGGCCCGACTCCGCCAGTTTAGCCTCCCGGGTCCCCGTGCCGTGCCTCGGCGGACGATTTGGTGCCTCGGTCACCGGCTACGCATCATGCCGGCGCCGGGTTAGAGTGTTTGGTGGACGCCGCCGGCTACAGCTGCGGCGGGTACATGTTGCTTTAAGAGAGGTTGAACGTGGCCGCTGGAGAAGAGAATTCCCACATCCTGAGCGGGTTGACCAACCAGCTTCCGGATCGGGATCCTGAGGAGACGGCGGAGTGGATCCAGTCGCTGGATGCGCTGATCGCGGAGCAGGGCACCGAGCGGGCCCAGTTCATCATGCGCTCGCTGCTCCAGCGCGCCGGGGCGCAGAGCGTCGGCGTGCCGATGGTGACGACGACGGACTACGTGAACACGATCCCGGCGGACCAGGAACCGGAATTCCCCGGCGACGAGGAGATCGAGCGGAAGTACCGGGCATGGCTGCGCTGGAACGCCGCGGTCATGGTGCACCGGGCCCAGCGCCCGGACATCGGCGTCGGCGGGCACATCTCCACCTACGCCGGCGCCGCGACGCTGTACGAGGT
>JBIOFK010000207.1:0-3608 GCA_044447065.1 Actinomycetales bacterium | reverse complement strand
GGCCTGGGCATCCTGGCCGGCGACCATCTCAAGGCAGCCTCGGATCTGGGGGTGCCGCTGGTCGGCGTGGGCCTGCTCTACCAGGCCGGGTATTTCAAGCAGTCGCTCTCCCGCGACGCCTGGCAGCAGGAGACCTACCCCGTGCTCGATCCGGACGGGCTGCCGCTGACCCTGCTGCGCGAGGACGACGGAACGCCATGCGAGATTTCGTTGCCGCTGCCGGACGGCCGGGCGCTGAACGCCCACATCTGGCGCGCCGATGTGGGCCGCGTGCCCCTGCTGCTGCTGGATTCAAACGTGCCCGGCAACGACGAGGCGGCCCGCAGCATCACTGACCGGCTGTACGGCGGCGGCGGCGACAACCGGCTGCAGCAGGAGCTGCTGCTGGGCATGGGTGGGGTGAAGGCACTGCGCCTGTACGCCAGGCTCTCCGGCAGCCCGGCGCCGGAGGTGTTCCACACCAACGAGGGCCACGCCGGCTTCCTGGGCATCGAGCGGATCTGTGAACTGATGAACCCGCAGGACGGGCAGGCGCCGTTGAGCTGGGACGAAGCCCTCGCAGCGGGGCGGGCCTCAACGGTCTTCACAACCCACACCCCGGTGCCCGCGGGCATCGACAGGTTCCCCGCGGCGCAGATCAGGCACTACTTCCAGGCGGGACTGGCTCCCGGCGTTCCGGTCGCCGGGGTGCTCGCCCTCGGCGCCGAGGACTACAGCGGCGGGGATCCGTCGGTTTTCAACATGGCGGTCATGGGGCTGCGCCTGGCCCAGCGGGCCAACGGTGTGGCCAAGCTGCACGGCGTGGTCTCACGCGAGATGTTCTCCGGTTTGTGGCAGGGCTTCGACCATGAGGAAGTGCCGATCGGTTCCGTGACGAACGGTGTCCATGTCCCGACTTGGGTGGACCCAAAACTGAGCAGGCTCGCCAAGGAGCATTTCGGCGCCGAGGTACTGGACGGACCCGACTGGTCCAAGGTCTACGACGTGACCGACGAGGACATCTGGGCGCTCCGCCGGAGCATGCGCGCGTCCCTAGTGGAGGATGTGCGCCGCCGGGTCCGGTCCTCCTGGAAGAAGCGCGGCGCGGCCGATGCGGAACTGGCCTGGACGGACTCCATCCTCGACCCGGAGGTCCTCACGATCGGATTCGCCCGCCGGGTGCCGACGTACAAGCGGCTCACCCTGATGCTCCGCGATCCCGCCCGGCTGAAGGCGCTGCTGCTGCACCCGGAACACCCGATCCAGCTCGTGATCGCCGGAAAGTCCCACCCCGCGGACGACGCGGGAAAGAAAATGATCCAGGAGCTCGTGCTGTTCACGGACGACCCCGAGATCCGCCACCGCATCGCGTTCCTGCCGAACTACGACATCGCGATGGCGCGCACCCTCTTCCCGGGCTGTGACGTCTGGCTGAACAACCCGCTGCGTCCCCTGGAGGCCTGCGGAACATCGGGCATGAAGGCCGCGATCAACGGTTCGCTGAACCTCTCGGTGATGGACGGGTGGTGGGACGAGCTGTACGACGGCGAGAACGGCTGGGCGATCCCGACCGCGAACAACGGCACCTCGGCCGAGGAACGGGACGATATTGAGGCCTCCGCCCTGTACGAGCTGCTGGAAACGCAGGTCGCTCCGCGGTTCTACGGTTCGGTGGTGTCCGCCGGCGCGGGTGCGGCCGGTCCGTCGGCGGACCCCGAGTCGGCGGTGTCCCGGCGGTCGGTCCCGAGGCATTGGATCTCCATGATCAAGCACACCATTTCCCATCTCGGCCCGGCGGTCTCGGCCGAGCGCATGGTCAAGGACTACGTCAACAACCTCTACCAGCCGGCCGCCGTTTCCGGGCGTGCGGCGCGGGCGGATGACTTCACCGTGGCCAGGGAACTGGCCAGCTGGACCGGCAAGGTGCGCGGCGCCTGGTCCGGCGTCGCCGTGGACCAGGTGGATACCCTCGACATTTCGGACAACCCGCAGATCGGGGACCGCATCAGGGTCCGGGCGATTGTCACCCTGGACGGGCTGGACACCGTCGACGTCAGTGTCCAGGTGGTCCACGGTCGGGCCCTGGATTCCGATGAGCTCAGGGAAACCTCGATCCTCGAACTGGCACCCGTGGCCGCGGTGGGCGACCCCGCCGGAAGCCAGCACGAGTTCGCCGGAGACCTGGAGATCGACCGTTCCGGCAGCTTCGGCTACACGGTGCGGGTGCTGCCGAAGAATGGGGCGCTGGCAAGCCAGTCCGAACTGGGGCTGATCACGAACGCCTAGCCTGAAGGCGGGTCCCGGCACCGCCGGCCTTGCCGGCCCGCTCCTGCGATGTGGGCCATCGTGGCAGGAGCGGGTCAGCGTGGCCGGCGCCGTTTAGTCGCCGGTGTCCGGGTCCGGATCGGCGGGGCGGACGACGACGGTCAGCGGGCCTGCCGGGCTGGAGGCCCGGCGGGACTCGGCGCTGACGGTGGAGAGAATATCCAGGATGAGCCCGTGCGCGCGGGTCCCGCTGAACGCGGGATCAACATGCCAGACCAGGGTGCGCGGCGCCGTCGAGCCGTCCGCCCAGTCCCGCAGGCAGTCGGCCAGCGCGTCCAGGTTGTGGCCGAAGTGGGCTGGGAAGGCCAGGGATCTGGCGAACTCGGCGAGCACCTCGTCCTTTCCGGCCGCCGGGGCGATCTCAAAGGATGCGCTCGTGCTCATCTTCCCTCCGCAATAAGACTGAATTGAACGTAGTGGTCGCCGTATAGTACTTCGCTCCAGTCAAACCCACAATGGCCGCGTTAGGCCTTGAAAATGCTCATCGAGTTGGCCGGCGCCGTCATGTCGGCGCCCGGCGGGAGGATGGGGCCGCGCACCGCGGTGCTGCCCGCGGCGGTGGTCATGCGCAGGTCGAATCCCTCGGTTTGTTCCGCGACCGGAAGCGTGAGCTGCACGGGGGCCGGCGAGGCGTTGAAAACCACCAGTCCGTCCTGGCGCCCGCCCGGGGAGCCGAAGACGACGGAGAGCACCCGGTTGTGCGGATCTCTCCACTCCTCGGGGGTCATCGGCTGTCCGGCCGCGTTGTACCAGCGCAGGTAGGAGGATTCCCCGCGCGCCGGGTAGCTGCTGGGCTGGTGGGAGAGAAAGTCCTTGCGGATCCGGATCAGCCGCTTGGTGGCGGCCAGCATCTCCTGGCCGGGCCCGTCCGGCTCCCAGTCCAGCCAGGTGATCCCGTTGTCCTGGCAGTAGGCGTTGTTGTTTCCGCCCTGAGTGCGCCCGAATTCGTCCCCGGCGGTCAACATGGGCACCCCCAGGGACAGCAGCAGCGTGGCCATCAGGTTCCGGGAGGTCTGCCCGCGGGCAGCCAGGATGGCGCCGTCCGTGGTGGGGCCTTCCCAGCCGTGGTTCCAGCTGCTGTTGTTGTCCCCGCCGTCGCGGTTGCCCTCGCCGTTGGCTTCGTTGTGCTTGCGGTTGTAGGAGACAAGGTCCGCGAGGGTGAAGCCGTCGTGCGCCGTGATCAGATTGACCGTGGCCAGCTGGCTTCGCCCGGAGGCCTCGAACAGCTGCGCCGATCCGGCCAGCCCGTCCGCTATCCGGGAAACCGGTCCGCCCTGTCCGCCCGCCGCGATCGCGGCCTGGTC
>JBIOFK010000206.1:0-3644 GCA_044447065.1 Actinomycetales bacterium | reverse complement strand
GGTTTTCGCCGTCATCGATGCCGCGTTCGCCCAACGCCGCAAGACCCTGCGCGCGGCGCTGGCCGGCTGGGCGGGAACCCCCGCGCAGGCGGAACTTGCCCTGGTGGCAGCCGGCGTCGACCCGTCGGCCCGCGGCGAAGTGCTCGATATCGCCGCGTTCGCCCGGATCGCCGAAGCGGGAATCGCCCTGTCCGTCCCGGCCGGTTCCGCGTAGAAGGGCGCCCTGTGGAAGCCCCCATCCATCCGCCGCTGGGCCTGCGGACCGTCCGTGTCCGGGCCCCGGGCAAGATTAACGTCTCCTTCCGCGTCGGCCCGGGCCGGGCGGACGGCTACCATTCGGTGGCCAGCGTGTACCTTGCGGTCTCCTTGTACGAGGAGGTGGCGGCCACGGCGACGGCGGAGCCCGGCATCACCATCGGCGTCCGCAACGCCGGGCCTGGCGACGGCGGCCTGCTGGACGTTCCCCTGGACTCACGCAACCTCGCCTACCGTGCGGCGGCCCTGATGGCGGATGTGTCCGAGCATTCGACCGGGGTACACCTGGAAATCACCAAAAGTGTTCCGGTCGCCGGCGGTATGGGCGGCGGCTCCGCGGATGCGGCGGCGACGCTGCTGGCCTGCGACGCGCTCTGGGACAGCGGACTTTCCCGGGAGGAACTCGCGCACATCGGCGCCGAGCTGGGCGCCGACGTGCCCTTCGCGCTGTTGGGCGGCGCCGCCGTCGGACTGGGGGTGGGGGATGAGCTCTCCCCGGCCCTGGCCACCGGCGAGCTGCACTGGGTCCTGGTCCAGGCCGGCTACGGCCTCGCCACCCCGGAGGTCTACCGGGCGCTGGACCGGCTCCGGCTGGCCGAGGGCCGGGAGCCCGCAGCCCCGGAGGCGGTGGAGCCGGGGGTCCTGGCCGCCCTGCGCCGGGGCGACGCTGCGGCGCTGGCCACGGTGCTGGGCAACGACCTGGAGCCGGCAGCCATCGAGCTGTCCCCGGGACTGGCCGCCGTGCTGGAGAACGGCATGGCCGCTGGTGCGCTGACCGGCCTGGTCTCCGGCTCCGGACCCACCGTGGCGCTGCTGGCCCGCAGTGCCGAGGACGCCGCCGCGATCGCCGGCCGGCTCTGCGCGGACGGGCTGGACGCGTCCACCGTGGTGGGACCCGTTCCGGGGGCACGGATCATTTGAATCGGCAGCCTGAATAGGTGGACTGAATCGTCGAAGGAGCCAGCGCGCCCGGCCGCCCGGTAGACTGGCAGGCCTTGATTGACGAAGGAAAGTTGTAAACGTGGCTCACCTCCTCGGCGGCGAAAATCTCACCGTGCAATTCGCGACGCGCACCGTGCTGGACGGCGTCACCCTCGGCCTCGAAGAGGGGGACAGGATCGGCATCGTCGGACGCAACGGCGACGGCAAGTCCACCCTGATGCGGCTGCTGGCCCAGCGGCAGAGCGCGGATTCCGGCCGGGTGACCATGCGCCGCGGCGTGCAGGTGGGCTACCTTGACCAGACCGACGTGCTGGACGCGGACCTGACAGTCGGCGAGGCGATAGTCGGCGACGCCGCGGACCACGAATGGGCGTCCAAGCCGCAGATCCGCGAGGTCATGGGCGGACTGGTCGGCGAGGTGGACTGGCACGCGAACGTCCATGCCCTCTCCGGCGGCCAGAAACGCCGGGTGGCCCTGGCGAAGCTGCTGATCGGCGACGACGACGTCATCATGCTGGACGAGCCCACCAACCACCTCGACGTGGAGGGCGTGGCCTGGCTGGCGCTGCACCTGAAGTCCCGCTGGCGGGCCAACGAGGGTGCGTTCGTCGTCGTCACCCACGACCGCTGGTTCCTGGACGAAGTCTGCACCAGCACCTGGGAAGTCCACGACGCCCGGGTCGACCCGTTCGACGGCGGATACGCCGCCTACGTCCTGGCGCGGGCCGAACGCGACCGCTCGGCCGCCGTCGTCGAATCCAAGCGCGCCCAACTGGTGAAGAAGGAGCTCGCCTGGCTGCGCCGCGGCGCGCCGGCCCGTACCGCCAAACCTAAGTTCCGCATCGAGGCGGCCAACGAGCTGATCGCCGACGTGCCGGAGCCGCGGGACTCGCTGTCGCTGAACAAGATGGCCACCGCACGGCTCGGCAAGGACGTGCTGGACCTGGAGGACGTGACCCTGACGCTGGGGGAGACCACCCTCTTTGACAACATCACCCTGCGGCTGGCCCCGGGCGAACGGCTCGGCCTGGTGGGGGTCAACGGCTCCGGCAAGACCTCGCTGCTTCGGCTGCTCAACGGGGAGATCGCCCCGACCTCGGGCCGGCTGAAGCGGGGCAAGACCGTGCAGACGGCGGTGCTCAGCCAGGAGGTCAAAGAGCTCGACGACGTCCTGGACTTACGGGTCCTGGAGGTCATCGAGCGGGAGAAGCGCACCTTTGAGATCGGCGGCCGCGAACTGACGGCCGGACAGCTGGTGGAACAGCTCGGCTTCAGCAAGGAAAAGCAGTGGACCCCCGTCAAGGACCTTTCCGGCGGGGAACGGCGGCGGTTGCAGCTGCTGCGCCTGCTGGTCGGCGAGCCGAACGTGCTGATGCTCGACGAGCCCACGAACGACCTCGACACGGACACGCTCGCCGCGGTGGAGGACGTGCTGGACGGCTGGCCCGGGACGCTGGTGGTGGTCTCGCACGACAGGTACCTGCTCGAACGGGCGACCGACCACCAGATGGCCCTGCTCGGCGACGGCAAGATCCGCGGGCTGCCCGGCGGTGTGGACCAGTATCTGGAACTGCGCGAGGCCGCACTCGCCGCCGGAACCGGCTCCGGTTCAGGTTCCCCGGCAAGCGCGGGCGGGTCCCCCACCGGATCCCGCGGCCCGACCGAGGCGCAGAAGCGCGACGCCCGCAAGGACCTCAACCGGATCGAACGCCAGCTCGGCAAACTGGTCCAGCAGGAGGAAAAACTGCGGGCCCGGATGGCCGGAAACGTGGGCGACTATGAGGCCCTCGCGGACATCAACGCGAAACTGGCCGAACTCGCCGGGGAGAAGGACGTCCTCGAACTGGAGTGGCTCGGAGCCGCCGAAACGCTCGGCTGACGCCGTCCCGCGGCTGACCCCGTTCCAAGCTGCGGAGAGTTCTCCCCGACGGCTGCGCAGGACACGGTCCTGCGCAGGGTTCCGGCCGATCCGACGCACAACGAGCGCCCGCTCGTCCTCCACCGCTGCGCCTTCGGAACCGCTGTCCACATCCGCCGTCCGGCGGGACGACGGCCGCCCTTTTGGCGCGCACCATGGGTGGATGGACGATCTCGTATCATGGCTCCTCCGTCGTGGCGGCGCGGCGCGGCAGCACGAGCTGCTTCGGCAGGGAGCCAGCGCCCGGCAACTGAACGCAGCCATGGCGCTGGGCCTCATTCACCGTCCGGCGCGCGGGGTCTACTGCGTGCCCGGGACGGATCCGCTTGCGGTGCACCTGGCCACCCACTGCGCAGTGCCCGCGTGCATCAGCGCCGCACGATCCAGAGGATTGTGGACCGCCTCCTCGCCCGGTCTGCCGCATGTCTCCACAGCTCACGGCCGCCCGGTTCCCGGCTGCGTTGTCCACCGCCACACCGGGCCGCTGACCCTGCCGGACATCATCCGTCAATGTGTGGCATGCCTGCCC
>JBIOFK010000205.1:0-3666 GCA_044447065.1 Actinomycetales bacterium | reverse complement strand
GGACGCGGCCATCGACATCCAGCTGCGCAACCGCCGCTGATTTCACCAGTTCTACGAAGGGTTTCCCACCTCCATGAAGTCGCAGGAAATTGCACGCCGCTGGCTCGAGTTTTTCGCGGCCAAGGGCCACACGGTGGTGCCGTCCGCCTCGCTGGTGTCCAGCGATCCCTCGCTGCTGTTCACCGTGGCCGGCATGGTGCCCTTCATCCCGTACCTGACAGCCCGCGAGGAGGCGCCCTTTGACCGGGCCGTCAGCGTGCAGAAGTGCATCCGGACCGGGGACATCGAGGAGGTGGGCAAGACCGCACGGCACGGCACCTTCTTCCAGATGTGCGGGAACTTCTCCTTCGGGGACTATTTCAAGGAACAGGCCATCAGCTATGCCTGGGAGCTGCTCACCAGCTCTGTCGCGTCCGGCGGCTACGGCCTGGACAAGGACCGGCTCTGGGTCACCGTGTTCCTCGACGACGACGACGCTGCCGCCATCTGGGCGCGCGTCGCCGGGCTACCGGCCGAGCGGATCCAGCGGCTGGGTATGGAGGACAACTACTGGTCCACCGGCCAGCCGGGCCCGGCCGGACCGTGCTCGGAGATCTACTACGACCGCGGTCCCGCCTATGGCAGGGACGGCGGACCTGCCGTGGACGACACCCGCTTCATCGAAATCTGGAACCTGGTGTTCATGCAGTTCCAGCGCGGCGAGGGCACCGGCAAGGACAACTTCGAAATCCTCGGCGAGCTGCCCAAGAAGAACATCGACACGGGCCTGGGCCTGGAGCGGCTGGCGCTGATCCTGCAGGGCGTGGAAAACATGTACGAGACGGACCAGGTCCGTCCCGTGATCGACAGGGCAGCCGCCCTCTCCGGCCGGGAGTACACCAGCGCCGAATCCGCCGACGACCCGCACCACACGGACGACGTACGGATGCGGGTGGTGGCCGACCACATCCGCTCGTCCCTGATGCTGATTGCCGACGGCGTCAGTCCCACCAACGAGGGCCGCGGCTACGTGCTGCGCCGCCTGATCCGCCGCGCCGTGCGGGCCATGCGGCTGCTCGGTGTGGAGCGCGCCTGCCTGCCCGAGCTGCTGCCGGCGTCCCGCGACGCGATGAAGGGCGTCTACCCCCAGGTCGAGGCCGACTTCGAGCGGATCAGCCGGATCGCCTACGCCGAGGAAAAGGCTTTCCTGCGCACGATCGCCAGCGGCACGGCACGGCTGGAGGAAGCGGTGCAGGAATCCAAGGCCGCCGGGCGTCCGCTCTCCGGCGCCGATGCGTTCGCGCTGCACGACACCTACGGTTTCCCCATCGACCTGACCCTGGAAATGGCCGACGAGGCCGGACTGGCCGTGGACGAAACCGGTTTCCGGTCCCTGATGCAGGAGCAGCGCCAGCGCGCCCGCGCCGACGCCAAGGGCAAGAAAACGGGACACGCCGACCTGTCGGTCTTTACCGAACTGCTGGCCGGCGGCCAGACCGTGTTCACGGGCTACGACGAGCTTGAGGGCGAGTCCCGGCTCAGGGCCATCCTCTCCGGCGGCGAACGCAGGCAGTCCGCCGCCGCGGGCGAGACCGTGGAACTGGTCCTGGCCGAAACGCCGTTCTACGCCGAGGCAGGCGGCCAGGCCGCCGATACGGGGCTGATCACCGGCGACGGCTTCATCGCCGAGGTGCTGGACGTCCAGCGCCCGGTCAAGGGACTGAGCGTGCACCGCGCTATCATCCGTGAGGGCGAACTCCCGGCCGACGCGCTGGTGCGCGCCGCCGTCGACCGCGACCGCCGGCACGCCGCCGAGCAGGCGCACACCGCCACGCACATCGTGCACGCCGCCCTGCACCAGATCCTCGGCCCGGAGGCGCTGCAGCGCGGCTCCTTCAACAAGGCCGGCTACCTGCGCTTCGACTTCGCCTGGGGTGAGGGCCTGAGCGCCGCGACCCGCAGCGAGGTCGAGGAGGTCTCCAACATCGCCATCCGCAACAACTACCGGGTGGAGACCAAGGTGATGGCCCTGGACGCGGCGAAGGCCCTGGGCGCCATGGCACTTTTCGGCGAGAACTACGGCTCCGAGGTCCGCGTGGTGGAGATCGACGGCGCCTGGTCCCGTGAGCTGTGCGGCGGAACCCACGTGTCCACCACCTCCCGGATCGGCAGCCTGACGCTGCTCGGCGAGCAGTCGGTCGGCTCGGGCAACCGCCGGGTCGAGGCGTTCGTCGGGATGGAGGCATTCCGGCACCTGGCCGCGGAACGGTCCCTCGTGTCCGGGCTGAGCGAGCTGATGAAGGTCCCCGCCGGCCAGCTGCAGGAACGCATTGCCGGGACGCTGGCCAAGCTCAAGGCTGCCGAAAGGGAAATCGACCGGCTGCGCAGGGAACAGCTCGGTGCTGTGGCCGCGACCCTGCTCGGCTCCGCCGTGGACGTGGCGGGAGTGCGGGTCATCGCGCACGACGCCGGGACCGTCGCCGGAGCTGACGAGCTGCGGGCCCTTGCCCTGGACCTGCGCGAGCGGCTGGGCCGCGGCGCGGCCACGGTCGCTGTGGCGGGACAGGCCAACGGCCGGCCGATGGTGCTGGTTGCCACGAATGAGGCCGCGCGGGCGGCCGGCGTCAAGGCCGGGTCACTCGTTAAGCTGGCCGCCGGAATCCTCGGCGGCGGCGGCGGCGGCAAGGACGATGTGGCCCAGGGCGGCGGCACCGACGCCGCCCAGGTGCCTGCCGCGCTGGAGGCCGTGCTGGCCTCGATCGCGCAGCACGGCTAGTCCGGCCGTGGCATCCGCACAGCTGCGCGCCGGGGTCAAACTGGGCGTGGACGTCGGTACCGTCCGGGTGGGCCTGGCCGCCGCGGACCGGGACGGCATCCTGGCGGTTCCGGTGCGCACGCTCAACCGCGATGCCAAGAAGAATTCCGACATCAGGATCGTGGTGCGCGAGGCCGCTGAGCGCGGAGCGGTGGGTATCTACGTCGGACTGCCGCGCACGCTCAAGGGCACCGAAACCGCCTCCGCCGCCATGGCCCGGGAGTACGCGGCGCTGCTCGTGGCGGCCCTCGGCGACGCCGGACTGGACGTGCGCGTGTGGCTGGTGGACGAGCGGCTGAGCTCTGTATCGGCCCACGCGGCGCTGCGCTCCGCTGGCATGAGCGGGCGCGAACAACGTAAGGTTGTAGATCAGGCGGCCGCCGCAGGCATACTGCAGCACGCCCTGGACATGGAGAAGTCACTTTCTCAACCGGCGGGCCCTCACGTTCCGCCGGTGACCGATTCAGCGGGTGGGCGCGTCGGTCAGCCAACGCTAGCAAAGGATCGCGACATCAGCTCGGAATCGAACCCACGGGGGAGCGCCCTGTGAGCGGCCTGCCCCAGGACCGTCCGGAGTTCCCGCAGGGCCCCACCACACGCCGGGGCCGGCGCGAGGCCGAACGCCGCGCCGAAACCGGGCAAATCCCCGCCGGCCAGGGGCGCGACGCCGGCCAGGGACAGGACACCGGTCTGGGTCACGACGCCGGCCACACGGGCCATGAGGCCGCCGATAGCCGGGAGCCCGATGCAGTCCGGGCGCCTGAATCCGTCCGGGCGGCCGCCGAGGCCCACGAGTCCGCCCAGGACAACGACCCGGTCCACGGGGCCCATGAGCCCGCCCACGAGCATGAGTTCGCGGCCGGTTACGGCGC
>JBIOFK010000204.1:0-3722 GCA_044447065.1 Actinomycetales bacterium | reverse complement strand
GTTTCCTTTTTCTGCGTGTGGCCCGTGGTGCCCGTCGCTGGCTGGGCGCCGACTGGGGAAAGCCTACCGCCCGCACCCGGTGAAACGGCGGTGCGGGCGGTAGCCGGTGCGGGCGGTGTGAGGTGCGTTCGGCGGGGTAGGCGGTGCGCGGTGCGCGCGGCGCGCTCGGTAGGGCATGCCGCCCCCGGACGGCGTCGCCCCGGGCCGGGGACGTCAGTTCAGCAGCGCCGCCTTCAGTGTGTCCAGTCCCACCGAGCCGATGTTCAGTGCCTGGCTGTGGAACGTGCGCAGGTCGAAGGCTTCCCCGTCGCGGCGGGCGCGCTCATCGCGGATCTCTTCCCAGAGCCGCTGGCCGATCTTGTAGGACGGCGCCTGCCCCGGCCACCCGAGGTAGCGGTGGAATTCGAAGTCAAGCTGTCCGGTACTGATGTCCAGGTTCCCCTTCAGGAACTCATAGCCCTTATCCGAGGTCCAGGTCCCGGATCCCCAGCGCGCCGGGATTTCCAGTTCCAGGTGGACGCCGATGTCGAACACCACCCGGGCCGCCCGCATCCGCTGGCCGTCGAGCATGCCCATCTTGTCGCCGGGATCGGACAGGTAGCCCAGCTGGTCCATCAGCCGCTCGGCGTACAGCGCCCAGCCCTCGCCGTGGCCGGAGACCCAGCACGCGTTGCGGCGCCACTGGTTCAGCAGCCCGCTCTGGTAGGTGGCGGTGGCAACCTGCAGGTGGTGCCCGGGGACACCCTCGTGGTAGACGGTGCTGGTCTCGGACCAGGTGGTGAAGGAATCTTCACCAGCTGGCACGGACCACCACATCCGGCCCGGACGGGAAAAGTCCTCGGTGGGGCCGGTGTAGTAGATGCCACCTTCCTGGGTTGGGGCAATCATGCACTCGATGGTCTTCATGATGTCCGGAATATCGAAGTGCACGTCCGCCAGCGCGGAGACGGCCTGGTCGGAGAGTCCCTGCATCCACTCCTGGAGCGCGGCCGTGCCCTTGAGCTGGCGCTTCGGATCCGCGTTGAGCACGGCCTTGGCCTCCTCGATGCCGGCGCCGGGCTTGATCTGCTCGGCGACGGCTTCCTGCTCGGCGATGATCCGGTCCAGTTCCGCAACGCCCCAAGCGTAGGTTTCTTCAAGGTCGACGGCGGAGCCCAGGAAGGCGCGGGAGGCCAGTGCGTAGCGCTCGCGTCCGACGGCGTCCCTTGCCGGGGCGGCCGGAAGCAGCTCGGATTCCAGGAACGCGGCCAGCGTCGCATAGGCGGCGGCGGCCTTTTCCGCGCCGGCGGCGAGGGCGCGGGAGACCGGCTCCGGCAGTCCGCCGTCGGCCGTCCCGGCACCCGCGGCGAGGGCGGCGAAAAAGCCGTCAGCCGCGGCGTGTGCCTTGGCCTGGCCGATCACGATCTGCACCTGGCGGCGGGCGGCAACGAGGCCGCGCTGCCGGGCTTCGGTGAGGGAGGCGAGGTAGCCGTCGATGGCGCCCGGGACGTTGTGCAGCCGGCCGGCGATGTGTTCCCAGTGCGCCACGGTATCCGTGGGCATCAGGTCGAAGATGGCGCGGATTTCCTGGGTCGGGCTTTCGATGTTGTTCAGCTCGGCGAGATTCCAGCCGGTGGCGGCGATCTCCTGGTCCAGGCCGAGGCGTTCCCGCATCGCGTGCAGGGTGATCCTGTCCACGTCGTCGGCGGGCTCGAGGTGGTCCAGGGCGGCCAGGGTGGCCTCCCGGGCTCGGGTGAACGCCTCGTGGCCGGCGGGGGAGTAGTCGCGGTATTCGCTCTCGTGGCCGGGCTTGCCGAGGGTGGTGGCAAAGCCGGGGTCGAGTTCCATCAGTTTGTCCGTGAAGGCGTTGGCCACGGCGTCGATGTCGGTGGAGGCACGGGTGGGTTTGGTGGTTTCGTTAGTCACCCGACCGAGCCTACCCGTGGATATGGCGGTTGTGAAAGGTCAGTTTCACAACTTTCTAGGCGCCCCTCCGCCAGGCGCCGGGTCCCGGGCGGGGTGCAAGGTGCAGTTGGGCGCGTCGGACCCAGTGCCGCGCAGCGGGTCGGACCGGCTCCTCCGGCGGCGCTTCCCGCAGGGACAGCACGACGGCGGTGAGCGCGGCGAGCTCCTCGGCCGTGGGTGATCCCTTGACCACGGAGAGGGCGGGCGCTGACTCGGAGCTGCCGGGCGCGGACCCCGCCTCGGAGCTGTCGGGCGCAGGCCCGGCCACGGACACGGCGGGCGTGGCCTCGGAGCTGGCGGGTGACGCGCTCACAGCGGAATATTCCCGTGCTTCTTGGCCGGAAGGCTGGCGCGCTTGTCCCGCAGCACACGCAGGGCGCGGATCAGCTGGATACGCGTTTCGGACGGCGCCACGACCGCGTCCACGTAACCCAGCTGGGCGGCCTGGTACGGGTTGAGCAGTTCCTCCTCATAGGCCCGGATGACCTCGGCCCGCTTGGCGTCGACGTCGCCGCCGTCCTGCGCCACCGCGGCCAGTTCCCGGCGGTAGAGGATGTTCACCGCGCCCTGGGCGCCCATCACGCCGATCTGTGCCGTGGGCCAGGCCAGGTTCAGGTCAGCGCCGAGCTTCTTGGAGCCCATCACAATGTAGGCACCGCCGTAAGCCTTGCGGGTGATGACCGTCAGTTTGGGCACCGTCGCCTCGGCATAGGCATAGAGCAGCTTGGCTCCGCGCCGGATGATCCCCTGGAACTCCTGTTCCTTGCCGGGGAGGAACCCGGGCACGTCCACCAGCGTGACGATCGGGACGTTGAAGGCATCGCAGTTCCGGACAAAGCGAGCGGCCTTCTCCGACGCGGCGATGTCCAGGGTGCCGGCGAACTGCATCGGCTGGTTCGCCACGATGCCCACGGTATGGCCCTCGATCCGGCCGTAGCCGATGATGACGTTGGGGGCGTACAGGGACTGCATCTCCAGGAAGTGCGCGTCGTCGACAATCGCTTCGATCAGGTGGCGCATGTCGTAGGGCTGGTTGGCGGAGTCCGGGACCAGCGATTCCAGGGCCAGGTCGGCCTCGCTGGGCTCAAGCAGCTGGTCGTGGTCGGCCACCGGCGCCTCGGCGAGGTTGTTTGAGGGCAGGAAGTCCAGCAGTTCGCGGACGAATTCGATGGCATCGGTCTCATCCGAGGCAAGGTAGGTGGAGGTGCCGGTGGTGGTGTTGTGCTGCCGGGCACCGCCCAGGGTTTCCATGTCCACATCCTCGCCGGTGACAGTCTTGATCACATCGGGGCCGGTGATGAACATGTGGCTGGTCTTGTCCACCATGACCACATAGTCAGTCAGCGCCGGGGAGTAGGCGGCGCCGCCGGCGGACGGCCCCATAATCAGGGAGATCTGGGGGATGACGCCGGAGGCATGGACGTTGTTGCGGAAAATGTCGGCGAACATCGCCAGCGATGCCACACCCTCCTGGATGCGGGCGCCGCCGCCGTCGAGGATGCCGATGACGGGGCAGCCGTTACGCAGCGCGAATTCCTGGACCTTCACGATCTTCTCGCCGTTGACCTGGCTCAGTGAGCCGCCGTAGACGGAGAAGTCCTGGCTGTAGATGGCGATGGGGCGCCCGTCCACGGTGCCGTAGCCCGAGACCAGGCCGTCGCCGAGCGGCTTTTTCTTCTCCATACCGAAGGCGGTGGAGCGGTGTGTAGCCAGGGCATCGAATTCCACGAAGGAGTCCTCGTCCACCAGCAGGTCGATGCGTTCCCGCGCGGTGTGCT
>JBIOFK010000203.1:0-3783 GCA_044447065.1 Actinomycetales bacterium | reverse complement strand
CGTCCGGATCCACCGCCGGACGCCCGGCGCGAGGAGCCGAGACCGGACGGTCGGAACCAGGAGCCGAGACCGGACGGTCGGAACCAGGAGCGGACGCCGGACGAGCAGCGCCTCGCGCCACAGCCGGCCGATCAGACCCCGGGAGTCCCGGGGCCGGAGCCAGGTCAGGAACTCCGCCCGCGGATCCCGCACGGCCCGCGGCACAGGTCAGGCCGCGGCCGGTCGCCGGGAAACCCGGACCCGCAGCACGGACCGGGACATCACCGGCAGGGACTGCCGGGTCCGGGGTCGTCCGCTGCTTCGAGTCCATACCAAAAGTTTATGCGAAGACATATTCGACCGAAAAGGGGCAGTGGCCCGTATGTGCGCAACCGCGGGCAAGAAACAGCCTGTGGAGGACAAGCGCACTTAACCCGCACTGTGGGCAGAGGTCGAACTAAATCAGGCCCGTTCCGCGAAGGGCCGCAGAGTCGTCGGACCCATCCGGCGTCTGCCTCCGCCGACGTCGGACGCGCTACAACGTCGCCTCCCGTGCCGCCGTCGGACGCGCTACGACGTCGCCCCTACGCCGCCGTCGGACGCCAACCGGCGTCGCGCCGGTCCCGACAACGCCGGCCTAGTGAAAAACGGCTATCACGATGGCGGCGAAGTGCGCCGCGAATCCGACCACGGTGAACGCATGGAACAACTCGTGGAAACCGAAATGGGCCGGACTGAAGTTGGGACGCTTGATGCCGTAGAACACCGCCCCGGCAATGTAGAAGGCGCCCCCGAAGATAATCAGCACAGTGGCCGGCACACTGGCCGCCATGAGTTCGGGAAGAAAGAATACCGCTGCCAGGCCAAGGGCAACATAGATCGGAACATACAGCCAGCGCGGAGCGCCGACCCACAGCACCCGGAATAGTACGCCCAGCAGCGCTCCGGTCCAGATCACCCAGAGCAGGACGGTCCGGGGGCCGGGGGCCAGCAGCATCGCTGTCACCGGGGTGTAGGTGCCGGCAATGACCAACATGATGTTGGTGTGGTCGAGCCGCTTGAGCACCCCGCGCACCCGCGGTGTCCAGTTTCCCCGGTGATAGAGCGCGCTGACCCCGAAGAGGAGTATGCCCGTAACGGCATAGATCGCTGACGTGATCTTTCCCAACGCCGTCGGGGCAATGCAGACCAGCACGATCCCGGCCGCAAGGGCGAAAGGAGTGGCCACCGCGTGGATCCAGCCCCGCCAGCTGGGCTTCTCCACCAGTTCCCGGCGAAGCTCGACGACGGCGTCCAGGACCGGGTGATCCCCGGCCCTCGGCGGGCCGGCAGCGGGTTTCCTGGGGGACGGGGAGGGTTCG
Organism: Actinomycetales bacterium; assembly: GCA_044447065.1. Taxonomy (GTDB): domain Bacteria; phylum Actinomycetota; class Actinomycetes; order Actinomycetales; family Micrococcaceae; genus JBIOFK01. The sequence continues at coordinate 2,443 of JBIOFK010000203.1, read as the reverse complement.
CCGGTGGACATAATTCCAGATTACCGTTCCCGGCCGGCGGCATTCCGGCCGCCGAAGCCGATGACCCGGGATTGGCGCCCGGGCAGGTAACGTAGGAAGGGCAATGGACGGGCCCGCGGGGCCCGCTGAGTGGAAGCCAGGTGGGAGCAGATGCCGCAACGACTGCCCGGGGTGCTTTATGGGCTCTATGAGCGGCGTTTGCTCAATGCGCTGGACCTGGAGCGGATGCCGAGGCACATCGGTGTGATGGTGGACGGAAACCGCCGCTGGGCCAAACAGTTCAATGCACCCACGCGGGAGGGGCACCAGGCCGGAGCGGACAAGATTATTGAGTTCCTCGGCTGGTGCCAGGAGCTCGGCGTCGAAGTGGTGACGCTGTACATGCTCTCCACCGACAACATGAGCCGCTCGGCCGAGGAACTCGAGGAGCTGGGCCGCATTATCGGCAACACCCTTGATCTGCTGGATGCTGATACCAGCGTGAGCGTGCATGCCATGGGGGCCCCGGAGATGCTGCCGGACCACCTCGCACAGCGGCTGACCAGCCTGAGCGAGCGCACCGCCGAGCGCGGAAAGCTGCACGTCAATGTGGCCGTCGGCTATGGCGGACGCAGGGAGATCGTTGACGCGGTCAGGGAGATGCTGCAGGTGGCCGTTGCCGAAGGCCGGAACATCGGCGAGCTGGCGCAGACCCTCACCGTGGACGATATCTCTGCCTATCTCTACACGCGCGGACAGCCGGACCCCGACCTGGTGATCCGCACCTCGGGGGAACAGCGGCTTTCCGGCTTTCTGATGTGGCAAAGCGCCTACAGCGAGTTCTATTTCTGCGAGGCCTTCTGGCCGGCCTTCCGCAAGGTTGATTTCCTCCGGGCCCTGCGGGACTACACGGGACGCCAGCGCCGCTTCGGGTCCTGATCGGCTCTCGCCTCAGCCGGACAGCCGAAGACTGAGGGCGTTCCGCTCCACGTAATCCAGCGCCAGCCGCACTGCCCCCAGCGGAACAATCGAGTCGCCCAGGACCGAGACCTCCACCCGCGGCGGCGTCGCCGTGAACCGGGGCAGCCGGTCGCGGATTCCCGTCAGCAGCACGGCAGCGGAATCAGCCACACCCCCGCCAAGAACGACCAGTTCGGGGTTGAACATGGTGCCGAGCGTGGCCACCACACGGGCCATCCGCTCGGCCACCCGGTCGAGGATCGCGGCGGCGGTGGCGTCGCCGTCCGCCGCAGCCGCGAATACCTGCTCGGCGCTCAGCTCGCCGCCGGACGCGGACGCCCGCCGCGCCAGCGCGGAGCCCTCGGCCGCGGCGTCGGTGCCCCAGCGGCGCACCAGCCTGCCGATCCCCTCCGGCGAACCGACGCCCTCCACCAGGTCCAGATACGCCATTTCGCCGGCGCCGCCGCGGCTGCCGTGCAGCAGGCGCCCGGATTCGAGCAGGCCGGCGCCCAGGCGCTCCCCGGCCAGCAGCACGGCCAGGTCATCGACTCCGGCTCCGGCCCCGAGCCAGTGCTCGGCCAGCGCGGCGACGTTCGCGTCGTTCTCGAGCAGCACCGGCCAGCCGCGGCGGCGCAGCAGGAATTCCGGCAGGCCGAGGTCCAGGGATTCCCAAAACCGCTGGCTGTGCGGAATGTGCCCCGTCCGGTCGACCGCGGCGGCAACTCCGGCGCCCACTGCCAGCACGGACGACGGCGGCAGGCCGGCTGCGTCCAGCGCCTCCAGGGCGGCGTCCTCGATGGTGTCCAGCCGCCGGGAACCGGAATGGCGGGCGTGGGTTCCCGCGGACCGGCCCAGCAGGCGCCCCGCGAGGTCGGCAGCCACGACGGTGGTCCGCTCCGGACCCACATCGATGCCCAGCACCGCCCCGGCTGAGGCATTGAATTCGAACCGTCTGGCCGGCCGGCCCATTCCCGACGCCGCGTCCCGCAGGGTGTCCAGCTCGCGCGCCCAGCCCAGGGCCGCGAGTGAATCGCACACCGCGATCACGGTGGCCCGGGAGAGTCCGGTGGCCGCGATCAGGTCCGTGCCGGTTGCCGGGCCGGCACCGCGCAGGACGGCCAGCACCGCCGCAAGATTAGCCTGGCGCAGGGCCCCGCCGGGGGTGCGCCCGGCGCTTCCGCGTGCCGCGTTTCCCCGCGCGGTCCCCTCACGGGCGGCGCCCTCCCGCGCGGTGTTTTCCCCTGCGGTGCCAGCCACTGTCTGTCCCCTTGACTCCCGGCGGAACGGTTCACCATACTATCTATGGAACATAAATTTAGATACTAAATGAATACCCCATCACGTGAAGGAAGTCCATTGTCCGCGATTCCGCAGAGCCAGCTTTCCGATGCCGACCGCATGGCGGATCCGCACTGGTGGCGCCAGGCGGCCGTCTACCAGATCTATCCGCGCAGCTTTGCCGACTCGACCGGTGACGGCCTGGGCGACATCAACGGGATCACCT
>JBIOFK010000202.1:0-3793 GCA_044447065.1 Actinomycetales bacterium | reverse complement strand
CCCCCGTGACGGTCCCGCTCAGCCAGCTCCCCGCCGTCGTCCGCTCCCATGAAAACCTGCGTCCGCGCTGGGTCTGGCACCGCACGCAGCAGTGGTATCCCGCGCTGCTGCGGGCCGGTGTCAGCGTCGAACGCTGTCACGATCTGACCCTGTCCCGAAACATCCTGGCGTTCTCCAGCTTCGCAGCCGGCACGGAGTACGCCCGCAGCACCACGGCGGACAGTCCGGACGAGACGTTGGATCCGGCGCCGCCTGCTCCGGCCGCCGACGCGCTGCAGGATTCCCTGTTTGACGACCCGGCCCGGGCGGACGGGCCCGGCAGCGGCGAACTCGCCGCGGAACTGGCCGCCCAGCTGGCCGCCATCCGCCAATCCACCGAGCCGCGTCGGCTGGCCCTGCTGGTGGCCGCCGAATCCGCCGGCGCGCTGATCGCCGCGGAAATGCAGCACCGCGGCCTGCCGTGGAGCGCCGAACTGCATGAGGGCATCCTGGCGGAGTACCTGGGGCCGCGGCCCGCCGGCCTGCTGCGGCCGGACAAGCTAGAGGCCCTGGTGTCGGAACTGCGCATTCTGCTCAACGCACCGGGGATGAACCCCGACTCGCCGCAGGAGCTGATCCGGGCGCTGCACCGGGCCGGTATCGAGGCCAAAACCACCCGTCAGTGGGAGCTCGCCAACGTCGAGCATCCCGCCATCGCCCCGCTGCTGGAGTACAAGAAGCTGAGCCGCCTGCACGCCGCCAACGGCTGGGCCTGGCTGGACGCCTGGGTGGCGGACGGACGGTTCCGGCCCGAATATGTGGTCGGCGGCGTGGTGTCCGGGCGCTGGGCCTCCCGCGGCGGCGGAGCCCTGCAGATTCCCCGCCAGATCCGCGGAGCCGCGCACGCGGATCCGGGCCACAAGCTGATCGTCGCGGACGCCGCGCAGCTGGAGCCCCGGGTGCTGATCGCACTCGCGCAGGATAACCGGATGGCGGAGGCGGCACGGGACAAGGATCTGTATGCGGGCATCGCGGCGCAGGGATTCGGCGGCGAGCGGGCAAAGGCCAAGGTGGCGCTGCTCGGGGCGATGTACGGGGCGACGACGGGCGAGTCCGGCCGGCTGATGCCGCAGCTGGCCAGGACCTACCCGCAGGCCGTCGGGTTCGTGGAGGCCGCAGCCCGGGCCGGCGAGCGCGGCGGGACGGTCACCACCCGGCTGGGCCGCAGCACCCCGCCGCCCTCGGAGGGGTACCTGGCAACGCAGCGCAGCACCACGGCGGAGGAGCAGCGCCGCGCCGAAAACGCCGCACGGACCCGGGGCCGGTTCACCCGGAATTTCGTGGTCCAGGGCTCGGCCGCGGACTGGGCCGCGTGCTGGCTCGCGGAGGTCCGACGGCGGCTGCGTGCCCTGGCTGCGGACGGTCCCGGACCGCACGCTGAACTGGTCTTCTTCCTGCACGACGAGGTGATGGTGCACTGCCCGGAGCCGCTGGTGGAACGGGTGTCCCTGATTGTCGAGGAGTCCGCCGCCGCCGCCACTGAGCTGCTCTTCGGCCGGATCCCGATAGCGTTCCCGGTGGCGACCGTCGTCGTCGACTCCTACGACCAGGCCAAGTAGCCCCCGCGCGTAGCCCCGCGCGCACCCAACTGGGTCGCAGTTAAGGTCGTTATGGGCGGCCCATGAGTGCACTATCTGCGACCTAGTTGGGTTCGCGGGGGCGGGTCAGAGTGGCGCGGGAGCCTCGCGGGAGGCGTCCCAGCGGACAGCCCAACCCAGGTTCTCGAACAGCCGGGACAGGATGCCGGCGGTGAATCCCCACACCACCACGCCGTTGACGGCGAAGGCCGGACTCCGGAACCGCTGCCGCCCCCGGTCGACGACGGCCGTGAACCGGTTGTCCGGGTCCAGCAGGTCGCGCACCGGCACCCGGAACACCTGCGCGGACTCGCCGTAATCAACCACCCGGACGGGCGACGGCGAGGACCACCAGCCGATCACGGGCGTCACCCGGAAGTTGCTCACCGGAAGGTCCACGTCATCCAGCCGTCCCAGAATCTCGACCCCCGCGGGATCCAGGCCCGTTTCCTCCTCCGCTTCCCGCAGCGCGGTGGCGATCAGGGACGCATCGGAGGGGTCAACGCCGCCGCCGGGGAACGCCACCTGTCCGGGATGGTCCCCCAGCGTGGACGCCCGCTCCACCAGCAGCACGTCCAGGTCCGCCGGGGCCAGCGGCTTGTGCGACACCGCCGGGATGGTGTCCAGCCGGCCGAACAGCATCAGGACAGCGGCCTTCCGTGCCGTGTCCCCGTCCAGCAAGGCACCCCAGCGCGGGTCATGGAAGGTCTCCAGCTCGCCGTCGGCCGAACGGCGGGCCAGCCGTGCCAGCTCTTCCCTGGCGCTCACCCTTCCCCGCGCCCGGTTTCGCGCCGGGTTCCGGACAGGGTTTCTGACCAGGTTTCGCGCTGGCTTTGCTGCCGGTATTCGGCTGCCCGGGAAGTGTCGGACCGCATCCGGGCCAGCAGCTCTTCCTGACCGGGGGCGAGCTCGTACTTGAGCAGCTTCGCGGCCTTGATCGGGTCGGTCTCGCCCGAACCGTACGACGGGCACAGGGTCGCCACGGGACAGGCGCCGCAGGCGGGGCGGCGGGCGTGGCAGATCCGGCGGCCGTGGAAGACGACGCGGTGGCTGAGCATGGTCCAGTCCCGTTTGTCGAACAGCCGCCCGACCTCGGTTTCGACCACGACCGGGTCCTCCGAGGCGGTCCAGCCGAAGCGCCGCGCCAGCCGGCCGAAGTGCGTGTCCACGGTGATTCCGGGAATACCGAACGCGTTGCCCAGCACCACGTTCGCGGTCTTCCGGCCGACTCCGGCCAGGGTGACCAGGTCCTCAAGGCTGCCGGGCACCGCGCCGTCGTACTCGTCCACGATCCGGGTGGACAGCGCCAGGAGGCTGCGGGTCTTGGCCCGGAAGAAACCCGTGGGCTGGATCATGGCCTCCAGCTCGGCTGCGTCGGCCTCCGCCATGGCCCGGGCATCCGGGAAGCGCGCGAACAGGGCCGGGGTGGTCGCGTTGACCCGGACGTCGGTGGTCTGGGCGGAGAGCACGGTGGCCACCAGCAGCTCGAACGGGTTGCGGAAATCCAGCTCGGCGTGCGCATACGGGTAGTACCCGGCCAGGACGCGGTTGATCTTACGGGCCAGCCGCTTTTCCGCGACCGTGGGCTGGCCGGAGCCCGTATCCGCTGCCAGGGAGGGCACTATTCGCCTTCGGGAGCGCGCTCTATGTTGGACAGATCCCGCAGCACGCCGACCTTGCCGTCGGTGTTCTGCACCAGGAAGTCGTGGCCGCGGTCGGCGAGCGCCAGGATCCAGTTCCCGGGCTCCACGTCAAAGAGGTAGGCCCCTGAGTGTTCATCCATGATGGGTTTCCGCCGGTCGACAGCGAACCAGAACGCCTCATGGACCGGTTCCTCGGCGTGCCCGGCATGGTCCGGGTCCTTCGTTGCGCCGATGCTTTCCGGCCGGACGGGGGCCGGCTCGGGCGCGCCCGCGGCACCTCCGGGCTCCTGGCCCACCTCCTCGTGCGCGGCGGCCTCGACGACGGCCGCCTCGCCGGGGTCGGCCGGGGCGGGACCAGTCTGCTGTTCGGCCGGCAGGGGGGCCGACTGCCGGCCGCGGACGGCGGTGTTCAGCATCGTCTCCGGAGCCTGATCGGAGCCGGAGGCTTCGGAGGGTTCAAAGGCGCCGAAGGCTTCCGGGGCGCGCTGCTCCGGTTCGGCCGTGCTGTCGTGCTGCGCAGGCCCCGTCCCCTGT
>JBIOFK010000201.1:0-3829 GCA_044447065.1 Actinomycetales bacterium | reverse complement strand
CGTTGCCGAAGCCAAGGACGAGGATTGGGATTGGATGTACCGGGTCAATGTCCTGGGCACCATGAAAATGATCCGCACGTTCCTGCCGATGCTCCGCACCCACGGCCACGGCACCATCGTGAACCTGAGTTCGACGGCGGGCCTCGTCTCCTATGAGGGGGGCGCCGGCTATAACGCAGCGAAGTTCGCCGAGCACGGCCTCACCCGGGCACTGCGGTTGGAAGAGGCCGGAAACAACATCCGCGTCGTGGAGGTCATGCCCGGCATGGTCGCCACCGAGGAATTCGTACTCAACCGCACCGGCGGTGACGCCGACGCCGTTGAGAAGGCCTATGCCGGCGTCGAGAACCCGCTGACAGCCGAGGACGTGGCGGACGTGGTCCGCTACGCCGTTAGCGTCCCGCACCACGTGAACCTTGACGACATCGTGGTTCGTCCCGTCGCCCAGGCCGCCGCGCATAAGGTCATCCGCACTTAACCTCCGCAGCCATGTGCTCCCAGCCCCGCGTCCCGCACGGCAACGGGGTGCGGAGCCGATCGGCTAGACTGGACGCAATGCTTTGACCCGGCCATCACCGGCGAGCATCCGGAAGAAAACCGGCCCCGCGGGCGCATTGCGGAGACGGCCACTAGAACCGGACGGGTAAGCCCGACACAGCAGTCAACGAGCGGCCCGCACGGCAGTCCTTCGGGACGGCCGGGGGGTTAGTGAGGTGGTACCGCGGTACCGGCCGGGCGGAGATTCCGTGCGGCGGGCGCCGTCCTCGCAACTGCAAAGAATTATCCAGCTGCTACCACCAGGATCCGCGATGACTCACTATCCCAAGGCCTCCTCCGCAGCCGCAGCCTCCTCAGCAGGCGCGTCCGCAGCCGCACCCACAGCGGGCTCCGCAGCGGGCTCCTCCCGGACGGGCATTCCGGCGCAGGCACCCGCTCCGGTCCGCTTCCCCGAGATCGAAGAGCGCGTCCTAAGATACTGGGATGAGGACGGCACGTTCCAGGCCTCCGTGGACGCCAGGGACGCCGGCCCCAACGGCGAGAAGGAGTTCGTCTTCTACGACGGCCCGCCCTTCGCCAACGGTCTGCCGCACTACGGACACCTGCTGACGGGGTACACCAAGGACCTGGTGGCCCGCTACCAGACGCAGCGCGGAAACCGCGTGGAGCGCCGCTTCGGCTGGGACACGCACGGTCTGCCGGCCGAGCTGGAGGCGATGAAGCAGCTGGGCATGACCGACAAGACCCAGATTGAACAGATGGGCATCGACAAGTTCAACGATGCCTGCCGCGCCTCGGTGATGAAGTACGCGAGCGACTGGCAGGCGTACGTCACCCGCCAGGCGCGCTGGGTGGACTTCGAGAATGACTACAAGACGCTCAATGTCGAGTACATGGAGTCCGTGATCTGGGCGTTCAAGCAGCTGCACGACAAGGGGCTCACGTACGAGGGTTTCCGGGTGCTGCCGTACTGCTGGAAGGACGAAACGCCGCTGTCCAACCACGAGCTGCGAATGGATGACGACGTCTACAAGATGCGCCAGGACCAGACCGTGACGGTCACGTTCCCGCTGCTGGCGGGGGAGTCGGCGGTCTCGCGCGAGCTGGCCGGGGTCAGCGCCCTCGCCTGGACCACCACGCCCTGGACCCTGCCGACCAACCAGGCCCTCGCCGTCGGCCCTGACATCGCCTACGTCGTCGTGCCCCGCGCCGCCGATATCACCGACACAACGGACACCACGGAGCCGGCGGCCGAGGCTGAGGACCCGGCGGCCACCGCCGGCCGGACCCGTTACCTGATCGCCTCGGACCTGCTCGCCTCGTACGCGAAGGACCTGGGGTACGACGACGGCGCTGCCGCCGCCGAGGCCGTGACCGCCACCTATGCGGGCCGCGAGCTGGAAGGCCTGGCCTACGAACCGCTCTGGGACTATTTCGCGGACACGGAAAAGTACGGCACCCAGAACGCCTGGCGGATCCTGCTGGCCGATTACGTCACCACCACCGACGGAACCGGAATCGTCCACCAGGCTCCGGCCTACGGTGAAGAGGACCAGAAGGTCTGCGAGGAAAACGGCATCCCGGTGGTGCTGTCCGTGGATGAGGGAGCCCGCTTCCTGCCGCTCTTCGCCGACGGGGACCTGGCGGAGATCGCCGGGGTGCAGGTCTTCGACGCGAACAAGACCATCATCCGGGTGCTGCGGGCCGACGGCAGGCTGCTGCGGGTGGCCAGCTACGAACACAGCTACCCGCACTGCTGGCGCTGCCGCAACCCGCTGATCTACCGCGCCGTCTCCTCCTGGTATGTGGAGGTCACCAAGATCAAAGACCGCATGGTGGAGCTGAACCAGGGCATTAACTGGATCCCCGGCAACGTCAAGGACGGCCAGTTCGGCAAGTGGCTGGAAAATGCGCGCGACTGGTCCATCAGCCGCAACCGGTACTGGGGCAGCCCCATCCCGATCTGGATCTCCGACGATCCGCAGTACCCCCGCACGGACGTCTACGGTTCGCTGGCCGAGCTAAAGGCCGACTTCGGCCGGCTGCCGCGCAACAAGGCCGGCGAGCCCGATCTGCACCGGCCGTTCATCGACGAGCTGACCCGGCCCAATCCCGACGATCCGCGCAGCCCCGAGGAGGGCGGTTCCACCATGCGCCGGGTCGAGGACGTGTTCGACGTCTGGTTCGACTCCGGATCCATGCCGTACGCCCAGGTGCACTACCCGTTCGAGAACCGCGACTGGTTCGGCACGCACAACCCCGCCGACTTCATCGTGGAGTACATCGGCCAGACCCGCGGCTGGTTCTACATGCTGCACGTCCTCTCCACCGCGCTCTTTGACAGGTCCGCATTCACCAATGTCATCAGCCACGGGATCGTGCTCGGCTCCGACGGGCAGAAGATGTCCAAGTCCCTGCACAACTACCCGGACGTCTCCGAGGTGCTGGACCGGGACGGCGCCGACGCGATGCGCTGGTTCCTGATGTCCAGCCCGATCCTGCGCGGCGGCAACCTGGTGGTGACCGAACAGGGCATCCGGGACGGCGTGCGCCAGGTGATCCTGCCGCTGTGGAACGTGTACAGCTTCTTCACCCTGTACACCAACGCCTCGAACGGCGGGGCCGGTTACGACGCGAAGCTGCGCTACGACGGCTACCCGGACACCCTCGATGCCTACCTGCTGGCCAACACGGGCGAGCTGGTCCGCAACGCCCAGGCCGCCCTGGACGCCTACGACATCTCCGGCGCCTGCGACGAGCTGCGTAGCTACCTGGACATGCTGACGAACTGGTACGTCCGGCGCAGCCGGCAGCGCTTCTTCGACGAGGACACCGACGCCTTTGATGCGCTCTTCACCGCGCTGGAAACCGTCTGCCGGGTGGCCGCGTCGCTGCTGCCGCTGCTGACCGAGGAGATCTGGCGTTCGCTCACCGGCGGTCGGTCGGTCCACCTGGCCGACTGGCCCGATCAGGGACTATTCCCCGCGGACGCGGCCCTCGTCAGGCGGATGGACCGGGTTCAGCAGATCTGCTCAACCGGCTCGTCGCTGCGCAAGGCCGCGAAGCTGCGGGTGCGGCTGCCGCTGTCCGAGCTGACCGTCGTCGCCCCCGGTGCCGGTGAGCTGGAAGGCTTCGCGGCCGTCGTCGCCGATGAACTGAACATCCGCACCGTGCGCCTGCTGGATTCCGCGCAGGCCCCGCCGGAGGAATTCGGCATCGTGCAGCAGCTGGTGGTCAACGCCCGCGCCGCCGGCCCGCGGCTGGGCAGGGACGTCCAGACCGCCATCAAGGGCGCCAAGAGCGGGGACTGGACCGCCGACGACGCCGGCGT
>JBIOFK010000200.1:0-3854 GCA_044447065.1 Actinomycetales bacterium | reverse complement strand
GGCCGCCAGCAGCTCCCTGACCCTTGGTGCGACCTCGCCGGCGTAGAGTCCGATGCTCTCCATCAGCTGGCTGTGCGGCATGGTGCCGTTGCTGTACTTTAGGTCGAACCGGGACAGCCCAAGCGTCCGGGCTGCGCGGGCGATCTTGGCGGCGACGGTTCCGGGAGAACCCGCAACGAGGGCGCCCTCCGGGCCGGCCTCTGCCTCGAACTGGCTGCGCTGTGCCGGCGGCCATCCCCGATCGCGGCCGATCCGGTCACGGTTGGCCTTGAAGTGCGGCCACAGCTCCTCCAGCGCCTGCGCGTCCGTCGCGGCCACGTGGCCCGGCGAATGCATGCCGACCGGCCGTGCCGGGTGGCCGAATTGCTGCAGGGCGCGGTGGTACAGCTCGACGTAGGGCGCGAACGCGGCAGGCTGGCCGCCGATGACGGCGAGCATCATCGGCAGGCCGTAGCGGGCTGTTCGGACCACCGATTCGGGGCTGCCTCCGACACCGACCCAGGCCTTGAGCCCGTTTTCGGTTTTCGGGTAGACGTGCTGGTTTGCCAGCGAGGCCCGCATCGTCCCGGACCAGGTCACCGGCTGTTCCTTGAGCAGTTCGGCGAAGAGTTCCAGCTTTTCCTCAAACAGCGTGCCGTAGTCGGCAAGCTCGTAGCCGAACAGCGGGAAGGACTCGGTGAAGGAACCGCGGCCGAGGATCACCTCAGCACGGCCGCCGGAGATACCGTCCAGGGTGGCGAAGCGCTGGAACACCCGGACCGGGTCGTCGGAACTGAGGACCGTGACGGCGGAACCGAGATGAATGTGCTCGGTCCTGGCGGCGATCGCGGCCAGCACGACCTCCGGAGCGGAGACCGAGAAGTCATCCCGGTGATGCTCCCCCACGCCGATGAAGTCCAGCCCCAGGCTGTCGGCCAGGACGCCCTGCTCCACCAGGTTCCGCAGCACCTGCGCCTGCGGCAGCAGCGCCCCGCCGTCGTCGTAGGTGACGTCGCCGAAGGTATCCAGGCCAAGCTGCAGCGGTTCATCCATGAGTCGTTCCCGTCTTAAATCAATGCTTTAGATAAATGCGTTTGCATCTAGTCAACGCGGCGGACCGGTCCGGTATTCCGTTGGGTGCCAGCGGCCGGCGCGCCCCCTCAGGACGGCTCGAGGTGCCGGTCCGCCAATTCGGTCAGCGCCGGAAGCGCAGCCTGCAGGGCCTGCAGCAGTGCCGGGGAGAGGCCTGCCAGGTCCGCGGCGAGCCCGCTGGTCCCCTCCCTCCGCAGCTCATCCAGCGCGTCGGTGCCGAAAGGGGTCAGGCTCAGCAGGCAGGCGCGCTGGTCCTGCGGATCCTGGTTCCGGCTGATCCAGCCGCCCGTTTCGAGGATCTCCGTCAGCCGGGACATGCTGGCGGGGGAAATCCCCAGCTTCGCGGCCAGGTCCCCCGGCCTCAGCGGCCCGCTCTTGGCCAGCGCGACCATGGCGCTCAGCCTGGTCGGAGTGATGCCGGAGCGCGTGGCCGGGAGCCTCAGCTGGTACGCGAGCCGGCTGACGACGGTGCGCAGCTCCCCGGCCAGCTCAGCCGTCCCGCGCTGCGGCGTTTCTGCGTCCACCCGCGTCCTCCGTTTCCTGCCCAGGCTCCGCTTCTGCGGCCCGGTCGGCGGACTCCCGTGCCAGGTCGGCGGACCGGTCGGCGGACTCCCGGGCCGCCCCCGGCGCCTGGCCGGCCGCGGAACCCGGGGGCGCCGTCGTCGTGCCATGGATGTACTTTCCGCCGCGCAGGGCTGACGCGACCGCCGCGATAACGCAGGCCGCGACGGCGAATCCGAAGGCCGTCCCCAGGCCGCCGGAGAACGGCCCCGAGATCAGCGACGGAAAAAAGCTGCGTCCGGTCAGGTACGCGGCGTTGGCGGGCGGAAGCTGGCCCAGGACCTGCGGCCCCAGCAGCGTCTGGACCGGGTTGTAACCCAGCAGGGACGAGAACAGCACGCTCACCGGCGGCAGGCCCGCGACCCGCGCGGCCGCGGCGGCCGGGACGCCCTGGGCTGTGAGGCCGGAGATCAGCGTGCTCGGCAGGGTCCGGGCCAGACCGGTGATCATCAGCGAGAAGAAGATGCCGATCGAGAGCACCATGGCGGAATTCTGGAAGGTGGTGCTCATGCCGGCCCCGACCCCGCGCTGGTCCGGCGGCAGCGAGTTCATGATGCCGGCCCGGTTCGGCGCGGCGAAAAGGCCCATCCCGAGCCCGTTCACCAGCAGCGCCAGCGCGAACGGCCAGTAGCGGAAATTCACCGGCAGCACCAGCAGCCACAGGAAGCTGGCGGCGGCCACCAGCATGCCTCCGGTGGCGAAGGTCCGCGCCCCGAAACGGTCCGACAACCAGCCCGAGACCGGGCCGGCGACGAGGAAACCGACAGTCAGCGGGAGCATGTAGATGCCGGCCCAGAGCGGGGTGGATTCGAAACTGTAGCCGTGCTGCGGAAGCCAGATCCCCTGCAGCCAGATGATCAGGATGAACATCAGCCCGCCGCGGCCCAGCGCACCCAGCAGGCTTGCCAGGTTGCCGGCTGTGAAGGCGCGGATGCGGAACAGATCCAGTCGGAACATCGGCTCCGGCACGCGCAGTTCGACCGCGCAGAAGACGGCCAGCACCGCGGCGCCGCCGACCAGCGCGGCCAGCACCCACGGATTGGTCCAGCCCATGGTGTGCCCGGCATAGGGTTGGATCCCGTACGTGATGCCGACGAGAACCGCTATCAGTCCCACCGCGAAGGTGATGTTGCCCCACCAGTCCACGGCGGCATGCCGGTGTCATGAAGTTTCAGGTATGCCCAGACCGTGCCGAAGAGGCCCACGGGCACGGAAACGAGGAACACCAGGCGCCATTCGAGCGGCGCCAGGACACCGCCGATGATCAGCCCGATAAAGGACCCCGCGATGCCCGCGACCTGGTTCAGCCCCAGGCCGAGGCCGCGTTGGTTGACCGGAAAGACGTCGGTAATGATGGCTGTCGAATTCGCCATCAGCATGGCGCCGCCGACGCCTTGGGCGATGCGCATGATGATCAGCCACAGCACACCGGCCGTCCCGTGCAGCCAGGTGACGGTGAGCAGAATCGAAAACAGCGTAAACACCGCAAAGCCGGCGTTGTACATCCGGACCCGTCCGTACATGTCCCCCAGCCTGCCGAAACTGACGACGAGGACGGCCGTGACCACCATGTAGCCCATGATGAGCCAGAGCAGCAGGCCGGTGTTTCCCGGCTGCAGAGGGTCGATACCCACGCCGCGGAAGATGTCCGGCAGCGCGATCAACAGAATGGACATGTTGATCGTGGCCATCAGCACGCCCAGGGTGGTGTTGGAAAGAACAATCCACTTGTAATGGGGGCTGGCAGTGTCCCTCGCCGCCCGTTGTTCGCGGGCCCGTGTCATGGTGCTTCGGGTGCCGGTCAACGCGTCCCTCCTCGCCCTCGCAGGGAAAGTTAGTTAGCTCACGTGTACTAACTAAGCTTAGATCCGGTTTGCGCTGTTGGCGAGGCTTCGGCACCGGCAGTGCTCGCCGTGACCGGGCTTCGCGGCCACGCGTTATCCGGGACCCGCGGGACGCCCGGTTTGGCGGGCGCGCGCTACCCGGGACCGGAGGGACGTTCGGTTTGGCGGCCGCGGCGGCCCGGTTCGGCGGGAGTTCGGCTACGCTGACCCGCTTGGGCTACGTTGGGCAACATCGCCCAAGCGGGTTGGCGTAGCCGATATCGCAAAGGGCAGCGAGTCGAACCCAGCTCCCGTCGACGGATGGACAATCCTGACCCCATCGGCACCGTTGACGAGAATCCGCAAGCGGCGTCGGCCACTCAAGAAACGACAAATGCC
>JBIOFK010000199.1:0-3883 GCA_044447065.1 Actinomycetales bacterium | reverse complement strand
GCCATCGACGCGGACGTTACCGCCGGCGAATACGGGACGGACCTGTTCTACTTCCGCCGGCTCTGCCAGGCCGGGGCCGTTGACTGCGTTCAGGTCGATGTCACCCGCTGCGGCGGCATCACCGAATGGCTGCGGATCGCTGCCCTGGCGGCCGCCCACGGGCTCGAGGTCTCGGGCCACTGCGCACCGCACATGAGCGTCAGCGCCGCTGCCGCGACCCCGAATTTCCGGCATCTGGAGTGGTTCCACGACCACGTCCGGATCGAGGGGATGTTCTTTGACGGCACGCTGGACCCGGCGGGCGGCTCGCTGGTTCCGGATTCCGGCCGGCCTGGCAACGGCCTCGTCTTCCGCGCCGCGGATGCGGAGGAATACCGGGTGTCCTAGCGTGGCGTGTCCCGGTTTCGGTGACGGCGACGTCGCGGAAGTGATGCCGCGCCGGCCATCGGAGCGAAAACCGGGCGGGGACCTGGTGGGAAAAGCCGTACGGCCGCAAGGTAAAGCCTCGGCGTTCGGCCGCTGCGGGGACGTGGCCACCCGTCGTCACGCGCGGCGGCTTAGCGGTGCCGAGCTGCCCGGCTTTCCCCGGACCGGACGGCGTTCTGCGGCGTGTCCCGCCGCGCCACGCGGATGCCCGGCCCAATCCTGTGCCGCTTGGCCCCGTCTGCGCCGGCCCGAGTGCGGGCTCAGCTCTTGGCTCAGCTCTCCGTGACGCCCCGGCCGTGTCCGGGGATCCGCTGGAGGCTGCGGCCGCGGGCGCACCGGGCGAGGTAGCGGACGGCGAGAACGCCGTAGAGTCCGGTGCCGGCAATCATCAGCAGCATGAAATACAGCCAACCGAGCGTCACGACGGCCGAGCGCGGCGCGCTGAGCAGCTGCAGCCCGCCGACCAGGGCGGCAATCCAGAATGCGGCGACAGCGCCCGTCACCACGAGCGCGGGCGCATGCGGCCGGCGCGCCAGATCCGAGGTCCAGTGAAAGGTCCGACGAGAGAGCTGGGGAATCCGCATGCCTCCATTCTCGGGCAGCCGCGGCCCCGAACCGCCCTACCGCGGGCATGTCAGATTGTGTTCCTAGCCACTGCCGCGTCAGGAGTGCGGATGGTCCTTGTGTCCGGCCTGCTCAAGGTGCTGCTGAAGCTTCTCCTCGGCCTCCCGCCGCCGTCGGGCGATCTGCCTCATTTCCTCCGTGGATTCCGCGCCGGTCCGGCTGGCGTGACCGCCATGGCTGGCCTGGCCCGACCCGGGCTTGTCCTTGTTCGCCGGCGCCACGCCGGTATCTGGTTCGTCATCCATCCAACCATCGTTCCACGGTCCGTTGTCAGCAGGAAGGGGTCACGCTGACAGCGGTACCGGGACTTCCGCGCGGGCCCGCGGCCACCGCGGCGTCGCTGCCTTCGTGAGCTGCACCGGGGCGTGGACACCGAAGTCGTTGCGGTTCGTCCCGTCGGGCGGCCACTCCGAGACGAACACTGTCCGGTACCCGGTGAGGGCTTTGCTCCGGGCGGCCAGGGTCCTGGACGACTTGGTGGCGGACAGGGCGCGCAGGCGACCGCGCTGGCCGACGGGAACGAGGTGCAGGAACGGCGGATTGCCGGCAATGAATGACCTGACAGCGGGGCAGAACGGCACCACCGCCACCCGCCGGTGGTGCGCCTCCTCCAGGGCGCTGCGGATCAAGGCGTCCGCGACGTCCGTCGTCTGGAAGTACTGTGTCACGGCGGTGTACAGGAACCACATCTCGGTACCCTGCATGCGGTACTGGATGAAGCCGGCCAGCGCCCCGTCCCGGTAGAGCTCGAACCGGGAGGCCGCCGGGTTATGCTGAAGCGCTGGCATGGGTCGCTCCAGACATCGCGGTTCCCTGACTGACCGCAGCACCGGCCAGTTCGCGGGCGTCGAGTTCCGCCATCAGGGCCTCGTACCGGCCATAGGGATTGCCGACGGGGTTGTCCCGATCCAGTTGGCGGTACACCCGGTCGCACCAGGCAAGCAGCTCCGCCGTCGGCGCGATGGAAAGATCGACAGGAAACCCGGAAAGGCTGCGGCCCCCGCCCGGCGTCACCGGCGCTGAGATCGTGGTGGTCATCGCGGTCCGGCTCCGCGCCTGCCCGGTTCCGGACTCAATAGTTTCGACTATTGCCCGCACTGTGTGATCCATAAGAAAGCCCCGTTCCTCAGCGTTAGTCAGGTGAATAACACTGCCGGGTCCGGGGCAGGGACGCCCCTGAGAGCATCTAATCGTTAACTTAGTCACATCCGCACTGCAAGGCAACCAGCCGTCCCCTGATGCCCCCCAACGGTGATCCGCCGGGCCTATCCGCACCGCCGCACAGTGGGCAAGAATGGAGCATGACCACTTACAGCGCCTCCGCGTCGTCCTCGAGTTCGCATCCGCACGACTGGGGGCGGGCGCTGGCCGCCGCGTTGGCTGACCTCAGCGAGCAGCTGGGGCCGGAGTCCGACGACGGCGGGCCCGCGGCCATCCTCGGCGCGGAGCTCAGGCTCCTGGTCACCCCAGCGGACGACGGCGTCGAGCTCACGGTGACGGCGGAGCGCGCCGAAGGCAGCGCGTCCCCCGACGGCGGCGGCACCTCCCGGTAGCTGCCCCGGGCCATGTTCTGGGTAGAGTGATGATCAGATCCCGGTGCCAGGCGCAGAAGAGGTGTTCTCCTGATCAAGGTAATTAGCTACAACCTCCGTAAGAACCATGCCAGCGGCGAGCTCGGTGAGCTGGCCAGCAATTTCGGCGTAGACATGCTCTGCCTGCAGGAGTGCGACGCCACGGAGCTCCCGGACCTGCTGGGACCCCTCCGTCTGGCTGACTCGACGAAGGGCAACCGGCTCGGCCTGGCCATCTACTACAGCCAGAAGCGCTTCACCTCGACGGAGACCAAGACCTTCGCGCTGAAAAAGTCCCTGCACGACCGGATCCTGGCACCGGCGCACGAGCGGCTGATCGGCACGCGCCTGGTGGACAACGAAACCCAGCACGACCTGGCTGTCGGATCGTTCCACGCGGCGCCCCTGACAGCGTCCAATTCACTTCGCCGCAACCAGATCCACGCCGCGCACGCGGAGCTGCTGAGCATGGGCGGGGACCTGGCCACCCTGATGGTGGGCGACTTCAACTATCCCTTCTTTACCAAGAACCTCACCGAGCACGTCAAGCAGACAGGGTACGACCTGACGCTGAGCGACCGCCGGACCTATACCCGCTACCGGGTCTTTAAGGGGCATTTCGACTTCGCCACCTCGCTGGGACTGGATATCGGCAGCGTGGAGACCCTCCCCCGGGGGAAATCGGACCACATGCCCATTCTGGTCACCGCCGACTACAACCAGCCGCCCCGGGACACCGGAGAGTCCTGACCGAAGTCGCTAGACCAGGACGGAAACGTCCGCGGGAGTGACGGGCAGGGTCACTGTGAAGGTGGTGCCGGAACCCGGCACACTGATGCAGCTGATGTCCCCGCCGTGGCCCTCGACGATCTCCCTGGCAATGGACATGCCCAGGCCGACTCCGGGTATGGCGCTGCGGCGGACCTCGCCGGAGCGGAAGAACTTGGTGAAGATCCGCGCCGTGTCCTCCTCGCTCATCCCCATCCCGTTGTCGCGGACGTCGAACCCCAATTCGGTGGGTCCGCGCCAAGCGCTGATGGTGATCGTCCCGCCGCCGGGCGAGTACTTAATGGCGTTGGAGAGCAGATTGTTGAGGACCTGGTCGATCCGGTTCGGATCAAGCATGCCGGGCAGCGGCCTGGGGATATCGGTGACCATGCTGATGCCGGCCGCCGCCGCGGAGCGCTCATGGGCCTCCACGCTGGTGCGGATGACCTCGTCCAGCTGGGCGGGCCGACGGACGATGTCCAGCCGGCCCGATG
>JBIOFK010000198.1:0-3927 GCA_044447065.1 Actinomycetales bacterium | reverse complement strand
GCCACCGACGCCCCGGTGTCGGCTGTCCTTCGGCCGGGCGCCTGCAGCCGGGCGCCCTCCTGGCTGACCACCAGGACCCGTTCGCCGGACACAAAGACTTCGTCCCGCGCGGTGCGGCCGGTGGCCAGCAGGGCGGCCAGTTCGGGATCCAGGCCCAGATCGGCGATGTCCGGCGGCGGGCCGTTTCCGGGCGCGGGCAGGCCGAGTAGCTCGGCCGCCCTGTCGTTGTAGATGGCCGCCTTGCCGC
This sequence comes from Actinomycetales bacterium, assembly GCA_044447065.1. GTDB lineage: Bacteria > Actinomycetota > Actinomycetes > Actinomycetales > Micrococcaceae > JBIOFK01. The sequence continues at coordinate 3,680 of JBIOFK010000198.1, read as the reverse complement.
GCTCGACGAGCAGCAGGCCGTCGGTGGCGGAGTGCAGCGCAGCCTCGTAGTACACGTAGAGCCGGCTCAGCTGTTCCGGACCCCAGCCCAGGGTGACGCGCCGGAGGTAGCGGCCCAGCAGCCAGGCGGCCAGGGACCCGCCCAGCAGCAGCGCCAGGGCAATGCCGGCAATGGCGGGCAGACGTGCTGCGAGCGCCACATTGACGTTGTTGACGGTAACCCCGGCCGCCACCATGGCCACGACCGTGCCGGCAGCGTCCTTCACCGGCACGATGGCGCGGACGGACGGGCCGAGGGTGCCGGCGGTGGTTTCGGTGAACGTCCGTCCAGCCAGTGCCGGTGCGATGGTGCCGATGTAGGCCTTGCCGATTTCCGCCGGATTGGCGTGCGTCCAGCGGGTCCTGTCCGGGGCCATGATGGTGATGAAGTCCGTGTGCGCGTCCGCCATGACCGCCAGCGCATAAGGCTGGAGTGCGGCCGAGGGGTTGGCCGTCCCGGCGGCCTCGCGGACCAGGGGATTGTCCGCCACCGAGGCCGCCACCGAAACCATCCGGTCGGCCGCCTCATGGTAGAGCCGGTCCCTGGCCTCAATGGTGACGGCAGCGGCGACGACGGCGGTCAGCACCAGCATGAATAGCAGGTGCCCGGCGAAAAGCCTGCGGGCGATGCTCCACTCACGCATGTTCCGCCCTTCCCCGCCGCCGGCGGTTTCTGTGACCAATATGACCGCAAGGGTGAGCCCGCTCACACGAGGCGCCATGCTGGTTCAGCGGCGTTCTGCCGCTGGGGACCGGATCCGGTCCCACCAGACTAAGCATAGAAGGAGTCTTCGGATGGTCTCTCAGAGTGGAGAGCGCGGAGCAGCAAAGGTTCGCGGAAAACGGCTGGACAAGTCCCACTGGCTGTATCTGTCCGTCATTGTCGCGGTGATCCTCGGAGTCATCGTCGGGCTGCTGTTCCCGGAATTCGCCAAGGGCCTCAAGCCGCTGGGTGACGGATTCGTCAACCTGATCAAGATGATGATCGGGCCCGTCATTTTCTGCACGATCGTGCTGGGGATCGGTTCCATTGCCAAGGCCGCCACCGTCGGTAAGGTCGGCGGACTCGCGCTGGGCTACTTCCTGGTGATGTCCACCGTGGCGCTGGCCATCGGCCTGGTGGTGGGAAATCTCGTCCACCCGGGCCAGGGCCTGAAGCTGACGGCATACAAGCCGTCCTCCGCCGGCGGAGGGGACTCCACCGTGGCGTTCCTGCTCGGCATCATTCCCGGCTCCATGCCGGTACTGCCCACCCTGCTCACCGCCATCCTCGTGGGCTTCGCCCTGCAGGGCATGGGCAAGTCGGGGGTCCCTGTCCTGAAGGCCATCACCAAGATCCAGGCAGTGGTTTTCCGCGTGCTGATCATGATCATGTGGGTCGCCCCGGTCGGCGCCTTCGGTGCGATCGCCGCCGTCGTCGGCGCTACCGGCTTCGCCGCGGTGGTCAGCATGATCACCCTGATGCTGGCCTTCTACCTCACCTGTGCCCTGTTCATCGTGATCATCCTGGGCAGCATCCTCAAGACCGTCAGCGGTGTCAGCATCTTCGCCCTGATGCGCTACCTGGCCAGGGAATACCTGATCATCTTCTCCACCTCGTCCTCCGAGGCGGCACTGCCGCGGCTGATCGCGAAAATGGAGCACCTGGGCGTGTCCAAGCCGGTGGTCGGCGTCACCGTCCCGACCGGATACTCCTTCAACCTGGACGGAACGGCCATCTACCTGACCATGGCGTCGCTGTTCATCGCCAACGCGATGGGGACGCCGCTGGCCCTCGGGGAGCAGATCTCCTTGCTGATCTTCATGATTATCGCATCCAAGGGTGCCGCCGGGGTGACCGGAGCCGGGCTGGCCACGCTGGCCGCCGGACTGCAGGCGCACCGCCCCGAACTGCTCAACGGCGCCGGAGTCATTGTCGGCATCGACAGGTTCATGTCTGAGGCCCGCGCGCTGACCAACTTCACCGGCAACGCGGTGGCGACCGTGCTGATCGGAACCTGGGTGAAGGAAATCGACAATGCCAAGGTGTCCGCAGTGCTCTCCGGCGCGGATCCCTTCGATGAGACCACCATGCTCAGCGACGACGACGACCGAGGCTTCGGCCACCGCGGCGCGGAAAGCCCGGCGCCGCAGGAGAGCGCACTGGCCCGCAGCTGAGGCTCAGCGTCGGGAGTGGAAGGGACTGCCGCAGCCGGAACCCCGGCCGCGGCAGTCCCTTTCCGTATCACGGGGCGGGAACGGGGCGGAAGTCTAACCTTGAACCTCTACCGGAAGCTCAAGGCTCGCCATTCCGCAGCGGGAATGTGCGCTCATCCCGGCCCGGCGGACGGTAACGTAAGGGACGGACGTGGGCTTGGGCGATAGACGAAAGCGTGGACTGATACGTGAGCAACGAACAGGGTTCTGCAACTCTGGAAGGCACGGAGCTGGACTTCGATGTCACCGCAGTGGGGCCCACGGGCCGGCCGCTGCGGGACTTCCCCGAGCCCCCCGTGCTGCGCTCCCATGGCCCTGCCCGGGTGATCGCCATGGTGAACCAGAAGGGCGGGGTCGGCAAGACCACCTCAACCATCAACCTTGGCGCGGCGCTCGCGGAATACGGCCGCAAGGTGCTGCTGGTGGACTTTGATCCGCAGGGTGCGCTCTCCGCCGGGCTGGGCGCCAACCCGCACGAACTAGACGTGACCGTTTATAACGTACTGATGGACCGCAAGGTGGACATCCGCGACGCGATCCGCACCACGGATGTACCGAACGTGGACCTGCTCCCGGCCAACATCGACCTGTCCGCCGCCGAGGTGCAGCTGGTCAACGAGGTCGCGCGCGAACAGGTCCTGGACCGGGCACTGAAGAAGGTGGAGGACGACTACGACGTCATCCTGATCGACTGCCAGCCCTCCCTCGGCCTGCTGACGGTCAACGCCCTGACGGCTGCCCACGGCGTCATCATCCCGCTGATCTGCGAGTTCTTCGCCCTGCGCGCTGTGGCCCTGCTGGTCGAGACGATCGAAAAGGTCCAGGACCGGCTGAACCCCAGGCTCCAGGTCGACGGCGTGCTGGCCACCATGTACGACGCCCGCACCCTGCACGGCCGGGAAGTCATCACCCGGCTGCTGGAAGCCTTCGGGGACAAGGTCTTCGAAACAGTCATCAAGCGCACCATTAAGTTCGCGGACGCGACGGTGGCGGCGGAGCCGATCACCAGCTACGCCGGAAACCACCAAGCCGCGGACTCCTACCGCCGGCTGGCGAAAGAACTCGTGGCCCGTGGTGGCGCACCCTGACGCTAAGGCACCGCGGACGGCGGAACCGGGTCCCGGTTTCAGCGTCCGGCTGGATAACTTCACCGGTCCGTTCGATCTGCTGCTTGGCCTGATTTCCAAGCACGAGCTGGACATCACGGAGGTCTCGCTTGCCCGGGTGACGGACGAGTTCATCGGCTACATCCGCAATCTGCAGCGTTCCGGCCAGGACTGGACCCTTGACGAGGCCAGCGAATTTCTGGTCATCGCCTCCACCCTCCTGGACCTCAAGGCCGCCCGGCTGCTTCCCTCGGGAGAGGTCGAAAGCGATGAGGACATCGCGCTGCTGGAGGCCCGGGACCTGCTCTTTGCCCGGCTGCTGCAGTACCGGGCCTTCAAG
>JBIOFK010000197.1:0-3957 GCA_044447065.1 Actinomycetales bacterium | reverse complement strand
GATCCTGGGTGGGCGGCGGCGAAGTGGCTGGCCACGATCGAACCGAACGAATGGCCCACCATCACGGTGTCCGGTCCGAGCGAGAGCCGCTCCAGCAGGGCGGAAAGGAAGGCGCTATACCCTGCGATATCGTGTCCGCGGTCCGGCCAGGCGCCCGAGCTCCCGAAGCCGGGCAGGTCCGGGCTGAGGATGCGCATGTCGGGCAGTGCCTCGACGAGGCGGGCCAGGCCGTGGTGGTCTCCGCGGAAGCCGTGGACCAGCAGCAGCGTCCGGGTCGCGCCGGTCGTTTCCACCGGGGCGTACTCCCACAGGTGCACGTCCGATCCGTCCACGCGGAGGATCGTGGCGGTTTCCCGCGCCGACAGTTCGGGGTGTATTGCCGCCCCCGGGCCTTTCCTAGTGCTCATCGCCGGCCGCCTCAGTTCACCGTGTCGGGGTCGGAGCCGGACCGGGTGCCGGCATCCAGCGCCGCCAGGGCGGCCATCTGCGCGTCGTCGAGGCGGAAGTTGAAGACATCGAGATTGGCCGCCATCCGCTCCCGGGAGCTGGACTTGGGAATGGCCGCGTTGCCCAGCTGCAGCTGCCACCGCAGGGCCACCCGCGCGGGGGAGACGCCGAGCGCGCCGGCGATCTCGCCCAAGCCCGGATGCCCAAGCAGGGAGCCGCGGGCCAGCGGGCTCCACGCCTCGGTCACCATGCCGTGCAGGGCATGGAACTCGCGCAGTTCGCGCTGCTGCAGCAGCGGGTGCAGCTCCACCTGGTTCACCGCCGGCACCACAGAGGTTTCGGCAAGCAGCCGCTCCAGATGCTGCCGGCTGAAGTTGGAGACGCCGATGGCCCGCACGGCGCCGTCGTGGTAGAGCTTTTCCAGCGCCTTGTACGTCTCGACGAACGCGTTGCGTTCCGGGCAGGGCCAATGGATCAGGTACAGATCCAGGTATTCCAGGCCGAGGCGCTCCATCGACTCGGCGAAGGCGGCCAGCGTGCTCCGGTAGCCGTGGCTGTCGTTCCACACCTTGCTGGTGACGAAAATGTCACTGCGTTCCAGCCAGCCGTGCTCACCGGTGGCGTCGCGGACGGCCTGGCCGACGCCCTCCTCATTGCCGTAGAGCGCCGCGGTATCGATGCTGCGGTAGCCGGTCTCCAGGGCCTGGCGTACCAGTCCGCTGCAGTCCAGGGCCGGAACCTTGTACACGCCGTAGCCGAGCTGCGGCAGCAGCACGCCGTTGTTCAGCCGGAGGGAGGGAATGCTGTGCATACCTGAGACTCTACCGAGGATTCCGGCCGTTACCCGCTGGCCAGCAGCCGCCGCGCGGACGCCTCATCCAGGATCAGGTCGGTGGCCAGGCCGGCCGCCAGGGCGCCGCGGAGGCCGTGGATCTTGGAGGCTCCGGACAGGATGCAGATCCGCCGGCGGGTCTGCCGCAGCACCGACAGGTCCGGTCCGCTGGAGCGTTCGTTCATCAGGATCCCGGAATCGGAGCCGTCGGCGCGGAAGAACTTGGTGGCGACGTCGGCGACCACGCCGTCCGCGGCCAGCCCGGCGAGGTCGTCGGCGTCCAGGTAGCCACCGGCGTACACGTGGCTGGGGATGTCCGCGTCGGTGGAGCCCACGCCGAAAATGGCCATGGTCATCCGCGCCTGCAGATCCAGCACCCGCCGGACGCTGCGTTCCTGCCACATCAGCCGCTTGGTCTCCGCGCGGTCGAAGAAGGCCGGCACGGCGAACTGCTCCACGCGTGCCCCGTACGCCGCACCGAAGCGGCGCAGGATGTCACTGGCGTAGCTGATCCCCGTCGTCTGGATGTTCCCGGCGCCGTTGAGTTGGACGATGACGCTGTCGTGCGTGGTCTTGCGGCCCAGGTGCCGGCTCACGGCGCTGACCGTCGACCCCCACGCCACGCCGATCACCGCATTGGAGTCGACCAGCGGACCGATGGTGCGGGCAGCCTGGATGCTGACCCGTTCCAGCGCGTCCGCTTCGTTGAGCGAATCCGGCAGCGGAACCACATGGGCCTCGACGCCGAACCGCCCCCTGATGGCCTGTTCCAGCTCCGGCGTCCGCTCCGCGGCGCTGCGGATCTGGATCTGCACCAGGCCGCTGTCCCTGGCGGCGGTAAGCAGCCGGGAAACGGTCGAGCGGGAGGTGCCCAGCTCCCGGGCGATGGCGTCCATAGTGAGGTCCTGCAGGTAATACATTTGTGCAGCCCGCAGGCTTTGCGACTGTGTGGAACGCATCCCTGTCACCTTCCGGCCGGCAAAACTGCACGTTTGTGCATTTGGCTTGACTGCATTTTTCACCTTTCACGATGATAATGGATGAAGGCGCCGCGGCGCACAGTTCCAGACCAAAGGAGTTCCGGTGGGGATTCTCGGCACCGAAGGACCAACAGCGGAGCATCCGGTCCGGCGGCCCAGTGTCGAAGCGCTGCGGAACCGGCCGCGGGCGCGGGTGCTCATCATCGGCGGCGGCATTAACGGCGTCGGCACGTTCCGGGATCTGGCCCTGCAGGGTATTGACGTGGCCCTGGTGGAACGCGGGGACTATTGCCAGGGAGCATCCGGGGCTTCCTCGCACATGATCCACGGCGGGATCCGCTACCTTGAGAACGGCGAATTCCGGCTGGTCCGCGAATCCGTGACGGAGCGCAATTCGCTGCTGCGGATCGCCCCCCACTACGTCAAGCCGCTGAAGACCACGATCCCGATTTTCAGCACCGTTTCCGGCGTACTGGCCGCCCCGATGCGGTTCCTGACGCACAGGCAGGGCAAGCCCAAGGAGCGCGGCGCTTTCCTGATCAAGCTCGGGCTGAGCCTGTATGACTCCTTCTCCCGCGACGGCGGCACGGTTCCGCGCCACCAGTTCGCCGGGCGCAGGAGGGCCCTGGCCGAACTGCCGCGGCTCAATCCGGGCATCAAGTACGCCGCCACGTACTTCGACGCGTCCGTGCACAATCCGGAGCGGCTGACCCTGGACGTGCTGCAGGACGGCGAGAAGGCCGGCGGTGCCAGGGCCCGGGCCTCCAACTACCTGGCGGTCACCAAGGTCACGGACGACGGCGTCGAGCTCACCGACGAGCTCAGCGGCGGCTCCTTCACCTTCACGGCCGACGTCATTGTGAACACCACCGGCGCCTGGGTGGACAAGACCAACGAAACCCTCGGCTCGCCGTCGTCCTTCATGGGCGGCACGAAGGGCTCGCACATTGTCCTGGACCACCCGGAGCTGCTGGCCGCGTGCGCCGGACGCGAGATCTTCTTTGAGCACACCGACGGACGCATCGTGCTCATTTACCCGATGGGGGACAGGGTGCTGGTGGGCACCACCGACATCGACGCGGACATCGACCAGGACGCGGTCTGCACCGACGCGGAGATCACGTATTTCTTCGACCTGGTCGGCCACGTCTTCCCCGACATCACGCTCCGCCGCGAGGACATCGTGTACAGCTTCGCCGGGGTCCGGCCGCTGCCGCGGCACGACGAGACAGCCCCCGGGTTCGTCTCCCGCGACTACCGGATCGAAACCGGCCACCGCCGCGTCGGCGGACGAAAGGTGCCTGTGCTCAGCCTGGTCGGCGGCAAGTGGACCACCTTCCGGGCCCTCTCCGAACACCTCAGCAACGATGTCCTCCTGCTGCTCGGGGCGCAACGCAGGATCACCACCGCGGGACTGGCGATCGGCGGCGGCAAGGACTTTCCCGGCTCCGCCGCCGCCGTCGAAACCTGGATCGCCGCCCACTCCAGCGCCGCGGTTCCCCGGGAACGGGTCGCCACGCTGCTGACCCGCTACGGTACCCGGGCCGCCGAGGTGATCGCGTATCTCGAAGCCGGCGAGGACCACGCCCTGTCGGCAACGGCGGAACTGAGCACCGGGGAGCTCGGCTTTATGGTCGAACACGAGCAGATCGGCCATCTCATCGACGTGCTGATCCGCCGCACCTCCCTGGCGTTCCG
>JBIOFK010000196.1:0-3987 GCA_044447065.1 Actinomycetales bacterium | reverse complement strand
TGCGCTGCTGGCGGTGAGGATCGAGGCAACAATGGCGATCCCCACCGCCAGCAGCGCATAACGGATGGTGAAGTGGTCGCCAAGGAAGCCCAGCAGCGGAGGCCCGGCCAGGAACGCGACGTATCCGACGGTGGACACCACGGAAACGCGGGAGGCCGCGCGGGCCGGATCATCCGCGGCGGCGGACATGCCCATCGGGAAGCCGAGGGCTGCGCCCGCGCCCCAGAACACCGCGCCCAGCCCGGCCAGCCAGACATTCGGGCCCAGCACGAACAACACCAGCCCCGCCAGGGCGGCGCCCAGGCTGGCGTATAGCACCGGCACCCGACCGAAGCGGTCGATGAACCGGCCGCCCACAAAGCGGAACGCCGTCATCGATGCGACGAACACCGCGAACATCACCGCGCCGGAGGACTCCGTGGTGTGCAGTCCGTCCACGGTCGCCTTCGCGATCCAGTCGTTCGCCGCCCCTTCGGTCAGGGCGGCTCCAAGGACCACCAGGCCGATCAGGAGGGTACGGCTCTCCCGCCAGGAATTCGGACCGCGCGCCGCCGGGCCGGCCGCGGTGGGGTCCGCCGGCACAGCGACGGCGTGCCGGCGCTCCGGCAGGTAAAACCGGGTGGCCACCAGGACCAGGACCACGACGACGACGGCGATCCCCAGCAGGTGCACCGGCAACCCGACCTTGAGGCTCGACAGCCCGGCCCCCACCAGCGCTCCGACGAACGCACCCCCGCTGAAGGCCGCGTGGAACTGCGGCATCACTGTTCGGCCCAGCCGCCGTTCCACCTCCGCTCCCTCGATGTTCTGCGCGACGTCCCACAGCCCGATACCCGCTCCGAAGCAGAACAGGCCGAGCGCAGTCAGCGGGACCGAGGCCAGCAGCAACGCCAGCGACACGATAAGCCCCCCGGTGGCGACGGCCAGGCCGCCGGCGCGGACAGTGTTTGCGGTGCCGATCCTGGACACGATCCGGCCGGAAAGGGGAAGAGCCAGCACCGAACCCGCAGCCCCGGTCAGCAGGACAGCACCCATTTCCCCGGCGCTCAGGCCGAGGATCCTGGTGGCGGCCGGGATGCGCGCGGCCCAGCTGGCGAAGGCGAGGCCGTTGATCCCGAAGACCACGAAGGTGGCCAGTGCCGCGCTACGGGCCTGCTCCGCCCTCATCGCCGGTCCGGGTCCCGGTCCGGCGTCCTGGCGGGGTGGCGAACGGCGGCCCGGGCAGGGCGGCGAACGGTCTGATCTGTCTCGGTCACTCTGGTCCCCTCGGCACGGTGCGGTGTCGGTGCGGTGTCATAGAGAGGATATCCCAGCCGGTGCGGCGGCCGGCCGGGCGCGGTCTCCGCCGGATCCTCGCCCGTAGCCGTCAGCGGGCGCGCTGCACCCGCTGTTCGTCCCAGACCGGTTCATCCGATTCGTAGACCTTTCCGTCGGAGCCGAAGACAAAGTACCTGTCGAAGCTGCGCGCGAACCAGCGGTCATGGGTCACCGCCAGGACGGTGCCTTCGAACCCGTCGATGGCTTTCTCCAGCGCCTCGGCCGAATGCAGGTCCAGATTGTCCGTGGGCTCATCAAGGAGCAGCAGCGTGGCGCCGGAGAGTTCCAGCAGCAGGATCTGGAACCTGGCCTGCTGGCCACCGGACAGCGAGTCGTAAAGCTGTTCGGAGCTGGCGGCCAGGCCGTAGCGGTCCAGCGCCCCGGCGGCGGCCTCGCGGCCCAGGCCCGAACGGTGGTCGTCGCCGCGGTGCAGGATGGCCAGCAGCGTCCGGCCCAGCAGGTCCGGCCGGGAGTGCGTCTGGGCAAAGAAGCCGGGCCGGATGCGGGCGCCGAGCTTGACGCTGCCGGCATGCGGGACCGGGGCGATTTCGATTTCCGACACGGGTTCGTGTTCTTTGTCCGGATCGGAACCTCCGGCCGCCAGCAACCGCAGGAAGTGGCTCTTGCCGCTGCCGTTGGACCCCAGAACGGCCACCCGGTCGCCAAACCAGATTTCGGCGTCGAACGCCTTCATCAGCCCGGTGAGCTCCAGCTTCTTGGCGACCACGGCGCGCTTGGCGGTCCGGCCGCCCTTGAGCCGCATCTTCACGTGCTGCTCAATCGGCAGGGCCTCGGGCGGGCCAGCCTCCAGGAATTTCGCCAGCCTGGTTTGGGCCGCGTGGTAGCGGTTGGCCATGTCGGAGCGGAATGCGGCCTTGTTCTTGTACATGTTGACGAGCTCCTTGAGCTTGAGGTGCTCCTCGTCCCAGCGCCGGCGCAGTTCCTCGAAGCGGGCGTTGCGGTCATCACGGGCCTGGATGTAGGAGCCGAAGCCGCCGCCGTGGGTCCAGCTGGACGCGCCGTTGATGCCCGGTTCCAGGGTCACGATCCGGTTCGCCGCGTTGGCCAGCAGTTCCCGGTCGTGGCTGACCAGCAGAACCGATTTGGAACTCTCGGCCAGCTTGGCCTCCAGCCAGCGCTTGCCCGGGACGTCCAGGTAGTTGTCCGGTTCGTCGAGCAGCAGGATTTCATCGGGTCCGTTGAACAGTGCCTCGAGGACCAGCCGCTTCTGCTCGCCGCCGCTGAGCGTGGAGGCCTTGCGGAACTGGGCCCTGTAGAAGTCCACGCCCATCGCGGCCATGGTGACCTCGTCCCAGACGGTTTCCATCTCGTAGCCGCCGGCGTCGCCCCAGTCCGCAATGGCCTGGGCGTAGGCCATCTGGGTGGGCTCGTCGTCGGCCTCCATCATGGCCAGTTCCGCGGCATCCACTTCCAGCCCGGCCGTGCGGACCGCGGGCGGGGCGACGGAGAGCAGCAGGTCCCGGACGGTGGATTCATCGCGGACCTGGCCGACGAACTGGCGCATCACGCCGAGGTTCCCGGATTTCGTCACCACGCCCTCATCGGCGGCGATGTCCCCGGCGATGATCCGCAGCAGGGTGGTTTTGCCCGTTCCGTTAGGACCGATCAAGGCTGTTTTGGCCCCGTCTCCCACGCGGAAGCTGACCCCGTTGAGCAGTTGCCTGCCATCGGAGAGGAAGTAATCAATATTTGCGACGTCGATATGGCCCACGCCCCAGTCTCCCACGGGACATGTCCGGTGGCCGGAGCGGGGAACGGGCATAACGGATTATGCCCATTGGGTCGGGCGTCCGACGGGCATGCCCCCGGCGCCGGATGGGCATGCCCGTTCGTCGGCCCGGCGGATGCCAGCTCGCGCCGCGAGGAGGTCACCTCGGGGGACGCGGCTGCGTGGGCGTTACTGGTTCCGGCTGCCGCGGCGGCACAGCGTAGAGATTACTGGGTGGACAGGCCGGGCACGACGGCGGTCCAACCTGCGGGGACGGCCCGTCCGGGCGGGAGCAGCCGCACGGGCGGGACGGTATCCGCGGCGGGCAAGGTGATTCCGTCGGCCGCGAACTTGTCCACCGACGCGGATCCGCGCCGTGCCAGCGAACCGTCCGCCGCGACAGCCAGCAGCCAGATGCTGTCGGTACCGCGGGCGGCAAAGTACTTGAGCGTGCCCACGGTGCCCAGGAACCGGGTGCTGGCCGGATCAACCGTCGCAGGCAGGGCCGCGGTGACCAGATCCGGCGGCTGTTGGGCCCGGGCCAGGATCGGAAGCAATTCATTGGGATCCGTCGTGGCGACGGGCGCAGGTGTCGGGGCCGGAGGTGTGGCAGCGGGCGGAGGGGCCGACGTCGGGCTTGACGTCGGGCTCGACGTCGGGCTTGTCGAGGGCGCCGGGGCCGAGGACGGATCCGGCGACTGGCTGGGGGTCGGGTCCGGAGAAGGAGTGGACGTCGGATCCGGAGACGGCTCCGGCGAGGGACTTGGCGACGGACTTGGCGACGGATCGGGAGTCGGGCTCGGCGACGGAGTGGATGTCGGATCCGGCGAAGGCGTCGGCTCCGGACTTGGCGCAGGCGTCGGGCTTGGCGACGACGGCGGCGGGCTGGCCGAGGGAGCCGGGCTCGGCGACGGCACCGGAGCGGTGGGGTCCGGAGAAGG
>JBIOFK010000195.1:0-3991 GCA_044447065.1 Actinomycetales bacterium | reverse complement strand
GGATGTCGGTGCGCTCGGCTAGCCTGAGGTCATGGCATCCAAGCAGGTGCGGGCCGCCAAGAGCCCGGGATACAAGTGCGCCGAATGCGGCTGGACCACTGCCAAGTGGGTGGGCAGGTGCGGGGAATGCCAGGCGTGGGGGTCGGTGGCCGAGACCGGTGCGGCGGTGGCCAGGACGACGGCGGCCACCAGTATTGCGGTGCCGGCGCTGCCGATCGCGGAGATTGACGCGACGCACGCCAGCCAGCTGCCCACCGGCGTCGACGAGCTTGACAGGGTGCTCGGCGGCGGGGTGGTGCCGGGCGCGGTCGTGCTGCTGGCGGGCGAACCCGGCGTCGGCAAATCCACGCTGCTGCTGGACGTTGCCGCGAACTTCGCGCGGAATAATGCGGGGCGTCCGCGCGCGGTGCTGTACATCTCGGGAGAGGAGTCCGCGGCGCAGGTCAAACTGCGGGCGGAGCGGATCGGCGCCATCGCCGACACCCTGTACCTGACAGCCGAAACCGATCTCGGAACCGCGCTGGGGCATGTGGAGCAGGTCCGGCCGGCGCTGCTCGTGCTGGACTCCGTGCAGACGCTGAGCAGCGCGGACGTGGAGGGCAGCGCCGGCGGGGTCACGCAGGTCCGGGAGGTGGCGGCGTCCCTGATTGCCGCGGCCAAACGCCTGAACATGACCACCCTGCTGGTGGGCCATGTGACCAAGGACGGATCGATTGCCGGGCCCCGGCTGCTGGAGCATCTGGTGGATGTGGTCTGCCAGTTCGACGGCGAGAAGCACTCCCGGTTGCGCATGCTTCGGGCCATTAAGAACCGCTACGGTCCCACCGACGATGTGGGCTGCTTCGACCTGACTGAGCACGGCATCACCGGGCTGGCCGATCCGAGCGGGCTGTTCGTCACCCGGACCAAGGAACCGGTCTCTGGCACCTGCATCACCGTCACCCTGGAGGGCCGCCGCCCGCTGCTGGCCGAGGTGCAGTCGCTTTTGGCCGCGAGCGGGGGCACCAACCCGCGGCGCACCACCAGCGGGCTGGAATCCTCCCGCGTGTCCATGCTGCTCGCCGTGCTGCAGCAGCGCGCGGGGGCGGACCTGGGCGCCGACGACAGCTACGTGGCCACAGTCGGCGGCATGCGGCTGAGCGAGCCGGCGGTGGATCTGGCCATTGCGCTGTCGGTGGCGTCCTCCAAGTCCCGGGTCCCGATCGACCAGCGGCTGGTGGCCTTCGGGGAGGTGGGCCTCGCGGGCGAGGTGCGCGCGGTGCCGGGAATCAACCAGCGCATCCAGGAAGCCGCCCGGCTCGGATTCACGCGGGCGATCATTCCGGCCAGTCCCAAGGGGCCCGGGGAGATCCCCGCGGGCTTCGCCGTCAGGGAGGTTACCCTTCTCTCGGAGGCGCTGGAGATCGCCCTGGCGAAGGCGCCGAGGGAGCGGAAGGTGGTGCCGCTGCACAGCGTGGGCGGCTAGGAACCAGCAGGGTCCCGGTTCCCACTATTATTGGGCATGAATGTGCGGCGCGGATACTCCGCGCGCGCCTGAGAGGCAGATGCAATGGTTCGGAGTCCGGAAGACTCGCTCAAGGCGACTCTGGCCCGCGTGGCGCCCGGAACTCCGCTTCGCGACGGGCTGGAACGCATTCTGCGCGGCCGCACCGGCGCCCTGATCGTCCTCGGCTCGGACAGGACGATCGACTCGCTCTGTTCAGGCGGTTTCGACATCGGGATCGACTTTTCGCCCACCCGGCTCCGCGAGCTTGCCAAGATGGACGGCGCCATCATCTGCGACAAGGACGCCAGCCGTATTCTGCGGGCGGCCGTCCAGCTGGTCCCGGATCCCAGTATCGAGACCCAGGAATCCGGTACCCGGCACCGTACGGCGGAGCGGGTAGCCATCCAGACCGGGGTGCCCGTCGTTTCCGTCAGCCAGTCCATGCAGATTATCGCCCTGTACGTCGACGGGCTGAGGCATGTTCTTGAGGGCTCCGAAAAGGTGCTGGCCCGGGCCAACCAGGCCCTCGCCACCCTGGAGCGCTACCGTTCCCGCCTGGACCAGGTCACCAGTTCCCTGTCCGCGCTCGAGATCGAAGCGATGGTCACCGTCCGCGACGTGGCCGTGACGCTGCAGCGCCAGGAAATGGTGCGCAGGATCTCGGAGGAGATTGCGCAGTACGTGCTCGAACTCGGTGAGGACGGCCGGCTGCTGTCCCTGCAGCTCGATGAGCTGACAGTGGGCCGCGGACCGGGACCGGAAATGGTGATCCGGGACTATTTCGGCGCCGCGGCCAATTCGGCGGATGTCGAGTCCGCCGTCGCCGCGCTGAAGGACATCGGCCCCACCGAACTGATCGACCTGAACCGCATTTCGAACATTGTAGGGCTCACCTCCGGACAGGATTCGCTGGAGGCGGTGGTGCAGCCGCGCGGTTACCGCCTGCTCTCCGGCCTGAAAGCTGTCCCGCGGGCCGTGGCGGACAGGCTGGTGGACCACTTCGGCGGCCTGCAGAACCTCATGGCGGCAACGATCGGCGAGCTGATGGCCGTCGACGGCATCGGCGAACAGCGGGCACGGACCGTGCGCGAGGGGCTTTCGCGGATAGCCGAGGCAAGCCTGCTGGACCGGTTCCTCTAGTAATCCGGCCGCCGGCAATCCACCGGCCGGTATGCGCCATCCATCGCGGCCGGACCTGCTATTTCAGCTCGAAACTGTGCTTGGCGCTAATGCGCGCGCCCAGCGATACCGTCAGCGTGTAGCTTCCTGGGCCCGGAACCGCGGTGACCGGTGCGCAGCCGGGCTCGGTGCGGTTGCGCTGCCAGACAAAATTTGCCGTCTCGGAGGCGCCGGCAGCCAGCGAGAGAGTCTTGTCCTGCGGGTTCTGCTGGCAGTCGCGGGAGTCGAAGATCCTGTCCTGACCGCTGAGCACCGAGAATTCCTGCTGGCTGGTGCCGACATTGACCTGGCATGCGGCCGTTCCGGTGTTCGTCACCTTAAGGGTGAACACGGGCTGCTGGCCTGCGGCGTAGCTGGCGGCGTCCGTGGAAGCGGCCACGGTGACCAGGTTTTCATCGCAGGCGGGGCTGCCCGATGCGCCGGGGCTCACCGATGGACTGGCCGACGGCGCCGAGCCGGTGGCTGCCGTGGTCGGTGTGGCCGCGGCGGTAGCTGTGGCCGACGGGCTGGCGGATGTCGTCGCCGAATGGGCCGACGGGGCCGAGGACACGGGTCCCCCGGCTTGACCCGGGTGGCGCAGGCTGGCGCCGATCAGCAGCGCTGCTGCGACCGCGGCCAGCACGACAACCAGCAGGCCGCCGAAGAAAAGGGCCCTGCGGCGGCGGAGCACCTTCGCCGAAGGCCGCCTGCCCGGGCCGCCGGCGGGTCCACGTCCGGCGGGTCCACGTCCGGCGGGTCCGCTGCTCCCCGACGTCCCTTGCCTAGCCATGGTTCAAGGGTAGGCACCGCCGGCCCAAGCCCCGCCCTCCCACGCCGGGAGCCGCACCATCGGATGATGTGAAACTTTTCACGCCGGCCCCGGTGCCGCCGGTTCCGCCGCCGAAATAGACTGGAGGCATCGAAGCCACGCAGACGTCCACGCCCGCCGAGCGGGACCCGATCCCCCAGCTGCACTCCCGCATCGCCGCCTGGTTTTCGGCCAACGCGCGCGACCTGCCTTGGCGCAGGCCCGAATGCACGCCCTGGGGCGTGCTGATCAGCGAGGTCATGCTGCAGCAGACGCCCGTGGTCCGGGTGCTGCCGGTCTGGGAGGAATGGCTGCGGCGGTGGCCACGGCCGCAGGATTTGGCCGCCGAGCCCGCCGGCGAAGCCGTCCGCGCCTGGGGACGGCTGGGCTATCCCCGCCGGGCCCTGCGCCTCCACGCTGCCGCCGGCGAGATCACCGCCAGCCACGGCGGCGAGGTTCCCCCGGGCTTTGCCGCGCTGCTGGCGCTGCCGGGGATAGGCACCTACACGGCTGCCGCCGTCGCCGCCTTTGCCTTCGGC
>JBIOFK010000194.1:0-3996 GCA_044447065.1 Actinomycetales bacterium | reverse complement strand
TTCCACGACGGCGCTGCCCTCCTCCGCCGTTTCGCCGGCCGCGCCGGCGCCGGCCGGGCAGGTGCCCGGTGCGCGCTCAGGGCTGCAGAGCGGCATGGCCGATGACCTGCAGAGCTCCGCCGGGGCCGATCAGCCCGATGACCGGAAACGGCGCGCTCACGGTGACCTCAAGGGTGGTCAGTCCGCCAAACGTCGCGGTGCCCACCGCGACTTGCTGCGCGTAGGCCGGGCCGAGGGCTTCCGTGATCAGTTCAACGGTGCGCTGCCGGGCATCGGCCGGTCCGCGGTCGGCGAGGGTGCCGTACCGGGCGCCGGACGCGGCGGCGTCCATCACGGTGTTGCGGACGTGCAGCACGAGGGCCAGCTGGATCACGGACAGGAAGACCAGCACCGTCAGGGCGCCGACCAGCACGAAGTCGACGACGGCGGACCCGTCCTGCCCGTCACGGGCGTTCATCTGCCCTGGTTGACCTGGTCCATCGCGCTCTGGAACAGTCCCTCCAGCGCCGGGCCCGCGATGGCGAGCAGCCCGGCCACCAAAACGGCGGACATCAGCGTGATCATGACCCAGCCCGGGACGTCACCGCGTTCCCGGTTCCCGCCTATGGGCTCTTCGGCGACGGCCCGGAGCCCCGCCGTCAACAGCGGCAGCAGGAGCGTCAGCCCGACGGCGCCGCGGAGGACGGTTGCGATGTGCGGGGCACGGCGGACGGACCGTGCCGTGTACCGGTGGAATACCGTATTCATTGTTGTCCCCTGTTCATGGTTGCCCCTGGATGCGGTGGTGATGGTTGGATGGTCAAAATCCGAGGTCCAGCAGCGCCAGACCCGGAAAAACCGCGAAAATTACTGTCAGCGGCAGGACACCGAAGACCAGCGGGACCATCATGCCGATCTCCTTTCGTCCGGCGGATTCCATCAGCTCCCGTTTGGCTCCGTCCCGGACGTCCTGTGCCTGGGCCCGCAGCACTTCCGCCAGCGGCGTGCCGCGCTCGACGGCGACGATGATGCCGTCGATAAACCGGACGAGCGGAGCCAGCCGGGTGGAGCGGGAGTACTCGGCCAGGGCCTCGTTGAGCGGCACCCCGCTACGGGTGCGGGCGAGGATTCCGGCGAAATCCTTGGCCAGTTCGCCCCGGGAGGAGGCGGCCACGCGCTCCAGCGCACCGGTGGCGCTCTCCCCCGCGCTGACGGCCAGGGCCATCAGCTCTGCGAGCGCCGGAAATTCGGCAAGCATCCTGGACTCGCGGCGGCGGATTTGCGCGGAGAGCAGGTAGTCCTTGGCCAGGAATGCCCCGACGGACAGTCCCAGCACGCCGCCGACGCCCAGCAGCAGGTTGAACCGGCCGCTGGCCGCGCTGAGCAGGGCCGCCAGGATCCCCGCGGCCAGCCCCGCCGCGGCCCAGAGCAGTTGCGAGGCGCGGAAGTCCAGCACGGTTCCGGGACGGCCTGCCTGGCGGTGGCGGCGGGTCAGCGCGCTGCCGCCCGGGTTGAACCGGTCCAGCCAGCGGCCCGCGTCGCCGAGAAGGGTGCGCAGAATCCGCTCCAGCGGGCCGAACAGGGTGGGCGGGCCGCTTTCGTCGGTCAGCAGGCGCGAGCCCGTCACCGCCGAGAGCAGTTGCGGCTCGATCCGCTCGGCGAAGCTGGGCCGGCGCATCATCGGCAGCCGGATCAGGACCAGCCACAGCCCCGTGCCCAGGAGGATACCCGAGCACGCCGCCAGCGCCGTCGTCGTGCTCATCCCAGCACCCGCTCGTCAGCGGGCAGCGCGCCGATGCGCAGCATCAGCCGGTAGCAGACCAGGGAGACGGCCAGGCCGCCGGCGAGCACGATCCAGCCGGCCGGGGTGTTGTACGCGGCAATGGCCTCCGCCCGCGTCGCCAGCAGCATGAGCACCAGCCAGGGCGCGGCCACGGCGAGCCGGGCGGCGTTGACGGTCCAGGACTGGCGGGCCTCCAGCTCGCTGCGGGTGCGGGCACTGTCGCGGAGGAAGTCCGCCAGGGTGCCGAGCAGCCGTCCCAGGTCCGAGCCGCCCACCTCGCGGGTCAGCCGCAGGGCCTGGAAAATTCTGTCCGCCACCGGATCCGCCAGGCGGTCCTTGAGCCGGTCCAGCGCCGGATCGAACTGGCCGCCGGCCCGGTAATCATTGCCGAAGTCGCGGAAGACAGGCCGCAGCTCTTCCGGCCCCTTCTCGCCGAGCTGGCTCAGCGCCTCGGGCAGGGACAGCCCGGCCCGGATGGCGGAGCGCAGGTGGTCCACCACGTCCGGCCAGAGCTGGCGCAGCACGCTTTGGCGGCGTTTGGCCCGCCAGCGGACGGCGGCGACGGGGAGCCAGCCGGCGAACAGCGCGAAGCACAGGGCAATGGCCGGGGAGCGGGTGAGCGCGAAGATCAGAAGCAGGACGACGGCGGCCAGGGCCAGGCAGCTGGTGGCGTAGCCGGCGGTGCTGACCCGCTCGATCCCGGCGCGGTGCAGCAGTTCCTGCACCCGGTCCCGGCGGCCCGGCCGCGGCTGCCGCGGAGGCACGACCCAGCACGACCACCACACCAGGAACAGGCCGACGCCGCCGAGGGCACCCGCGGCGGCGGTCATGGCTGGACGTCCACGAGGGCAGCGACGTCGAAGCCGGCCGCGGCAAACTTTTCCGGCGACGGCATGGCCGCGGCCACCGGCACCAGTTCCCCGTCCCGGCGGGCGAAGACGGTGGCGGATTCGATGATGCCGTTTTCCACGCGCCGGCCCAGGGAGAGGATTTCGGTCACGGACCGTCGCCCGGAGGTGGCGCGGGCACAATGCACGACCAGGTCGATGCAGGAGGCCACGGTCGGGACGACGAAGGCAGAACTGATGTTCGCGCCGGCCAGCAGCGGCAGCGTGCACAGCTTCGTGACCGCGTCGCGGGCCGAATTGGCGTGGATCGTGCACATCCCGGGCAGGCCCGCGTTCAGCGCGATCAGCATGTCCAGGCTTTCAGCCTCCCGGACCTCACCGACGATCAGCCGGTCAGGGCGCATCCGCAGGGCCTCCTTGACCAGGCGCCGGAGCGGGATCTCTCCGCCGCCTTCCAGATTGGGTTGGCGGCACTGGAGCCCTACCACGTCCCGCAGCGGTATCCGGAGCTCGAAGATCTCCTCCACCGTGATGACCCGTTCGCGGGAACCTATGCTCGCGCCCAGACAGTTCAGCATCGTGGTCTTGCCGGCCTGGGTAGCTCCGGAGACCAGGATGTTCAGTCCTGCGCTGACGGCGGCGCCGAGAAAGCGGGCGGCCTGCGGGGTCAGCGTTCCCAGGCCGACCAGATGGTCCAGCCGGCTGGCGCGGACCGAAAACTTGCGGATGTTCACCGCCCAGTGGCGGCGGGTCACGTCCGGAATGGCGACGTGCAGGCGGGACCCGTCGGGCAGCGCGGCGTCGACAAAGGGGGTGCTCAGGTCCAGGCGCCGGCCGGAGCTCTTGAGCATCTTCTCCACCAGGTCCCGGATCTGCTGCTCGCTGAGCGTAAGGGAGGTGAGCTCGGATTCCCCGTTGCGTGCGACGTAGATTTCCTTGGGCGAATTGATCCAGACTTCCTCGATGGCGGGATCGTCCAGGAACGGCTGCAGGACCCCGAAGCCGGCGACAGCGTCGAAAACGGTCTTGCGGACCGCATCACTGTGCACCAGCGGCGGGACCGCGCCGAGCAGGGACCGCTCGCCGTAGTCATCCAGCGCCGCGTCAATGAGCCGGCGAACCTCGCCGGGCTCATGCAGGGGGTCGAGTCCGCGGCGCCGGATCAGCTCCCGCACCTCGTCTTCGACGACGTTGACCGCGTCCACACCGCACCCCCTCCCCGGCGGCGTTATCCTCAGGTGTCCAGGGCCTACGTTCCGGCCCGTGGTCAGAGCCTAGGGCACAACGGTGGCCCGGTCTAGGGAAACTTCGCGGGGTGTGGATAACAGCGCGCGCCGGCCGCCTGCGGGGAGCGTCGAACGAATCGCACCGGCACACAAGAAAACG
>JBIOFK010000193.1:0-4036 GCA_044447065.1 Actinomycetales bacterium | reverse complement strand
CCGCATCGTTTCCGGACCGGAGGGAACAGCCCTCCTGATACCCGATCCGGACGCCGCCCGCCCGGCCGTGCCGGCGGCCCGCGGCTGGGGGCGCCTTGCATCAGTATTTCCTGCAGGTCACCCTCGAAGGAAATGACCCGGGCCCGGCGTTATCCGGGCTACTGGACGCCTGGCAATCCAAGGTCCTGGGAGCCCTGAAAACCGGCCTGATGGCTCCGCGCGGGAGTGCGGCCGACACCGACACCGCCCTCGTCCTCACCGTCCCCAGCCTCGACACTCGCTATGTTCTTCCGCTGATGCGGGCCCATTTCACGCCGGTCACCAATCTTGCGGCCCGCGTCGTCCGCGCCACCGCCGGCGGCCCGGGGGCCATCCCGCCGTCCGCAGGGCCACGGGCTCTGCCGCCGGGCATGGTGGTGCGCCGAGCCACCGAACGGGACCTCGACGCCGTCGGCGATCTGGCGGCACAGCTGCACGGCTACGACACCCGGTTCGGAGCCGTCTCGGCCCGCCCGGGCAGCCGGCGCCTGCTGGCTGGCGGTGTCGTGGAGACGCACCGTGGGGGCGCCGGCTGGACGTGGGTCCTCGAACAGGACGGCGACCTCTGCGGCTTCGCTCAACTGCAGAACCCCGATCAGGCAGCGTGGATCCAGCATCTCGCCCTGCACCCGGGCCGCAGCGGATACCTCGCGTCGGCCTTCGTTCGGCCGGGCTCGCGGGGCGCCGGACTCGGCGCGGCGCTGGTGGCCGCGGTCCACGCGGAGGCATCGGTCGCCAGGCTGCCTTCGGTGGTGCTCCATCACGCCACGGCTAATCCGCTCTCCGCCCCGTTTTGGGCCCGCCAGGGTTACCGGGGGCTTTTCACCATCTGGCAGCGGCGTCCGGCCTTTGCCGCGGGCATGGGGTAGAACTGGACTATGAGCGTTCGCACCCCCGATCCAAATCCCGGCTGGCTGTCCGAGGATGACCTGTACGAGGCGCGCAACTGCCTGCCCATGCTGTATGTGGAGGCCGTGCCCGTCCGCCTTGACCCGCTGGGGTACGTCAATGAGGTGGGGCTGCTGCTGCAGGCGGACGACGACGGCACCATGGTCCGCACGCTGGTGTCCGGCCGCGTGCTGTACCGCGAGACCATCCGCGCTGCCCTGCTGCGACACATCGAAAAGGACCTCGGGCCGCTGGCCCTGCCGCAGCTGCCGGTCAGCCCGGTTCCCTTCACGGTGGCCGAATATTTCCCGAGCCCGTCCCAGACCGGGCTGACCGACGAACGCCAGCACGCCGTGGCGCTGGCCTACGTGATCCCGGTGACCGGCGAATGCCAGCCCCGGCAGGACGCCCTGGAGTTGAGCTGGATGTCCCCGCGGGATGTCCTTTCCCCCGGTGTGCAGGGCGAATTCATGGGCGGACGCGGCGAGCTGGTGCGCCAGGCCCTTGCCTTCGCCGGCGTGGGAGGCTGAGGCCCCGTGACGGAACCCACCCAGGCACAGTTCTTCGGCACCCCGGCTGCCAGGATCGAACCCGGCCACACGCTGATGTCCCCCGCGGGCAGCCCCGTCACCGTGGTGTCGGTGGACTGGGAACACGACGACTTCGGCAACCAGGCAATCGCGGTCGTCAGCTACGACGGCGGCACCCTGCGGATCTCCGCCGCGGCGGCCGTCCAGGTGGCCGGCGCACAGACGATCCCGGCTGTTGAGGGCACACCTGAGGCCGTCACCGCGGCGGCCGCGGCCGCCCACGGCGGCCACGAGACCATCCAGCGCCTAGCGGCCAGGCTGGCCGGAGGGCTGAACACCAAGTCCGGCGCGCAGCTGCGCGATGTCAGCCAGCTGGCCCGGGTGCTGTTTGTGCAGCTGGGCGATGCCGCCCATGCGCTCAGCGTCGCCCACCTTGTCACCGAGCTGCCCTACGACGGCAATCCCGGCCGGTGGACGCCGGTGGAACAGTGCTTGGCTATCGCGCACTACGTGGCGGTGATCAGCGGCAACGAGGCCGAGGCGGACCGGACGTCCGCGCGGCTGCGTGCCCCCGATGACACCGAAACCGACCCGTTCCGGGCCAAAATGGCCGCGGTCGTCAGGCAGCGCAGCCTGAACGAACCCAACCTGTACGACAAGGAAATTACCCGGTCGGCGGCCGCGGGCGACAAACGGGCGGAGTTGGATTGGCGGGCGCTGCGGCTGGAAACGCTCTTGCGGCTGCTGGCCCATGGCGGCTCCGAGACGTTCGACGCCGGGGAACTCCAGCGGCGCATCAGCAATGAGCTGGCCGAACTGCGCAATCCCGCAGCCGGCTAGGCGAACCACCGCGCCGCCTACGCCGGGGCCACCAGTGTCGGACGAGGTGACCGGACGAGGTGACCGGCCACGTTGGCCGGCCAGTGTCGGACGAGATGACCCGACACGTTGGCCGGACACGGGAAGCCGGCGTAGATTGACCGTTATGGACACGACCCAGCTTTCGGTACACATTAACGCCGATGCCGAACAAGTCTGGCATATGCTCCGCGAGCCGTCCCTGATTGCCCAGTGGTACGGCTGGGAGACGAACGGGCTCGACGAGGAGATCCAACAGATCTACTACAACAATGTCCTGGAGAGTCCCGATCACCGCCGGCTGACGCTGGAAATGGGCGATGTCTTTGCCCTCGAACCGGTGACCGACGGCACCGTGCTGACCATGACCCGGGGAAAAGCCACCGGCGAGTGGGAGCCCTATGACGCGGATATCACCGAAGGCTGGAGCATGTTCATGGCGCAACTGAAGTTCGCCCTGGAACGGCATCCGCATGCCCACCGCCGCACCATCTACGCGGACGGACAAAGCACCACCGGCCAGGATCCATGGGAGCTGCTCGGTATCGATACGGGGTGGCTGCCCGACCCGGGCCAGGACTATGATCTGACCCTCAACACCGGACTGCGGCTCACCGGAAAGGTCTGGTACCGCAGCGAGTCCCAGCTGGGCCTCACTGTGCACGACTACGCCGAACACGGCGACGGTCTGCTGATCCTGGCCCGGCAGGCACCGCTGTCGAACCTCCGCGAACACCCCGGCGCCGTGGTGATCGCCTCGACATACGGGCTGGGTGCGACCGCTTTCGAGAAGGCCGCCGCGCATTGGGACGACTTCATGGAAACCCACTACCCCGAGGGCTAGCTGTGCCAGGCGCACGACGGCGGCGGCGGTACCGGGCGCACGACGGCAGCGGCGGTACCGGGCGCACGACGGCAGCGGCGGTACCGGGCGCACGACGGCGGCGATTCTAGCCGGTGCGCGCAGGCCGGAGATGTGGGTGTACGGAACGGCGCAAACTATAGCGCATAGATTCGAATAAATACTAGAAATCATGTATCAATTCGAATATACTTTTCCTATGGGCATCGGCGAAGAGCACGGCAGCGCAGGGCACGGGATCTCCGCGTCCGGTCCCGGCGGCGCTCTTCCCGCTCCGGGACCGGCCGCCCGCCATGATGAGGGACTGTTCTTCACCCTGCTGCCGGAACTGTTCCTGGCCAACGACCTGTCCCTCCTGGCCCGCTACGCCGGCGAATGGAGCCTGGACGGCACCCGCCCGGCCGACGCCGGCACCGCCGCCGAACTCCCCACCCCTACCGGCGGCACCCCGGCCGGTGACGGCAGCACCGCCGGTGACGGGCCGGCCTCCGGTACCGGCCCATCCATGCCGCCGCGGCCGGGAGCGCCGGTGCCGCTGGCGGCGGCGGTACGGGCCATCGCCGGCGTCGACCCCGAAGCCCGGGACGCCATGGCCCTGACCGCCGACGAACTGCTGGACTACGCCGCCGCCTGCCAGCGCCTCATCTCCTGGACCCAGGCCCGCCAGATCCGGGCCCTGTCCGCGTTCTCCGGCTACCGCACCGACCACCCCCTCCCCGAACCCGTCCGCACCATCACCGACCGCACCACCGCCCTGAGCACCGACATCGCCGCCGGCTCCGTCCTCGCCGCCAACCCCGACCTCACCCCCGTCATGGCCGGCAGCACCCCGATCCGCCCGCCCGACCCGGGCCCCTGG
>JBIOFK010000192.1:0-4037 GCA_044447065.1 Actinomycetales bacterium | reverse complement strand
GTGCCTGTGCTGCGGCCCCCGGCCCTCCCGCCTGCCCGGCCCCCGGCCCTGATGCCGGGCGATCGTCGGCACCGCCGGCCAGCGATTCCGCGAGGATCTCGGCCAGCAGCCGGTAGCCCGACGCGATGGCCGGCAGGGGGGCGGAGCGCACGGCGCTGTACCTGACGCGGGGTCTGCCCCTGCCGTTCGCCGGATCGGTGGTCCGGCGGACTGTCCCGGTCAGCAGCAGGGCGTTGAGATGGAAGCGGACGCTGCTCAGCGGCACCGAACATTCCGCGGCCAGGTCTGCCGCGGTGGCGGGTGCCGGGGCGGACCGGAGGGCGTCCAGCACGACAGTCCTGGCCGAAGGGGGCCCCGGCACACCGCCGGGAGGGGGAAAGTCGCTCACGCCACCCAGCCTAGCAATAAAATCAGCATCGTTTGTTTTTATTTGATCCACCCCGGCCGGACAGCCGCTGACGGTGGCAGACTTGCGCTACTTTGTCAATTCACTGTCGTGAATAAGCATTCAGGGCTTCCCCGGAGAACCCCAGTAAAATAGGCGTCTTGACGTATGAGTAATGCATGATTGACAATAGTTGTTACAAGCTGGCCGAGCTCATCAGGCCAGCGGCGCAGATGATCCATAAAGAAAGACCAGGGCCCGCAGATGTACGGTGATTCCAACCCCTTCAGGGAAGTCCAGTGGCCCCAGGTGCGCCGGGCCAGCCTCAACTACGACTTGCAGCCCAGCACGGCGACGGCCAGCGAGAGCGGGAAGATGACGCTCTGGACCGTGCTGACCGACCGGGTCGCCAAGGTTGAATCCGGAACCGACTGACCCCTGAGCATCGACGGAATCGACTTAATCGACAGACCGTCAGCAGCGCCGCGCGAGCGGACAGCCAAACAAATCCCCCGCAGCCGGTTGGCTGCGGGGGATTTGTTATTGGCTATTAAGCACAAGACTCAGGTGTTGGGACGCTTACCGTGGTTAGCGCCGCCACGCTTCCGGTCACGACGCTTGCGTGCTCGCTTGGACATAGCTGCCTCCAATCTTTTGAAATGATCCTGTCAAGATCTGCCCTCCAGTCTCCCACAGGGCCGGCTGCCTGACCTAACCGGCGCGCTAGGATCGCTAGAGGCCTGCCGTCAATGCCGAGGAGAATCCATGCGCGCCGTCTTTGCCAGCACAACCTCCACCGAGGATCCGCTCTCCGGCCTCAGGGTAGGTGACCTCGAACTGCCGCCGGCTCCGGCTGGCTGGCAGCGGATCCGCCTGCGCACCAGCGCGCTGAACCACCACGATCTGTTCTCGTTGGGCGGGCTGCTCAGGGATGACGCGCTGCCCATGGTCCTGGGCTGCGACGGCGCGGGAACGGACGACGACGGCCGTGAGGTCGTGGTGCATTCGGTGGTGTCCAGCCCGGGCTGGCGGGGGGACGAAACGCTCGATCCGCGCCGGACACTGCTGTCCGAGAAACATCCGGGAACCTTCGCCGACTATGTCTGGGTGCCGGAGGGCAACGTGGTGCCCAAGCCGAAGGAGCTCAGCTGGGAGGAGGCCGGGTGCCTGTCCACCGCGTGGCTGACCGCCTACAAGATGCTGTTTTCCGTGTCCCCCGCGGCACCCGGTTCGACGATCCTGGTCCAGGGTGCGGCCGGCGGCGTGGCCACCGCGCTGATCTCGATGGCCTCCGCGGCCGGGTTCAGGGTCTTTGCGACCGGCCGCACGGAGGCGAAGCGTGCCCTGGCGCTGGAACTCGGGGCGGCCGAGGTCTTTGAGCCCGGTGCCCGCCTGCCGCAGCGGGCCGACGTCGTGTTCGATTCCGTCGGGGCGGCCACCTGGTCCCACTCGCTCAAGAGCCTGAGGCCCGGCGGCGCCATTGTCACCTGCGGCGCCACCAGCGGGCCCAACCCGCCGGCGGACCTCAACCGGGTCTTCTTCACCCAGCTCAGGGTCCTAGGATCCACCATGGGCAACCGGGACGAGCTGGAGCGGCTGCTGGCGTTTCTGGCCGCCACCGGCGTCCGGCCGCGGATCGGCCAGGTGCTCCCGCTTGAGCGGGCCAGGGACGGATTCGCCGCCATGCTGGCCGGCGAGGTGGCCGGGAAGATCGTGTTCCGGCACTGACACCCGGGGATTCCAGATCAGCACGGCTACTCCTTCAGGCTCGCCCGCACGGCAATCCTGGCCTGGTCCAGGACGGTGCGTACCGTTTCCAGCGTGACCGGGTTCAGGGCGGTCCGGCCGGCATGCCGGCGCAGGTCGATGCGCAGGTCGTCGCGGAAGGACTGAAGCATCATTTCGGCCTCCTTGAGCAGCCGCTGGCTCGACGGCGCCGGTGCGCCCGTGGGCGCTCTCCGCGCAGCCGTGCGCGCCGCCTCGGCGGTGGCCGCGATGTCGGCACGGAGTCCCTTCATGTTGGCCCGGATATCGCTGCGCAGCTCATCGGCGAGCCGGCGGACCGAGGCGGAGATATCATCCTCCACCTCCGCGAGCTCCGGCCGGCGGCCGTCGAGTTCGGCCAGGCCCTCCGACGTGATGCTGTACATGGTGCGCCGGCCGTCCGAGGCCGTGCCGACCAGGCCTTCCTCCTCCAGCTTGGCCAGCCGGGGGTACACGGTTCCGGCGCTGGGGGAGTAGGTGCCGCCGAAGCGTTCGCTGAGCGCGCGGATGATGTCGTAGCCGTGCTTCGGGCCCTCCTCCAGGAGCGCCAACAGGTAGAGGCGCAGGGCGCCGTGCGCAAAAACCGGAGGCATCAGATCCCTCCCTCGGGCCCTTCGGGGCCGGACGGCACCGCCTCCGGGCCGGACGGCGGCACGACGACCGACACGCCGCCCGAGACGGAAACGCAGGCCACCGGGACCTCCGGCCAGCCGTTGTCCCCGTACCTGCCCGCCGACGTTCCGACGACGGAGAGCCGGCCGTCGTTGACCGAGACCTGGCCCGCCAGGCTGCTCACCCGCAGGGCCACCGCCGTCTCCGCGGGCAGCCTGATCAGGACCGATCCGGAGACGGAGTTCGTGGCGATCCGCTCCGGCCGGTTAAGCACATCAAGGCTCAGGTCCCCGGTCACGGTGTTGGCCTTGACCGCGGTGAAGGAGCCCGAGGCGGTGACCTCGCCCTTGACCGAATTCAGCGCCAGCGCGCCCTCGTGATTGCGGACTATCGCCTCTCCGGAGACAGTACTGGCGTGCAGCTCGCCCCGGGTGGCGTCCGCCAGCACGGAGCCGGAGACGGAGGACACCGTGGTGGAAGCGGCCAGGCCGCTGACCAGGCCGTCACCGCTGATGGTGCTGGCTTCCACTCGCGTTCCGGCCGGGACACTGAGCGTGAGCACCACTGTGCTGAGGTGCTGGAAGCCCAGCAGCGAATCGTCGGCGACCCCGTGCCGGACGGCCAGGCGGCCGTCGTCGTCGTAGCTGACGGTGAGCGGCTCCCCGCTGATCTCGCGCACGTCAAGGCGGACGACGCCGTCGTCGTGCGCCAGGATGTCGAAGCGGCCGGCGATCGTGGCCAGCTTCAGTTCGCGCACGCCGTCGAATTCGATGGTGCGCGGTTCCGTGATGGACCAGTTCCCTGTCATTTCACGGCTCCTTCGGCGGGCACCGGGCGCTCGCTGCGGTGGACGACCGAGATCGTGCCGGAGACGCTGCCGCTGCGGATCCTCAGGGGGCTTTCCTGCGGGCCGACGGTGGTGTGCACGGTTTGGGCCGTCCCGGTGAACCGCTGCTCGCCGAGCATGACGGCGCCGGAGGTGGTCTTGGCGTCCAGCTCGATGCCGGTACCGTACGGCACCCGGATGGAGACGTCGCCGGAGACGCTCGTGGAGACGATGTCCCGGCAGTCACCCAGCAGGTCGAAGCTCAGGTCTCCGCTGACCGTCGTGGCGCGGATATCACTGAGGAAGCCCGAGGCGGTGAGCTCGCCGGATACGCTCTTGGCAACCAGCGGACCGCTGTGGAAACGGGCGATGATCTCCCCGCTGACCGCGTCCATCCGCAGGGCGCCCTCGGTGTCGTCGGCCATGATCGATCCCGAAACCGTCTTGAGC
>JBIOFK010000191.1:0-4055 GCA_044447065.1 Actinomycetales bacterium | reverse complement strand
TACCCGTTCGTCACCTCCTCCAACCCGACGGCCGGCGGCGCCTGCGTGGGGTCGGGGATCGGGCCCACCCGCATTACCCGCGCTGTGGGCATCATCAAGGCCTACACGACGCGCGTGGGCGCCGGACCGTTCCCCACCGAGCTCTTCGACGAGATGGGCGAGTACCTGCAGAAGACCGGCGGGGAGTTCGGCGTCAACACCGGGCGTCCGCGCCGTTGCGGCTGGTACGACGCGGTGCTGGCCCGCCACGCCGCCCGGGTCAACGGCTTCACCGACTACTTCGTCACCAAACTGGACGTGCTTACCTGCATCGAACGGATTCCGGTCTGCGTGGCCTACGACGTCGACGGCGTCCGGCACGATGAAATGCCCATGACGCAGACGGAGTTCCACCACGCCAAGCCGATCTTCGAATACTTCGACGGCTGGACCGAGGACATCACCGGGGCCCGCACCATCGGGGACCTGCCGGCCAATGCTCAGGCGTATGTGCACGCGCTGGAGGCCATGTCCGGGACCCGTTTTTCGGCCATCGGCGTGGGTCCGGACCGGGACCAGACCATCGTGGTCCACGATCTGGTCACCGCCTGAGCGGACACCTCCCGCCCCCGATCCGTCCCTCGTTATGCTAGAGGTAGGCACGAGGTGAGGATGCCCGGCGGCCCGGCCGGATCCGCCAGGTGCCGGATCCGCCAGTTGAGGAGCAGCCATGAAGGTCAGTGTTGGTCAGTTCAATCCCGGGGGCGGCGTGGCCGCCAACCTTGAGGTGATGCACCGCCTTGCCGCCGAGGCGGCCGGGGCCGGCGCCGAGCTGATCGTGTTCCCCGAGGAGTCCATGTTCTCGGTCGGGCGGGTCGACGGGGACTTCAGCTCCGCCGTCGACGCCCAATGGCCGGAATTCGTGCAGGGACTCTCCCGCCTGGCCGGGACCTTGCAGATCGCGGTGATCGCGGGGGGTTACGAGTCCAGCGGGGAGCTGCGCCCCTACAACACCCTGGTCGCCGTTGAGGCCGACGGACGGGTCGCCGGAACATACCGGAAGCTGCATCTCTACGACGCCTTCTCCTACCAGGAGTCCAAGCGGATCAAACCGGGCGACGGCGGGCTGGTCCTGGTGGACCTCGGCGGGCTGCGGGTGGGCATCATGACCTGCTACGACATCCGCTTCCCGGAGCTGGCCCGCGCGCTCGCCGACGAGGGCGCGGACCTGATCTGCATCGGTGCCGCCTGGTTCAAGGGAGACCACAAGATCGACCATTGGGAATCCCTGCTCAAGGCCCGGGCCATCGAGAACACCTGCTGGGTGGCCGCCGCAGGCACCTCCAGCCAGCACTGCATCGGCCACTCCGTCATCCTGGACCCGATGGGCATCGCCGCGGCGTTCCTGAACGAGGAGGCCGAAGCGGTGGCGACAGCGGACGTCACCCGCAGGCGGATCGACGAGGTCCGGGAGTTCCTTCCGGTGCTCCGGAACCGCCGGCTGGTTTCCTCCCACGAGATCTCCGCGGCCCACTGATCCGCGCCGTCCGTGCGTGCTAGTGTCAGGACAAATGGGAGGTTGACATGGATGACGACCAGATCGCCGCGGCGCTGGGCCCGCTGGCGGTGCACGGCTTCGATGACATTCCGCACGAGGGCCAGTGGCTCTCGCCGCCGTACCCGTCCGACCCGAACGGCCGTGCCATCATCCTCAACGACGGGGATTTCCAGTTCATCGTGGTGGACCGCGCCACCGGCGAGGTCCGCTCCTGCTGCGAGGACGACGACGCCCTGATGGCGTCCTCCCCGAGACAGCTGACCGCCATCGCAACCCTCTGGGGCTCCATCGACCGGGATGCGATCGGCCCCGGCGACGACGAGGAATTCGCCCGCGTCGCGGCCTCTTTTGAGCAGCAGCTGAAGTCCATCGACCCGGCGGCCGCCGCACCGAATGAGTTCTGGTCACTCTATGCCGAGGAACTCAGCCGCGGCGACCTGTAGCGCCGGGCGCTGACGCGTAGGCTGGGTCCATGGCACACCAGAATTCTCCGGACGTTATCCGGCGGCTCCTGTCCTCGCCCGGCCGCTGGGCCGTCGTCGGGCTTTCCGGCAACCCGCGCCGGCCCGCCCTCGGCGTCTCCCTGTTCCTCCAGCAGGGCCTGGGCATGGACATCATTCCGGTCAGCCTCAAGGGCGACGACGTGCACGGCGCGCCGGGCTACCGGCGGCTGGCGGACATTCCCGGCCCCGTGGACGTGGTCGACTGCTTCGTCAACTCCGCGAAGGTCGGCGCCGTGGTGGACCAGGCGATCGGCATCGGCGCCAAGGCCGTGTGGCTGCAGCTGGACGTGGTGGACGAGGATGCCGCCGCCCGGGCGGAGGCCGCCGGCCTGGAGGTCGTGATGAACGCCTGCCCCGCCATTGAGGCGCCGCGGCTGGGGCTTCCCTGATGGACGGGGCCGCGCTGCGCCGGACCTGCCTGTCCATGCCCGGCAGTTTCGAGGACTTCCCCTTCGGACCGGAGACCTCTGTCTTTAAAGTCACCGCTCCCGTCAGCGGCGGCTTTCCGCATGAGAGTAAGGTCTTCGCGATCGCCGCGCTGGACGCCGAGGCACTGTCGGTCAGCCTCAAATGCGAACCGGCCCTGGCCCTCCAGCTGCGGTCCGTGCATCCGGAAATCACCGGGGCGTACCACATGAACAAGAAGCACTGGAACTCCGTGCTGTGCACCGGATCGGTCGAAGACTCGATGATCCGGGACCTGATCGAGGATTCCTGGGACCTGGTGGTGGCCACGCTTTCGCCCCGGCAGCGCACGGCGCTGGGGTGGGCGGACCGCGTCCGGTCGGAGGCAGCCGAATGAGGACTCCCGGCGAGGGCGAGCTGACCTACCCGTTCCCGGGAGCGACGATGGAACTCGTGGCCGGCGGCGGCGGAAGCTGGCCGGCCGGCTACCAGCGGGTCAGGCACCGGATCCTGGTCGGCCATGGGAACGCCGACTTCCGGGCGCTGGCCGACGGCATCGCGCACTGGGGCATCCAGCGCGGGGCCGGGCTAAGAGTGCGGGCCGACGGCGAGGTGCGGACCGGGGCCCGGGTGGTCTGCGGCTTCGGCGCCGGCGCCCTGCGCCTGCCCGTGCCGTGCCTGGTCGTCTGGTCCAAGGAACCGGCCGGGGACGACGCCGGGGACGACGCCGGGGACGACGCCGGGGACGACGCCGACAACGGCGGCGTGAACCGTCCGCAGTGGGCGGGCTTCGGCTACGGCACCCTGCCCGGTCATCCGGAGACCGGTGAGGAAGCGTTCGTCGCGGCGATCGAGGCCGACGGCTCGGTGTACTTCGAGGTGCTCGCGTTCAGCAGGCCCGCCGGCCGGCTGCTGGCGCTGGGCGCTCCGGTGGCGCGGGCCGTGCAACGGCGGACCACCGTCAGGTACCTGCAGGCCGCCCGCTCCCTGGTCCGCCAGTCCACCTATTCACTGCATAAGGACAGCGGCCATGCTTGATGCGCTCTTCCTGGACACGCTCTGGGATTTCGACGACCCGCACGGCTCCGAAGAGCGCCTCCGCGCCGTTCTGGACAGCCCCGAAACCCCGGGCGGGGACAGGCCGGAGCTGGCCACCCAGGTGGCCCGGGCACTGGGCCTGCAGGAGAAGTTCGACGAGGCCGGTTCGCTGCTGGAGTCCGTGGACGAGGGGGCGTACGGGGATCCGGACGCCGGTCCTGCGATCCGGGTACGGACCCTGCTGGAACGCGGCCGGCTGCGCAATTCGGCCGGCCACACCGACGCGGCGGTGCCGCTATTCGAGGAGGCAATTCGCCGCGCCCACGAGGCCGGGCTGGATTTCCTGGAGGTGGACGCCCTGCACATGCTTGCCATCGCCGACCTGCCCAGGGCGGCCCTGTGGACGGAACGCGGCCTCGCCGCCGTCGACAGCGCTTCCGGGACGGCGGCGGAACGGGCACGCATCCAGCGGTGGCGGGTGTCGCTGTCCAACAACATGGGCTGGGCGTTCCACGACGCCGGCGACTTCGAGTCGGCCCTGGCACAATTCCAGCAGGCCGCCCGCGCAGCCG
>JBIOFK010000190.1:0-4063 GCA_044447065.1 Actinomycetales bacterium | reverse complement strand
TCCCTGCCATAGGCGGGACCGCGGTCGTAGTAGATCTCCGAGCACGGTCCGGCCGGGCCCGGCTGGCCGGTGGACCAGTAGTTGTCCTCCATGCCCAGCCGCTGGATCCGCTCGGCCGGCAGGCCGGCGACGCGCGCCCAGATGGCGGCAGCGTCGTCGTCGTCGAGGTACACGGTGACCCAGAGCCGGTCCTTGTCCAGGCCGTAGCCGCCGGACGCGACAGAGCTAGTGAGCAGCTCCCAGGCATAGCTGATGGCCTGTTCCTTGAAATAGTCCCCGAAGGAAAAGTTCCCGCACATCTGGAAGAAGGTGCCGTGCCGTGCGGTCTTGCCGACCTCCTCGATGTCCCCGGTCCGGATGCACTTCTGCACGCTGACGGCCCGGTCAAAGGGCGCCTCCTCGCGGGCGGTCAGGTACGGGATGAAGGGCACCATGCCGGCCACGGTGAACAGCAGCGAGGGATCGCTGGACACTAGCGAGGCGGACGGCACCACCGTGTGGCCCTTGGCCGCGAAAAACTCGAGCCAGCGGCGTGCAATTTCCTGCGACTTCATGGAGGTGTGAAACCCTTCGTAGAACTGGTGAAATCAGCGGCGGTTGCGCAGCTGGATGTCGATGGCCGCGTCCTTGGCGGTGTCCACGCCCAGGGCCGTGCGCAGGTCGCCCTCGCGCTCGTTCATGCCCTCGCGGACCGCGTCGGCGAAATGCACAATGCTGTCACTAAGGCGGCCGACGGCGCGGTTGCGGCCCTCGGCGCCGAGCATGGCCTTGCCCGCGGAGACCTTCCGGACGGCATAGACGCCAATGCCGATGCCCAGTCCAAGCCAAAATAGCTTCTTCATGTCCGTCTTTCCTTCGATTCCTCGGTAGCGCCGTTTAACGCCGGTTCAGCAGCGGGTCAGCGCCCGTTCAGCGCCCGCGGCTGGCGCGCCGGCCCGTGCTGCGCCGCCCGGCCAGCGCCGAGCGGACGCCGTAGGAGAACGCCGCGATCTTAATCAGCGGCGAACCCACGGCCGCGGCGACCAGGGAGGTCAGTGCCGAGATGTTCGCGGTGGCGTCCGAGACGTGGTTGGAGATGCCGTCGACCTTCGCCAGCTGCGCGTTGGTCGTGGACACGGTCGCGGTGACCTCGTCGATCAGCGGCGTCGTGCCGTCCGCGATGGTGGAGATGGTGGTCCTGATCTCGTCAAAGACCTTCCCCAGTTTCAGCACAGGGACGGCCAGAAGGGCTACCAGGACGGCAAAAACCCCGGCTGCGATCAGGCCGGCAATATCCCCACCGGACATGGTGCGTCTCCTC
This sequence comes from Actinomycetales bacterium, assembly GCA_044447065.1. Taxonomy (GTDB): domain Bacteria; phylum Actinomycetota; class Actinomycetes; order Actinomycetales; family Micrococcaceae; genus JBIOFK01. The sequence goes on along the minus strand of JBIOFK010000190.1, from coordinate 2,763 downwards.
AATATGTGGCGGTGTCGTGGCTGTCGCGTTCGGCGGACATCCACGGAAGTTCCTAAAGTACCTTACCGAACAAAGCAGCCCGCGGCGTGTGCCGCGGGCTGCTTCGATGGTTCCGGTCCGGGGACCGGTACACACTGTTTAGCGTGCGTAGAATTCGACGACGAGCTGCTCTTCGCAGGTCACGGGGACCTCGGAGCGCTTCGGGCGGCGCACCAGGCGGGCCTGGAGGCTTTCGAGCTTGACGTCAAGGTAGGCCGGAACCATGGGCAGCACGTCGCGGTGCGCACCGGCGGCGGCAACCTGCAGCGGCACCATGGTCTCGCTGCGCTGGTGCACGTGGATCAGCTGACCCTCGGCAACACGGTACGACGGGCGGTCCACGCGCTCGCCGTTGACCATGATGTGGCGGTGCACGACCAGCTGGCGGGCCTGGGCGATGGTGCGGGCGAAGCCGGCGCGGAGTACCAGGGCGTCCAGGCGCATTTCCAGCAGCTCGACCAGGTTTTCACCGGTCAGGCCCTTGGTGCGCCGGGCTTCTTCGAAGACACGGGTCATCTGTGCTTCGCGGATCCCGTACTGGGCGCGCAGCCGCTGCTTTTCACGCAGGCGGACCGCGTAGTCGCTGTCCTGCTTCTTGCGGGCACGGCCATGCTCACCCGGGCCGTACGGACGGCGCTCGAGGTACTTGGCTGCCTTGGGTGTCAGGGCAATGCCGAGGGCCCGCGAAAGGCGGGCCTGGCGGCGGGCACGTGTGTTGTTAGCCACGGTGTCCTTCCAAACTGTTCATGCGGTAAGTGAAGTTCCGGCCTCCATCGTGGAGAGCTAGGGCTACCGCGGCCCATCGCTGCAGCACCCGGGCATAGCGGCATCACCGAAAACTGGAATCAGTTGTGGGAAATACAGCAGCTATGGAGCCGGGGCTTGCCGGTGCAGCGTCCAGTTTAGCAGCTACTTCCGGGCCGCGTTGCGGATGATGCCGCGCAGCCGCTCCACCCGTTCGCTGATGGTCTTTTCCGCGCCGTTGCCGCCGGGCTGGTAGTAGTTCTTCCCGACGAGGTCATCGGGCGCGTACTGCTGGGCCGCGACGGCGTGCGGCGCGTCATGGCTGTAGACGTAGCCCGCGCCGTGGCCCAGCGCCTTTGACCCCGGGTAATGGGCATCCCGCAGGTGCGGCGGGATGACGGTGCCCTTTCCGGCCCGGACGTCGGCGATGGCGGCGTTGATGCCCATATAGGCGGCGTTGGATTTGGGCGCCGTGGCCAGGTGCACGACCGCCTCGGCAAGAATGATCCGTCCCTCGGGCATGCCGATCAGCGCCACCGCCTGCGCGGCGGCCACCGCTGTCTGCAGAGCTGTCGCGTCGGCCATGCCCACGTCCTCGGAGGCGGAGATGATCAGCCGCCGGGCGATGAACCTGGGATCTTCCCCGGCCTCGAGCATCCGGGCCAGGTAGTGCAGCGAGGCGTCCACGTCGGAGCCGCGGATGGACTTGATGAACGCGCTGATCACGTCGTAGTGCTGGTCGCCGGCGCGGTCGTAGCGCACGGCGGCGGCGTCCACGGCCCGCTCGGCGTGCTCGAGCGTCACCGGAACCGGAGCACCGGCGCTGGTGCCGCCGTCGCTGCCCGTGCCGCCGTCGCTGCCCGTGCCGCCGTCGCCCGTGCCGCCGTCGCCCGTATCGCGTTTGCCCGTGCCGGGGTTGCCCGCGGCGCTGTCGTCCGTGCCTGGGTTGCGACCGGGGGTCCCGGCGGCTTCGGACAGCGCGACGCCGGCGGCCGCCTCCAGCGTCGTCAGTCCCCGCCGGGCGTCCCCGGCCGCCAGCCGGACCAGGTGGTCAAGGGCCTCCGGGGTGAGCCCGACCTGGCCGCCCAGTCCGCGCGGGTCCTCCACCGCCCGCAGCAGCAGTCCCTCGATGTCCGCCGAATCCAGCGGACGCAGGGTCAGCAGCAGGGACCGGGACAGCAGCGGGGAGACGACCGAGAAGGAGGGATTTTCGGTCGTGGCGGCGATCAGGACGACCCAGCGGTTCTCGACGCCGGGCAGCAAGGCATCCTGCTGGGCCTTATTGAAGCGGTGGATTTCGTCCAGGAATAGCACGGTGGTGGTGCGGTGCAGGTCCCGCGCGGCCAGGGCGTCCTCCATGACCTTCCGCACGTCCTTGACCCCGGCGGTGATGGCGGACAGCTCGACGAACTTCCGCCCCGGGCCGCGGGCGATCACGTGCGCCAGGGTGGTCTTGCCGGTGCCGGGAGGACCCCACAGCATCACCGAACTGGGCCCGGCCGGACCGGCCTGCCCTCCCCCGGCGGCCAGCATCCGCAGCGGCGAACCGGCGCCGAGCAGGTGCTGCTGGCCGACCACCTCGTCCAGGCTGCGCGGTCGCATCCGCACGGCCAGCGGGCTGCGCGGACGGGCCTTCTCGCCGGACGCGCGCGCGGAATCCTGCCCCGTCACGTCGGGGCCGTCGTCATCCTGGCCAAAGAGGTCACTCACCCCTCTAGGCTAGCCGAGCCTCACCCCCATCCTCCCGCCGCTTCCTCCCGCCGCTCCGCTTCCGTCCCTACCCAACTGGGTCGCAAGTAATGCACTCATGGGTGCCCCATGACTGCATTAACTGCGACCCAGTTGGGTGCGGGACGGAAGCGGAGCGGCGGGAGGATGGGGGTGAGGCTCGGCTAGCCTAGAGGGGTGAGTGACCTCTTTGGCCAGGATGACGACGGCCCCGACGTGACGGGGCAGGATTCCGCGCGCGCGTCCGGCGAG
>JBIOFK010000189.1:0-4068 GCA_044447065.1 Actinomycetales bacterium | reverse complement strand
CCCGCCACACCGACCTTCCAGCCGCGCGCCACCAGATTGGCGATGACGTGCGAGCCGACATGGGTCTTGCCGGTGCCGGGCGGTCCCTGAACGGCCAGATACGACCGGTCCAGGGCGGTCACGGCCGCTGTGATGGCCTCGATGTAGGCGTCCGCGCCGGAGCCAACGGCCGGCAGGGCATCGAGACCCGCCAGTCGGGGCGCGCTCCGGCGGAGCAGGTCCAGGGCAGGATTCGCCGGCAGAGTCGGCAGGGCCGCGCCGACCTGGCTGGCCAGCCGGGATAGGGCCTCCCGCTGCCCAGGGGTGGGCACAGGCTTCTCCGGCGTCAGCGCCATCGGATACTGCCGGAATTCGTCCATGCCCCTGCGCAGTCTTTCCGTCACCACCACGACGTCCAGTTCCCCCGACCGGTCCACCTCAAGGACCTCGGTGCCGAACCAGCCAGACCGGAGAACTGTCGGATCCGGCGAGGGCTCGATGCCATCGGTCAGCGGGTCGGCGTACATCCGGAACAGCTTCTGGCCCGGCTTGTAGGTGGAACCTTCGGCCAGCCGCCCGCTCAACCGCAGGGTGCGCGCGGGATTGCTCCTCGGCGTCGGCCGTTCCCAATCCGCCAGCACCTCCGCGTGCTGCACCACAAACACGTCACGGGTATCCGCCCAGCTGTCCACGTCCGCGGACAGCCTGTCGAAGTGCCCCCACCAGAACTGCTTTTCTTCGCGGCGGTGATAGCCGACGGCCGCACCGACCATGGCGATCGCCTGGTTGTCAGCCTCCAAGCGCTGATCCGGCCGCAGCGCGGCACCATAGTCCAGCAGCCTCTGTTCCTCGGGCAGCGTCTGGTAGGGCTCCCGATCCGGTGCCTCGGTCCCGGGGTCCCGGACCGGCGGCGGGGCCGACAGCTCCGGATGGCCGGCGCGCAATTCCAACAGCCAGTTCCGCAGTTCCAGTGTCGAGAGGCAGTCATATTCGTTGTAGTCGGCAATGCCGGCGAGGATCACGGCGGCCTCGGCCTGGTTTCCCGCATCCCGGGCCTCGCAGTAGTTCGCGTAGGCCACCACGGAGGCCCCGGCGTCCGTGACGTCCCCCGAGCGCAGGTTGGTGCCCATGTAGAGCGGTTCCAGCTTCTTGATGCTGTAGGAGTTTTCGGAAATCCGGATGCTGTGGCGCACCGTAGCGTACAGGTCCACCAGCACCCCGTCGCGCAGCAGATTGTCCACGGCGGCTTCGCCGATCACGTGGGTGAGGGAGAGCCGGCGCAGGGCGGACTTTTCGTACGCGGCGTAGTGGTAGATGTGCAGATCCGGGTACCTGCTGCGGCGGGCTTCGACGTAGGCCAGGAAGTCCACGAGCGCCTGTTTCTCCTGGGCCTTGTCGTGGGCCCACAACGGTTTGAAGGGCGGCTTCCCGCCGGGGACCGGCGCATTTTCGGCCACGCCGAAGAGGTATTCGATACCCCAGCTTCCGGTGATCGGATCCTGCCAGAGCGGGTCACCTTCGAAGTCGAAGAAGATGTCCCCCTCGCTAGGATCGGGCAGCATACCCAGCGTGTTGGCCGGCAGCACCTTGTAGCTCATGGTCTGCCGGTCGCCGTTCTTGTCCGGATAGCTGACCGATCCGTCCGCCGCATCGGCCCCAATTTGGAAGCGGGCCTGTTCGGCCAGGCGCTTGAGCGCGGCATCGGTGCCGGGATCCATCCGTGCGAGCTGATCAATGGTGGCGATGCCGGCGTCGTTGAGCCGACGGCGCCGGGACAGGCTCATCCCCGCCACCAGGAGCACATCGCGGCTGGCCTTGACCTGCTCCGCGCAGTAGTCGCAGCGGCCGCAGGCAGTAAAGCGCGGGTCGCCCCAGCGAACGGATGCGTCCTGGGCGCGGTGCGCAGCGGTGATGTCCAACAGGCGACGGCGGCGCTCACGGAAGGCGGGCAGCACATCGGTGAGGCTGTGGTTGCTGTGCGTTCCGTTGCCGAGGACCAGCGTCATCACCGGATTCGGCCGGATCCCCGCGGCGATCAGCTGGTCGCCGTAGGCGGCGAGCTGCAGCAGCGCCGACACCTTGGCGTGCCGGGCCAGTTTGGTGTCAAAGACGGCGTGCGTGCCGTCGGCTTGTTTGACCAGGAAATCCGAGCGGCCGTGGAAGGTGCCATCGAAGAACGCAGCCTGGAAAACGACGTCGGCTCCGGATTCCAGCGCCCCGATCGATTCGCTGTGCTTGGCCACCAGCGTGCCGCGGTCCATGCTTCCGGCGGGTTCGACGTCGTACACTCCGGTCCCCGAGCCCGGATCCCATGGTCCGAATTCGGCCACGAAGGCGTCCAAGACCCGGTGTTCGTGCAGGTCTCCCAGCACGGACGCGCGCGCCAGCATCTCATCGCGGGCGAAGTCCGCCCGGGGGCAGCGGCCCAGCTTCTCATCCAGCACCCGGAGCAGGCGGTATTCACATTCTGAGGCGGTGACGAGGTCACTGGCGGAAAAAACCAGGTCCCGCGGTGCCCCGTCTGAGGTGGAGTCGAGCAGAAACACGGTGCCCCCAAGGCAGAATTGATGGTGAACCCAAGCTAGCAGGACGGTCCGACAACGCCCGGCGCAGGGGCGAACCGCGCGCGGGAGCTCTGTGGCACGATGACAGCATGACGTTGAGTATCAGCCCGTTTCCTCCGACGCCGTATCTCGCCGTCGATGCGGGCATCGTGGAACGGAACCTGGCGGCGATGGCGGACAAGGCCTCGGCCCGCGGGCTGGCGCTGCGCCCGCATGCCAAGACCCACAAGGTCGTGGAGCTCGCCCAGCGCCAGATCGGTCTTGGCGCGGTGGGCCTGACAGTCGCAACCGTGGGGGAAGCGGAGGTGTTCGCCCAATCCGGGATTGCCGACATCTTCATTGCCTTCCCGGTATGGGCCGACGGCAACAAGGGCTCAAGGCTTGCCGCTCTAGCGGACAACCTGATCCTGACGGTTGGCGTCGATTCGGCCGACGGTGCCCGGCAACTGGCCGCTGCCACCGCTGGCTCCGCGGTCAACGTCCTGATCGAAATTGACAGCGGACATCACCGTTCGGGCACGGCTCCCGAGGACGCCGGCCGGGTTGCCTTGGCGGCCGCCGGGGCCGGACTGGCCGTCCGCGGCGTCTTCACGTTCCTCGGTCACGGCTACGGTCCCGGTGAGCAGGGCCGCGCCGCCGCGGACGAGTCCCGGTCGCTCGCTGCAGCGGCAGCCGGCCTGGCCGCCGTCGGCCTTTCCCCGGAGGTGATCAGCGGGGGATCTACGCCGACGGCGGAGGCGGCTGACGCTTCCATCCTCACCGAACTGCGCCCGGGGGTGTACCTCTTCAACGACGCTCAGCAGCTGGAGATGGGCACCTGCGGATGGGACGACGTCGGGCTCTGGGCCGTATCCACGGTGGTCAGCCGGCACGGCGTGGACGCTGTGCTGGATGCCGGAAGCAAAACGCTCGGCGCTGACCGGCCGGCGTGGACAACCGGTGCCGGCAGGCTGCTCGACTTCCCCGATGCCCGGGTGACCGCCCTGTCGGAGCACCACGCCACGGTGCGTTTCCCGGACGGCGCAACTGTCCCGGCACTGGGGGAACAACTGCGGCTTGTGCCGAACCATGTGTGCGCTGCCGTCAACCTGGCCGATGAGCTCACAGTCCTGGTTGACGGCGCGGCGGCGGACACCTGGCGGGTGGCAGCGCGCGGCCGGAACGGCTGAGGCGGGCGGTCCAGCTGGCGCGGCGCCGCAGGCGGTCCGGGCTGGAGGCCCAGGCCCCGGCGATCTCCGCCGGCGGTCCGGTCCGGCGATGCTTCAGCCGGGACCCCCACCCAGGTGTTCGGCGGTTTGGGCTGTCCAATGGTCTCCGCTGCAGGCGGCGATGAGAATGTCCCCGATCCTCTCGGAGGCCGGCGAGTTCGAGGACGCCGTCCTGTCCGCGGGGGAATAGGTATACCCGCCCTGGGGATGCGGATGATGCTGTGCGCTCGCCGCAGTTATCCACACAGCGCGGGCGTTATCCATAGAACGCACCGGGCCCGCCGACGCGCGGTGGTGAGTTGCGCGGGGTTCGGGGG
>JBIOFK010000188.1:0-4115 GCA_044447065.1 Actinomycetales bacterium | reverse complement strand
GGCATGCTGGGCGACGACGACTGGCTGCAATTCAGCGAGGCGGGCTTCACCATTCCGGCCTACCGGGTCATCCATGAGGCCATCCGCGCGGCAGGGAACGCCGCGGATGCGCCCGCCCAGTGGCTGCGGGAGGTCCGCGCCCAGGTGCCCGACGCCCTTGCCGGTCTGCTCTCCGAACTGGCGGTCACGCCGCTGCCGGCGACGAACGAGGACACCCTGCGCAACTACTGCCTGGACATCATGCGCGGTCTGTTCAGCATGCAGATCACCCGCCGGAAAGCCGAGAAGATGGGTGCGCTGCAGCGGATGGACTCGGCCGCCGATCCGCAGGGTTACCAGCAGCTCCAACGTGAGCTGATGGAACTGGAAATCCGACGCCGGCAGCTGCGGGGCGACTGATGCCGCGCGATTTTCGCCGGCGCTGATCCTTTGTTATTGTTGAACCTGCTTCATTCCTCCTTAGCTCAATTGGCAGAGCATTCGACTGTTAATCGAAGGGTTGCTGGTTCAAGTCCAGCAGGAGGAGCACACCGCCGAAAGCCCCGCGTTCCTTGTGACCGCGGGGCTTTCTGCTGTTCGCCGGCTCAGGGCCTGCTGTTCACCGGCTCGCGGCCGCAGGCGGGCACGCGGCGGCCGCGGCTTTGCCGGACCGGGGCGGCTGTTTTTGGTCCGGGCGCCGCAAAACCTTTGATAAAGTTGATCCTGCTTCATTCCTCCTTAGCTCAATTGGCAGAGCATTCGACTGTTAATCGAAGGGTTGCTGGTTCAAGTCCAGCAGGAGGAGCAGAACACGAAGGCCTCCGGCAGCTGCCGGGGGCCTTCGTTCGTGAAACCGGCGCTCCGTGCGCGGCCGGCACCGGGTTCAGACAAAGTCCATTTCGACCTGGAGGAACCGTTCCGCCGCGACGATGGCCGAGGCAAACGCATCGGCCTCGGTCGGCGGCTGCCGGGGAGCACGGGGATGCCACTCATGGTTCTCCGAATGGATCCGGTGGAAACCGCGGCCCGGCGGCGCGTAGAAGATGCCGAAGCGCTGCACCGGCCATTCCGGGCTAGTCTCCGGAGCCACCAGCAGCGCCGCGTCAAGGGCGGCGTTGTACCACTGCGCTATCGGCCGGCGCCGGTCCTTGGTGAACAGCCCCGCGGCGTAGAGGGCGGCGGATTCGTGGCTGGCTTCGGCGCAGAGCCGGTCCCACCACAGCGGCAGCATGCCGGAATCGCACCTCTGCCAGGTGGCGGGTACTAGCGGTGGCTGCTGCCGGGAGGACATGGATTAATTTTAGCTACCGGACGGGCAACCGAACATAGGCACGCGCGCGGCTATAGCGGAGGCACCGTCCGCGGGCGCACGATGACCCAAAGGCTGGCTATCGCCAGCGCGACACACGCCGCCATCACCGCGCCCATCGGGGTGGAGGTCGCGACGCCGAGGGCGCCGACCACGGGGGAGAGGATGCCGGCGAAGCCGAAGGTGGCGGCGCCCAGCAGGGACGCAGCGGTTCCGGCCTGCGCCCCGTGGTTGGCCAGCGCGAGCACCTGGATGCAGGGGAACATGAATCCCGTGGCCAGGATGTAGAACCACAGCGGCACCATGACACCCCAGATGCCCAGCCCCCACTGGTCGAAAACCACTATCAGCACGGCAGCCACCAGCTGCAGACAGGTGGCCCCCGCAACAACCCACTGGGGACCCAGCCTGCGCAGTACGCGGGCGGCCGACTGCACGCCGAGGACGATGCCCACGGAGTTCACGCAGAACAGCAGCCCGTACAGCTGCGGGGAGAATCCGTAGACGTTCTGGAACAGGAAGGGCGAGGCGGAGAGGTAGGTGAACAGGCCGCCGAAGTTCAGGCCGCCGATCAGCAGCATGCCGACGAATATTCTGTCCGAGAGGACAATCCGGTACCGCTGCAGCACCGTCGTGCCCGAGCCGCGGCGTTGCTCCCTGGGCAGCGTTTCCACGATCAGGAAGATGGCGGCCAGGAGCACAACCACGCCGTACGAGGCCAGGAACCAGAAGATGCCCGGCCACCGCATGATCCCGAGGAGCTGCGAGCCGATGACCGGGGCGAGGATCGGAGCCATGCCGTTGACCAGCGCCATCCGCGAGAACATCCGCACGAGCGGGTAACCGCTGAAGAGGTCCCGGACCATGGCCATGGCCACCACACCGCCGCCGGCGGCGCCGATTCCCTGCAGCACACGGAAGATCCCCAGTATCGTAATGTCAGTGGAGGACGCCGCGCCGATCGATGCCAGCACGTGCACGGCCGTGGCCAGGATCAGCGGAAGCCGCCGACCGGCCTTGTCGCTGAACGGACCCACCACCAGCTGGCCCACCGCGAACCCTATCGTCGTCGCCGTCAGCGTTAGGGTCACTAAGGTGGCGGAGGTCTGCAGGTCCCGCTGCAGCAACGGCAGCGCCGGAAGATACAGGTCGATGGTGAACGGGCCCAGGGCGGTGAGCATCCCCAGGATCAGGATGTAGACCAGTTTCTGGCGCCGCGTCAGGGCGTCGCCGGCGTGGATGGTGGCGGTCACAGTGTTCCTCGGACAGTCCGCTTAGGCGGTGCGGCACAAATAAGTATGCTTGGTAGATAGATCTCGGGTGCGGACTCAGAATTGCCGCGAAGTTCTATCCTAGGGCCCGGGGGAGCACAGGAGAAAGCCATGAGTTCCGCGCAGTCCACGCCGGCGATGAAGCCGAAACTGGGCAAGGTCATTGGTGTCACCATCGCGGCCGCTGTCGGCGGCCTGCTCTTCGGCTTCGACACGGCCGTCATCAACGGAGCGAACGACGCGATCAAGGCCGAGTTCGCCCTTGATCCGGCGGTACTGGGCTTTGTGGTCGCCGTCACGCTGCTTGGCTGCGCCGCCGGCGCCTGGTTCGCCGGCCAGCTGGCCGACCTCTGGGGCCGCAAGAAGGTCATGCTGGTTGCCGCGTGCCTCTTCGTGGCCAGCTCCATCGGGGCCGGACTGGCCTTCGCCGCCTGGGAGCTGATGATCTGGCGGTTCATCGGCGGCCTGGCCATCGGCATCGCCTCGGTCATCGCCCCCGCCTACATAGCCGAAGTCGCGCCGGCCCGGCTGCGCGGGGCGCTCGGCTCAATGCAGCAGCTGGCCATCACGGTGGGCATCTTCGTCGCCCTGCTCTCGGACGCGGCGCTGGCCCGGGGCGCGGGCGGCGCGGCCGGCCAGTTGTGGCTGGGAATGCCGGCCTGGCGCTGGATGCTGCTCGTGGGAGTGATCCCCTCAGCGGTCTACGGCCTGCTGTCCCTGACCATTCCGGAGTCCCCGCAGTTCCTGATCCGCAAGGGCCGGCTCGACGACGCGCGCGAGGTGATCCGCACCGTCGTCGGCGCCAAGGACCCCGACGCGCGGATCAAGGAAATCAAGGAGAGCTTCGAAGAAGAGGACAAGACCACCTTCCGGGACCTGCGCGGACCGGTCTTCGGCCTCCAGCCCATCCTCTGGGTCGGCATGGCGGTGGCGGCGCTGCAGCAGCTGGTAGGCATCAACGCCATCTTCTACTACTCCACCACGCTGTGGCAGTCGGTGGGCTTCAGCGAACGGGATTCCTTCATCACCTCGGTCATCACCGCCGTGATCAATGTGGCACTGACTTTCGTGGCCATCTTTTTTGTGGACAAGGTCGGCCGCACCAAGCTGCTGCTGGCCGGCTCCGTGGGCATGTTCGTCGGCCTGGCCGCCGCGGCCGTGTCGTTCTCGCAGGCCACCGGCAGCGGGCAAAACATCTCCCTGCCGGCCCCGTGGGGCGCCGTCGCGCTGGTGGGCGCCAACCTCTTCGTGATCTTCTTTGCCGCCACCTGGGGCCCGGTGATGTGGGTGGTGCTGGGCGAGATCTTCCCCAACCGCATCCGGTCCCTGGCCCTGGGGCTCAGTGCGATGGTGAACTGGATCTTCAACTTCATCGTGACGCTGCTGTTCCCGATCCTCAGCGCCGCCGTCGGGCTCGGCTACGTCTACGGCGGTTTCGCCGTCTTCGCCCTGATCTCGTTCTGGTTCGTCAAGGCAAAAATGCCCGACGTGAGCGGCCGCGAACTGGAGGACAGGGACAAACTTGTCCGAAAGTAGGGCGGGTGGCGTTCTGGCTC
>JBIOFK010000187.1:0-4120 GCA_044447065.1 Actinomycetales bacterium | reverse complement strand
TCAAGGAGGCCCTGGCATCGCTGGCGGAGACGGTGCGGGACCTGCGGAGACGGGGCAGCCAGGTGGTGCTGGCGTCCTGTCCGGACATGGGCACGGTGGCCCCGTTCCTCCAGCCGCTGCGGTTTTTCATGCACTGGGTCATCCGGGCCCTCGCCACCGGCCCGACGATTGTGGTGCTTCGCAATGGCGGCCGCACGGTGTCCCTGGTCGACCTGCTGGGGCCCGTCTTCCGTCTGCAACGCGAGTCGATGTTCGCCGCGGACCGCCTGCATCCCTCGGCCCTCGGCTATGCCCAGGCGGCCCGTGTGTTGTTGCCGTCCGTGGCTGCCGCCGCGGGCGTCACGGCGGACGGACTGACCCGCGTGCCGCACCGTGTGTACACCAAGGGCAAACGGCGCCCGCTGGCCTGGTTCGCGTTCAGGGCCTCGCGCCAGCCGGGAGTGGAAGTCAGCGCGGTACCCGCCCGGCACGGCCACGACATTGCCATCAGCCGGACAGCGTCGTCCCGCCCGCGCGGGCGCGTCCCTGGGACGGCGTAGCGCGCGGACGTTGCCGCGGGGTCACCTCCGCGCCAGCACGGTTCCGATGCGCAAACCCTGTTCGAAGGCGGCGACGGCGTTCATCCCCTCGGTGTGCAGCGCCCCGCCGATGACGGTGTGGGGAATTCCGGCGGTGGCCAGCATCCGCGCGGTTCCGGCGGCTGGTTCCTGGCCCGCGGCGATGATGACCGTGTCCGCCTCGATAAGGTGCGTTTCGCCGTCGAGGCTGATCCAGAGGCCCTCCGGCGTGGCCCGTTGGTAGCCGACGCCTGTGAGGGTTCGAACGCCGGCGGCGCGGATGGCCTGAACCGCTGCCCAGCGGGTGCTGATGCCCATGCCGGCGCCGATCGGGCCGGAGCGGCGCATGATAGTCACCTCGCGCCCAGGTTCCGGGATCCTGCCGGGACGCAGCTGGTGCCCAATCAGGAAGACGTCGCGTTCGCGGTCATTATTCAGCGCGGACGTCTCCGGGGTGGAGACCTCCGCGGCGGAGGGTGCGCGCCCTGCCGCGAGCAGGTGGGCAAGGTCGACGGCGATCCCTCCGGCGCCGACGACGGCCACCCGCGCGCCTACCGCGTCCGGGTTAGCGAAGGCCTGGGCATAGTCCATGACGGGCAGGGTGGAACCGCCCGGAGGATCGGCCGGCCCACCTGCACCGACCGGGACCTGCCGGCCGGGGCCAAGGCCCGGGACGGCAACCAGCCGCGGCCGGACGCCGGCGGCGACGATGATGTGGTCATAGCCCGCCGCTTGCTCCGGGGAATCAATGCTGGTTTTCAGTTCCACCTGGACGCCGAGCCGCTCCAGCTCGCCCTCGAAATACCGCACAGTCTGAAGGAAGTCGGCTTTGCCGGGAACCTGGCCGGCCAGCAGGAACTGGCCGCCGATCCGGGGGCCGACTTCCCACAGCGTGACCTGGGCACCGTTGGCGGCGAGGGCGCGCGCGGCCTCCATCCCGGCCGGCCCGGCGCCGATCACCCCGACCCGGCGGCCCGTACGGCGCCGCGGCCGCGGCGCCGTGGTGTCCGCGGGGAACTCGAGTTCGCGGCCGGCCCGCGGATTGACCAGGCAGGAGACCGGCTCGTCCCCCAGAGAGCGGTCGATGCAGGCCTCGTTGCAGCCGATGCAGGTGTTGACCAGCAACGGCCGGCCGGCGAAGGATTTGGCTAACAGCGCCGGGTCTGCCAGGAACGGCCGTGCCATCGAGACCAGGTCCACCGGGGATCTCCGGAGCGCCTCTTCGGCCTGGGCCAGCGTGGTGAGCCGGTTGGCGGCGACCACCGGAATGTCCAGCCCCGCGGCCAACAACGCCGTCTTGATCCTCCCCGCGACGTCCACCCAGGCGCCGTGCGGCACCAGCGACTGCACGGTGGGTATGCGGGATTCGTGCCAGCCGATGCCCACATCGAGCGCATCGGCGCCGGCGCGGACCAGGTCGACGGCGAGCGCGTCCACCTCCCCGGCGGTGGAGGACCCGGGCATCAGATCGTCCCCGGACAGCCGGACCAGCAGCGGCATTCCGGGAGCCGCGCCGCGCACCGCCGCGGTGACGGCGGCGGGGAAGGCCCGCCGTCGTCGGTTGTCCCCGCCCCAGTCATCCCGGCGCCGGTTGGTCAGCGGGGAGGCGAACTGGTTGAGCAGGTAGCCTTCGGAGGCCATGATTTCGACGGCGTCGAAGCCGAGTTCCGCGGCGCGCGCGGCACCGGCGGCAAAGTCGGCGATGGTGGCGGCGATCCCGGACGCGTCCAGGGGCACCGGCTCGGACCGGGAGAAGCTGCTGTAGACCGCCGAGGGCGCCACCGGCGGAAGTCCGAAGCTGGATTCAAACGCGTAGCGGCCGGCGTGGAAGAGCTGCAGCCCGATCAGTCCGCCCGCGTCATGCACGGCCTCCACCACCTGCCGCCAGCGGGGCCAGTGGTCTGCCTCATTGATCAGGGCATAGTGCCGGCCGCCGGCGCCGACCCGGCTCACCGCCGCGCCGCCGGTGATGATCAGCCCCGCTCCGCCGCGCACCCGGGCCACGTAGAACGCCGCCAGCGCCGCGGGATCACCGGTCTCCAAGTTCAGATGCATGGACCCGGTCAGGATCCGGTGCGGCAGGGACAGCGTCCCGATCCGCAGCGGCCTACGCAGCAGCGGGTACTGGTCGGGCGCGGGCACCGGTCCCGGTCCTGGTCCGGGCCCCGACACCGGCACCGGCACCGGCCCCGGCCCCGGCCCCGGAGCATGGGCGCTCATCCGCGGGTGGGACGCTCCGGCAGGCTAACCGGCTCCGTCGTCTGGTGGTAATACGGGGCCGCGGCCACGGTCATGCCGCCGTCCACCACCAGGGTCTGCCCGGTGATGTAGGCGGAGTTGGCGGAGAGCAGGAATTCGATGGCGTTGGCCATGTCCTCAACGGTCCCGGGCCGGCCCAGCGGGATGGTCTCCAGCACGCGTTCCATCGGCGCCATCCCGGGCAGCGTGTAGAAGTACTCCAGCGAATCGGAGTCGATCAGGCCACCGTTGACGCCGTTGACGTTGATGCCGTAGCCGGCGAATTCCACCGCCATGTACCGGATGAAGGACTCCACCGCGGCCTTGTAGGAGCCCAGCGCGGCGTAGGTGGCGAAGCCGCGCATACTGCCGTAACTGGTCACGGCCACGATCCGGCCCCCCCGGTCCATCAGCTTCACGGCCTCCTGCGCGCCGAGCACGAAGGGCCGCACGTTCATCGCATACGAGCGGTCCAGATGGTGCGCCTTGAGGTCCAGCAGTTTCTTGAAGGCGGACGCGGCGGCGTTGTTGACGAAGAAGTCCAGCCTCCCGTAGGCCTCCGCCACGGCGTCGAAGAGCCGCTCGATGTCCTCCGGCTTTTCCACGTCGGCCTGGACCGCGATCCCGCCGCCGCCGAGCGCCTTGGCCTGCTCGACGACGTCGTTGGCCAGCTGCGCGTTCTGCCGGTAGTTGACGACGACGGACGCCCCCTCCGCGGCCAGCTGCAGGGCCAGGCACTTGCCGATCCCGCGCGAGGATCCGGTGATGAGGGCGATCCTGCCGGCATACCTGGGCGCGTCCGCGGCGGTGATGGCTGACGGTTTCACTTGCCCTCCCCAGGGATTGCGGTGGCGGCGGGAGACTGGGCGGCTACCCCGCGGGGCTGGGCGGCCGTGGCGCGGCGGAACAGGTCCTTGGCGATCACACTCTTCTGGATCTCGTTGGTGCCCTCCTCGAATCGCTGCGCCCGCGCGTCCCGGTACACCCGCTCGATCGGCTGGGACTTCCAGTAGCCGAGCCCGCCGTGCACCTGCAGCGCCTTGTCGGTGACCCGGGTCAGCATGTCGACTGCGGTCAGCTTGGCCATCGAGGACAGCGCCGGAGCGCGGTCGGAGTCCTGTTCCCATTCCGCGGCGGCGTGCATCACCAGGGCGCGGGCGGCCTCGATGTCCGCGGCGTTCTCGGCCAGCAGGAAGGCGACGGCCTGGCGTTCGGCGATGGCCTTGCCGAAGGTGACCCGCTGCCGCGCGTACGCCACGGCCAGCTGCTGGGCACGCTGGGCCAGGCCGACGCAGCTCATCGCCACGGAAATCCGGCTCGGCGTC
>JBIOFK010000186.1:0-4132 GCA_044447065.1 Actinomycetales bacterium | reverse complement strand
GTCGTCGTCGCCGGTGGCCAGGAATCCATGACCCGCGCTCCGCACGTGCTGCCCGGCTCCCGCCAGGGCTGGACCTACGGCGCCGTCACCGCCCTCGACGTCGCCGCGCACGACGGCCTGACCGACGCCTTCGACGGGGACACGATGGGACTGTCCACCGAGCGCAAGAACATGGTGCTGGGCATCGACCGAGCCTCGCAGGACGCCGTGGCGGCTGCCTCGCACCAGCGCGCCGCCGCTGCCATGGACTCTGGTGTCTTTGACGCCGAGATTGTCCCGGTCAGTGTGCCGCAGCGCAAGGGCGACCCGCTGCTGCTGACCGCCGACGAGGGCATCCGGCCGCAGACCACGGTGCAGACCCTGGCCCCGCTGAAGCCTGCTTTCGCCCAGGACGGGACCATTACGGCCGGGAACTCCTCGCCCCTGAGCGACGGAGCATCCGCGATGGTGCTCACCTCGCGCTCCTACGCCGAGGAGCACGGCTTGGCCTGGCTGGCCGTCGTCGGCGCCCCCGGACAGGTGGCGGGACCTGACAATTCGCTGCATTCCCAGCCCTCGCACGCCATCTCCGCTGCCCTGGGACGGGCAGGATGGACGGTGGCTGACCTGGATTTCATCGAGATCAACGAGGCCTTCGGCTCCGTCGCGGTCCAGTCCCTGAAGGACCTGGACTACCCGCTGGAGAAGACCAACATCCACGGCGGCGCCATTGCGCTGGGCCACCCCATCGGTGCCTCCGGGGCGCGGCTTGCCCTGCATGCAGCCCACGAGCTGAACCGGCGCGGCGGCGGCAAGGCCGCGGTCTCGCTCTGCGGCGGCGGCGGGCAGGGCGAGGCTCTGCTGCTGTTCAAGGACTGACCGAGGTGTCATCTTCCCCGGTCCCGCCGGTCCCCGGCGGGACGGCCGGCGGCGGCCCGGCCGGAACGGGGACGTCCGCCGCGGGCCGGGCGAGAGTGGCGGCCGATGCCGCAGCCCGCGGACTATCGGTGCAGATCCTGGAACGCGGACCCTCCGCCAGCCTGGCCGAGGCCGCCGCGGCGCTCGGCATATCCCCGGCCGACATCGTCAAGTCGCTGGTCGTGCGTAGCGGTGCGGGTGGCTATCTCTTTGCGCTGATCCCCGGCGACCGGCAGATTTCGTGGCCCAAGCTGCGTGCCGCCGTCGGCGTTAACCGCCTGTCCATGCCCGCACCGGAGCTCGCGCTGGCCGCCACGGGTTACCAGCGGGGCACCATTACGCCGCTGGGCAGCTCCACGGCCTGGCCCGTCTTCGCGGACGCGGCGATGGCCGGGCGGAGCGTGGCCATGGGAGCGGGCGAGCACGGCTACAGCCTGTTCGTCGACGCGGACGAACTGCTCACCGCCCTGGCCGCCACGGTCGCGGACATCTCCAACCCTACCCAACTGAGTAGCAGATAACGCTCTTCTGAGGGCCCCATAAGCGCCTTAACTGCGACCCAGTTGGGTACGGCGGCGGGGGAAACAGCAAGGGAGCCCCGCACCAGAAGGTGCGGGGCTCCCTGCGCTTCGCGCTGGTGTTACTTGATGGTAACGGTCGCGCCGGCTTCTTCGAGCTGAGCCTTGGCCTTCTCGGCAGCTTCCTTGGTGGCGCCTTCGAGGACGGCCTTCGGAGCGGAGTCGACGACGTCCTTGGCTTCCTTCAGTCCGAGGGAGGTCAGGGCGCGCACCTCCTTGATGACGGCGATCTTCTTGTCGCCGGCGGCTTCGAGGATGACGTCGAATTCCGTCTGCTCCTCTTCGGCCTCGGCAGCGGCGGCCGCGGGGCCGGCAACTGCAACAGCGGCAGCGGTAACTTCGAAGACCTCTTCGAACTTGGTCACGAACTCGGAGAGCTCGATGATGGTCAGTTCCTTGAAAGCTTCGATGAGCTCGTCGTTGGTGAGCTTAGCCATGGTTGGCGCTCCTTCTTGTTCTTGGCCGTTGGGCCGGGTCTATGACCTAAAGTCCTCGTGGAGTTCAGGGTGGAACCAGGGCGGTGCCCTGCGAGGACTAGGCCTCGGGGGTCTGCGCGTCTGCGGGGGCTTCCTCGGCGGCGTCCGCTGCCGGGGCTTCCTCGGCCGCGTCGGCTGCCGGAGCGGCTTCCTCGGCCGGTGCACCCTCGGCAAGCTTGAGGCGCAGGGCGTCGATCGTCCGGACAGCTGCGGCCATCGGAGCCTTGAGGACTCCGGCAACCCGTGCCAGCTGCAGTTCGCGCGACTCGAGGGCGGCCAGCGCGGCTACCCCGCTGGCGTCGAGGGACTTGCCTTCAAACAGGCCGGTCTTGATGACCAGCTGTTTGTTGGTCTTGGCAAAATCCGTCAGGCTCTTTGCCGCTGCAACGGCGTCACCCTTGATGAAGGCGATCGCGGTGGGGCCGGCGAGCTGACCCTGGAAAGCGTCAACACCGGCTTCCTTTGCCGCGATGGCTGTCAGGGTGTTCTTGACGACCGAGAACTTGTTGTCCTGGCCAAGAGAAAGGCGCAGCTGCTTGAGCTGGGCAACAGTGAGCCCACGGTATTCGGTTAGGACTGCTGCTGTGGATTCCTTGAAATCGTTGGTGATTTCCTCCACGGCTGCCACCTTGTTCGGCGTTGCCATAACCCTCCTTCCGGGAATTAATGCCGGTCAGTTCGGGTCCCGGCGGCTAAATTGCCGCCTAAACTAAAAACGCCCCGCGCAGATGCACGGGGCTTGGCCTGCCTGACGCTGTCGCGTGGCTGACGGAGCTTCGTTCACCTGCGCCGGCCGCCCTGTAGAGGGACTTTCGGAAGGAAATCCATTTCTGATCCGCCCGGCAGCAGACAGAATTGAACGCTGCGCGGGGGAATGGATTCCCATCGACCGACGGTCTTTGGTAGTCCCAGCGTACGCGACGGCTGTCCTGCCGGGCAAATCGGCTCGACGGCGTCCGCGGGGGCCGCCCGCCGCTCACCGGTGCGCGTCGAGCTTCTTCTCCCACTCCCCTGTCACCCCGGCGAGCGTGAAGCCCAGCTGCGCATTGACCGACTGCACGTATTCGTTGCCCGAGATGTTCCAGGTATAGATCCGGCGGGCGTCAGGCACCCGCTCCTGCAGCTGCGCCATGTTCGCGAGCTTGATCAGCAGGCCCAGGTCGCGGCCGCGGTGTGCCGGCCGGACCACGGTATCGTCCTGGAAGACGACGTCGCTCCGGTGGCGGAGCACTGAGATGCTGGTCATCCCGACCAGTTCACCGGCGGGGACATCCTCCACCGCGGTCACGAGGGTGCGGCGGCCGCGGGCGATCTCAAGCACCTCGGACTCCCGGATGTGCGTGCCCGTCCATGGCTCGCCGTCGTCGTGCTCCGAAAACCCCGAGGCGGCGGCCTGCTCGAGCCGGGCCATGCCCTCCAGCCAGCGCTGCGGACACGGACCCTCCCAGCGGTGCAGCCGGTACCGGCCCTCCTGCCTCGACTCGGCCCCCTGCCGCAGCGCCGCCGCCAGGACAGGATCCAGCGGCAGGGAGCAGGCGCTGAACTGGTTCACCCGGTTCAGCACATAGTCGGCCTTCCGGGCGAAGACCACTTCCCGGCTGGTCAGCGGGAGGGACCCGGCCCCGTCCGCGGCTTCGAGGCGCAGGTCGCCCGGCCGCGGAAGGCTGGCGGCCGGGTGGTGGGTTTCGACGACGACGGTCCGCCGGTTTTCGCCCAGCACGAACGACTCCGCCGCCTCGAGCAGTTCCCGGCCGATGCCGCCGTGCTGGGCTGCGGGCAGGATGTCCAGCGTGACGAAGGCCAGGTCCGTGCCGTCCAGCAGCGGCATGGCGATCCCGACCCGTCCGACGATGTGCCCGCCGGCCCGGGCCAGCAGCACCACGTACCGCTCATACGGGTCGGCGAAGTAGGCGAGCATCTCCTCGGGCGTATATGCCAGGTCGTCGTTTCCCCAGTCGGCGGCGCGGACCTGGCGGGAGACCTCCACCGACGCCAAAAAGTCCGCGGCCTCCTCGCCCTCGAGCCGCGATGGCACCCAGAGCTGCTCGATCCGCAGCCCGGTCACCGCGGCACCAGCCGCTTCTGCCACGCGGCCGTAAAGCCCGCCGCCCGGAATCCGAGCGCGTCGTTGACGGCCAGCATCGGGGCATTCTCCACCGCGTTGTAGGTGTAGATCCGGCG
>JBIOFK010000185.1:0-4132 GCA_044447065.1 Actinomycetales bacterium | reverse complement strand
TTAGGGTGGAACTGTAGCCGGGGGAACGGCCTCCGGCTACGGTGACGGGGAAAGGGCAGGCCATGGTCCAGGACGAGCGCTGGACGATCGCCGAGGTGGCAAGGATGGCGGCGGTGTCCTCGCGGACGCTGCGGCATTACCACCGGATCGGGCTGCTGGAGCCTGGGTGGACCGCGCACAACGGATACCGCTACTACGGTGCGGACCAGTTGCGCCGGCTGCAGCGGATCCTGCTGCTGCGCGGTCTCGGCATGGGGCTGGAGACCATCGCCGAGGTGCTCGCCGGCCAGGCGGACGAACTGGAGGCACTGCTCACGCACCGGACCTGGCTGCTCGCCGAACGGGACCGAATGTCCGTCATGGCCGTCACTGTCACTGCCACCATCGATGCACTGAAGGAAGGACGAACCATGAATGCGAAGGATATGTTCACCGGGTTCGACGAGAACCCCTATGAGGAAGAGGCCATCGCCCGCTGGGGCAAGGACCGGGTGGCCGCCGGCAAGGCCAAGTACGCGCAGCTGAGCGCGGCGCAGAAGCAGGCGATGGCGGACGAATCGGCCGCCATCAACGCGGAGCTGGCGCGGTGCCAGGCCGCGGGGCTCGCGGCGGAGGACGCGGCGGTGCAGGCCGCCGTCGCCCGCCACTACGCTTGGGTGTCATTCCACTGGACGCCGAGCGCGGAAGCCTATGGCGGACTCGGCCAGATGTATGTCGATGATCCGCGCTTCGCCGCCAACTATGAAAAGGCCGGCGTGGATCCGCGGTATGTGCTCGAGGCCATCAAGGCCTACGCCGCGGCAACGCTTGGCTAACCTCGGTCTAAACGATGGAGAGCGGCAGGTCTGGGCGGTGACGCCTGGACCTGCCGCTCTCCATTCCCTGTTCGGGTCAGGCGCTGTGCAGGGTGACCGCGCCGATTGCCGCCTGGGTCGGCTGGGCGGACCCGCCGGCAGGCTCCACGGTGATGGCGAACACGGCCGCGGAGTTCACGCCGTGGATCGTCGCTTCCTTTGACAGCGCGGCGGCGTCCATCAGGCCTTCCGACACGGGAGCTCCCTTGGCCGGAATCAGCCACATCTGGTAGACCTTGCCCGCCGGGGGTGCCGGCACGTTGGTCAGCGTAACGACTGCGGCGTCCTTGGACGCGGAGATCCGCAGGGTCGCCGTGCCGGGCCCGATAGCGGCCTGTTTGCTGGTGACATCCGAGGCATGCAGGATCTGGTTGGTCGGGTCCTGCGAGGTGCTGATGGAGGTTCCCACGGCCACCCCGCCGACCACGACGACGGCGGCCACCGCAGCCGCGGCAATCCACTGGCGCGGACCCATCCGGCGGGCCCGTGCCTCACGGCGGACGGTCAGCTCATCCCTGGCCGGAGCGGTCTCCGTCGCCCCGACGCGCTCGTCCGGCCGGTCCGGCACCGATACGAGCGGGCGCCCGGGGGCGGGGATGTCCCGTGGCAGGGCGGCAAGAATACCTGCAAGGATTCCCGCGGGCGGCTCCGCTTCGACGGCGTAACTTTGCACTAGGGCTTCCCGCGCCTGGCGGACCCGGTCGCCAAAGGCCTCGCGGACGGCGGGGTCGGAGGCTGCCAAGTGGCTTTCGATGGCTGAGCGCTCCTCGGCGCTTACGGCGTCGAGGGCATAGAGTTCGGCCAGTTCAAGAACCCGGCCGGCGGCCAGATCGGCGCCGATGTCCTCGGCAAATCCGTTGGTTCCCGATAATGCGTTCATCTCAGTTCACCTCCAGGCAGGTCTTCAGCCGCAACAGTCCGTCGCGGATACGTGATTTGACGGTGGGTACGGCGGCGCCGAGCCGCTCGGCCACCTCGCGGTAGCTCAGGCCACCGTAGTAGGCAAGCCTGACTGATTCCTGCTGCGTGGGGGTCAGCGTTTCCAGGCAGTTGACGACGGTGTCAGCCTCCATCCGGCTGCTCACCGTATCGACCACCTCGTCATGTTCGATAACCTGGCTGGCGGCGCCGTAGCGTGCCTCCCGGTCCGTGGAACTCTGCGCGGACCGGACCCGGTCCACGGCGCGGCGGTGGGTGATGGTCAGGATCCAGGCGAGCGGGCTGCCGGCGGAGGGCTCGTACTTCGCCGCCGCCTGCCATAGCTGCAGATACACTTCCTGGGTCGTGTCCTCAGCGAGTTCCGCATCGACAAGGACGCGACGTGCCAGTCCGTAGACACGCCGGGACGTCAGCCGGTACAGCTCCGCGAAGGCGCTCTGGTCGCCCCGGGCTGTGCGCTGAATCAGGTCCGCCAGTTCGGCACGCTCCGCGCCGCCGGGAGCGGCGGAGGGCGGCGACTGGGTGGGAGCCGGTGTGTGTTGGGGATTCTCCATTGGAACCAAGCATAGGCGCGGTTTGGCGCCACGTTGGAATCCAAGGGCACTTCCGGAGTGTGCCGCCCCTATTCGGGGTGAGCTCCGGGTCGTGCGCGTCAGCGTGCTCATCTGCGCACCCTCCCGTCCGCTAGCAGAAACTATTGCCGAAAAACTGTTGTCCAAAAAGTTATTCGGAGTCCTGCCGCCAGCGGATGGGTGCTTGTGCTAGGGAACTTTTCCGCACCCGATCAGCGTGTTTGAGTTCATCGCGACGCGGGGTCCGACGGAGCGGACGAAAAGCTTCCGCACGCGGGCGATGGCCTCCGGGCTGCGGGGCAGCAGGGTCCGCCAGCCGCTGCCCATGACTAGGGTCCAGGCCATGGAATCGTCCACCACCAGGGTGAGTTCCTCCTCCCGGACGCTGACTTCCGTCAGTCCGCGCTCCGTCAGCCAGGAGCCGAGTTTGGCCGCGCTGTCCACCTGCGCCAGGTGCCGGTTGGGCTCGGGAACCACTCCGGCCAGCCTCGGCCGTTCGGTGACGGCGGCGTCGAGAATGCGCTGGGCGAACGGCTCGAGGGCGCCCTCGACCCAGGTGCTGGTCACGAATCGGCCGCCTGGGCGCAGCATCGACACGAGGTGTTCCACTCCGGCGGCCATCTCGGGGAAGAAGAACATGCTGTAGGAGCACAACACAGCGTCAAAGGTGCGGTGGCTTCGCCAGCGGGTGACGTCGGCCTCGGTGAAGGTGACGTTCAGGCGCCGGTCCCGGGCCGCCTTCGCGGCGGCCAGGTGCAGCAGCCCCATGGAAAGGTCGACGCCGTCGACGGTCCCCGCTGCGCCCA
The DNA here is from genome assembly GCA_044447065.1 of Actinomycetales bacterium. Taxonomy (GTDB): domain Bacteria; phylum Actinomycetota; class Actinomycetes; order Actinomycetales; family Micrococcaceae; genus JBIOFK01. The sequence continues at coordinate 961 of JBIOFK010000185.1, read as the reverse complement.
CCGCGTCGGCCGCCGGGAAGGTGGCCGCGCCGGCGCCGCAGCAAGCGTCCAGCACGCTCTGTCCCGGTTCCAGCGCTGCGGTTTCCGCCAGGAGGCGTCCCACCGGGTCCCAGAGATTGCCGCTCCAGGCCTCGAATTCGAGGGCTCCGTCGGTGAAAGCCAGGCCGGGGTCGCGAGCTGACACATTTCCTCCAGGGTCGTGGTTTGCCGGTTCAGGGGATGGGGGCGGAGCCGGCGAAGCCGTGCTGGCGCCAGGCCTCGTAGACCGCTATGGACGCGGAATTGGCCAGGTTAAGCGAGCGTAGCCCGGGCAGCATGGGCAGCCGGACCCGGGCGGTGACGTGCGGGTCGGCCTTGACGTCGGCCGGCAGGCCTACCGACTCGGGGCCGAACATCAGCACATCGCCGGGCAGGTAGCTGATGTCGGCGTAGCTGGTGCCGCCGTCGGAGCTGAAGGCGAACACGCGTCCGGGCTCCAGGGCCCGCCAGGCGTCCTGGAGGGACCGGTGCACGTGGAGCACGGCCAGATCGTGGTAATCCAGGCCTGCCCGGCGGAGTTTGGAGTCCTCGAGCTGGAATCCCAGGGGCTCCACCAGATGCAGCTCGGCGCCGGTGATGGCGGCCAGCCGGATGGCATTGCCGGTGTTTCCGGGAATTTCGGGGGTATAGAAGAGGATGCGGAACACCATCCCATCTTAGGCACGCCGCCGGGGCACCCCTGTCCCCCATCCGGGCACCGGACGCGGGCCCGTCAATACATTCCGCCCAGCAGCCGGGCCAGCACGTCAACGTCCACGATTTCCGGCACCGGCCCGGAGACCAGGAAATGCCGCAGCTCGCGGACCAGCCGGGACCGGTTAGCCACCTGGACCAGGTCCGAACCGTCGGGTTCGCTGCCGCGGGCGTAATCGACCACGGGTTGGAACTCGTTGTTGGCAGGACTGTGCAGCACTATCCAGCC
>JBIOFK010000184.1:0-4193 GCA_044447065.1 Actinomycetales bacterium | reverse complement strand
CCCCCCGTCTGGGGGGGGCGGCGCGGCCCCACCCCCCCCGCCCCGGGGCCTTAAACCCCCCGGGGGTCCCCCTTACGGCCAGTTGGGGCCCCCAATAGTTTTTTTCGCCCCGACCCAGTTGGGTGCGGCGGGGCTAGCCGAAGTACCTGGCCAGCGTGCCCTCATGCGCCGTGCGGAGTTCGTCCAGCGTCAGGCTGAAGTGGCCCTGCACGTCCAGCGAGCCGGAGGCCGCGTCCACGACGCCGATCCGGGAGGCAGGGAAGTTCCGGGCCGAGCACATGTCCGTGAAGCGGATCTCCTCCGAGCGGGGGACGGCCACGATGGCCCGTCCCTGCGATTCGGAGAACAGCAGCGTGAACAGGTCGACGCCGTCGCGTTCGCAGACCTCGTCCGGCCCGATCCGGGCGCCGGTGTTGAACCGCAGCGATGACTCCACCAGCGCGGCGGCCAGGCCGCCCTCGGAGAGGTCGTGGGCGGCGTCGACCATGCCGTCGCGGGAGGCGTTGACCAGGATCTCGGCCAGCCGGCGTTCCACGGACAGGTCGGCCTTGGGCGGGCGGCCGCCCAGATGGCCGCGCAGATTGGCCCACTCGGAGCCGTCAAGTTCGGCCGCCGTGGTGCCCAGCAGGTAGATGGCCTGGCCGTCCTCTTCCCAGCCGCTGGGCGTGCGCCGGGCGACGTCGTCGAACACGCCCAGCACGCCGACCACGGGGGTCGGGTGGATCGGCACGCCGCCGGTCTGGTTGTAGAGCGAAACGTTGCCGCCGGTGACCGGAACACCGAGTTCCATGCAGGCGTCGGAGAGCCCGCGGACGGACTCGGCGAACTGCCACATGACCTCGGGGTCCTCGGGGGAGCCGAAATTCAGGCAGTCGGTGACGGCCAGCGGCTTGGCGCCGGAGGTGGCCACGTTGCGGTATGCCTCCGCGAGGGCCAGCCGGGCGCCCTCGTACGGGTCAAGGTAGGAGTAGCGCCCGTTCGCGTCCGTGGCCAGCGCAACACCGAGGCCTGTTGCCTCATCGACGCGGATCACCCCGGCGTCGTCGGGCATCGCCAGCGCCGTGTTGCCCTGCACATAGCGGTCGTACTGGTTGGTGACCCAGTCCTTGGCGCACATATTGGGGGATGCCATAAGTTCGACGACGGCGGCGGCCAGGGCCGGTCCGTCCGCCGGCGGCGGTGCGGCGAAGGAATCGGCCTGGACCCCGTCCAGCCAGGCGGGCCGGATGTAGGGGCGGTCGTAGACCGGGCCGTCGTGGGCGACGGTGCGCGGGTCCACGTCGACGATGGTCTCCCCGGCCCAGTCGATGATCAGCCGGCCCGTGTCGGTGACCTCGCCGAGCCAGGAGTACTCGACAGCCCATTTGTCCATGATGGCCTCGAAGGCGGCCGCGTTGCCGGGGGTGACGACGGCCATCATGCGTTCCTGCGACTCGGACATGAGGATCTCGCCCGGGGTCAGCGGCTCGCGCAGCAGCACGTCGGTCAGCTCAACATGCATGCCGCCGTCGCCGTTGGAGGCCAGTTCGCTGGTGGCGCAGGAAATGCCGGCGGCGCCGAGGTCCTGGATGCCCTCGACCACGGCTGCCTTGAACAGTTCCAGGCAGCATTCGATCAGGACCTTCTCGGCGAAGGGGTCCCCGACCTGGACGGCGGGACGCTTGGCGGGCTTGCCGCCGGCTTCGAAGGATTCGCTGGCGAGCACCGAGGCGCCGCCGATGCCGTCCCCGCCCGTGCGGGCGCCGAACAGGACCACCTTATTTCCCACGCCCGAGGCGTTGGCCAGCCGGATGTCCTCGTGCCGGAGCACGCCGACGGCGAGGGCGTTCACCAGCGGGTTGCCCTGGTAGACCGCGTCGAAGACCAGCTCGCCGCCGATGTTCGGCAGGCCGAGCGAATTCCCGTAACCGCCGATGCCGGACACGATGCCGTGCACCAGCCGGGCCGTATCCGGATGGTCGATGGCGCCGAACCGCAGCGGGTCCATGATCGCCACCGGGCGGGCGCCCATCGAAATAATGTCGCGGACAATGCCGCCGACGCCGGTTGCGGCGCCCTGGTAGGGCTCCACGAACGAGGGATGGTTGTGGGATTCGACCTTGAAGGTCACCGCCCAGCCATCCCCGATGTCTACCACGCCGGCGTTTTCGCCGATGCCCACCAGCAGGTGTTCCTTCATCTCGTCGGTGACCTTGTCACCGAACTGGCGCAGGTGGTTCTTGGAGGACTTATAGGAGCAGTGCTCGCTCCACATCACCGAATACATGGCCAGCTCGGCCGCGGTCGGGCGGCGGCCGAGGATCTCGACCACGGTGGCGTATTCGTTGTCCTTCAGGCCCAGCGCGGCCCAGGGAAGTTCCGTATCGGGGGTGGCCGCGGCGTTGGCGACCGTGTCGATGTTGAACTTCGTGACAGGGAGCGAGATCTCACTCATTTGGTGCCTCCGGCGATGGTGGTCAGGACGGAGGTGAACATGTCCAGCCCGTCGGTGCTGGTGGTGTTTCCGGCGGACCGCGGACCGAAGCCGGGCTCGACGGCGTGCTCCGGGTGGGGCATGAGGCCCACCACGTTCCCGGCGGCATTGGCGATGCCGGCGATCGAGCGGCGCGAGCCGTTGGGGTTGGCCCCGACGTACCGGAACACAACGCGGCCCTCGGCCTCCAGGGCGTCGAGGGTCTTCTCGTCGGCCAGGTACTGGCCGTCCTGGTTTTTCAGCGGAACGGTGATCCGTGTTCCGGCGGCGTAGGAGCGGGTCCACGCCGTGGCGGTATTCTCCACGCTGAGCACCTGGTCCAGGCACGCGAACTTCAGGTGGTCGTTCTTGATCATCGAACCGGGGAGCAGATGCGACTCGGTAAGGATCTGGAAGCCGTTGCAGATGCCCAGCACGGGCAGCTTCGCGGCGGAATTGGCGGCGTCGATGATCCTGTCCATCAGCGGCGCGAACCGGGCGATCGCGCCGGCACGGAGGTAGTCGCCGTAGGAGAATCCGCCGGGGATGACGACGGCGTCGACGTCGGCCAGCTCGGTGTCCGCGTGCCAAAGGGCCACGGGGGTTCCTCCGGCGAGCCGGACGGCGCGGGCCGCATCGCGGTCATCGAGGGTTCCGGGGAACGTGACGACGCCGATCCGGGCGCCGCCGAGCGGGGTTGCGCCGGTCGAGGCCGCGGGGGAGCCGATCAGGGAGGTTTCGGTCATGTCTAGTCCGCCACGACCTCGACGTTGACCACGTCTTCGATCACCGGGTTGGAGAGCAGGGTCGCCGCGGCTTCCCGGGCCTGGGCCAGAATCTCCGCGCTTACCTCGCCGTCCACAGTGAGTTCGAAGCGCTTGCCCTGGCGGACAGAGCTGAAGCCGGTGAATCCGAGCCGGGGGAGGGCGCCAACGATCGCCTTCCCCTGCGGGTCCAGGATTTCGGGTTTGGGCATGACGTCGACAACGATCCGGGGCATCCGGGAACTCCTGAAGTTAAAGAGGGGCCGCGGATTTGCCGTCTCACGCCGTGGTCCAGCGCTCCGCGAGCTTGCAGGACCATTCTACCGGGAGCCGCGCGGATGGCATTACGCCGGCATTACGCCGGATGCTTCGCGGGCCGCCGGGACCTTGCCGCGCGGCCCGCGGCGGAGCAGGATGCCGGTATGTGGATCGGCTGGATTGAGTTCGACATTCTGCTGGGCGAGACGTATTCGCTCAAGGAAAAACGGTCGGTGATCCGTCCGCTGGTGAACGAGCTGCGCCGCCGCTTTGAGCTGTCGGCGGCCGAGACCGGCAGCCAGGACCTGCTGCGCCGGGCGCGGATCGGCGTCGCCATGGTGAGCGGGGACCGGGGGCACCTGGTGGAGGTGCTCGACGCCGCGGAGCGCCTGGTCGGCGCTCATCCGGAGCTGGAGCTGCTCAGTGCCCGGCGGCGGCTGGCCAGCGGCGAGGACGACTGAGCGGCGCGGGTTCCACGCGGCCCGGCCCTTACAGCCCGGCCCGGGAGCCCAGGAGCGGGGCCAGGGCGTTCCACTGGCCGATCTTGCAGCCGTCGCTCTGGCTGTACGCCGCGCTGATCGTGGTGCCGCGAAACGTCCCGGTGACGGTGGCCACCGCGGGACCGCCGGTCTGGGCGGGGCACTTCTGGTTGGCCGGCGGGGACACGATGAAGAGTGCGGTGCCCTCGCTCTCCACTGCATGTGTCTTATACACATCTG
>JBIOFK010000183.1:0-4219 GCA_044447065.1 Actinomycetales bacterium | reverse complement strand
GTGCAGGCCCCGGTGGCCCCGGCCGCTTCGCAGACCGGCCGCCCCGCCGTCGCCCGGGCCGCTACCGTTGCCGTCGCAGCCGCGCCCGCCGCCCAGGCGGCCCCGGCCGTTGCCAGCGGTGTCGGCGCCACCATCGTCGCAGCTGCGTACGCCCAGCTGGGCGTCCATCAGGACTGCACCGCCCTGGTCAGCAACTCCCTCGCCGCGGCCGGAATCTACTTCCACGGCTGGCCGGCCGGCTACAAGGCCCTGGGACACGGCGAGTCCGCTGCCCAGGCACAGCCCGGAGACCTGGTCTACTACGACAACGCCGGTGCCGGTATGCCGCACATCGCCGTTTACATCGGCAACGGCCAGGCCATCCACGGCGGAATGAACGGTGGAAACACCGAGGTCGCCACCGCGTACCTCGGCTCCGGCCCGGTCTTCATCGCCATCGGACACTAACTCCGGCCAGGCACCCACGGAACGCCCCCGCAGCGATGCGGGGGCGTTCTTTTTTCTGCCCTGCCCGGGGCGACACAGCACTGCCGCGGGACCCGGATTCGGTGAAACGTGCTTTCGTTGTCTACTCTGGTGCTGACGATCCACGGCCCGGTCAGGCCGGGGGCAGCCGGCCTCCGGACACGTGACCAGGTTCCTTCCGAAGAGGTATGCGCATGCGCACTCTGGTTCTGAATGCAGGGTATGAGCCCCTGGCTGTAGTGACGTTCCGCCGCGCGCTGGTCCTGGTGCTGAGCGGCAAAGCCAGCATCATCGCCGAAGGCGAGGACCCCGTGGTGGGTCCGCGCGCCATTCTCGGCCGCCCGTCCGTGATCCTGCTCAACCGCTATGTGCGCCTGCCCTACGGGCTGCCCTCACCGGTCAGCCGCCGCGGGGTGCTCCGCCGGGACAACCACCGGTGCGCCTATTGCGGCAGGAGCGCGAGCACGGTGGACCACGTCCAGCCGCGCTCCCGCGGCGGCGGGGACAGCTGGGAGAACCTGGTTGCGTGCTGCCTGCGGTGCAACAATGCCAAGGGAAACCACACGCCGGGGGAAATGGGCTGGAAGCTGAAAGCCAACCCCGTTCCGCCGCGGGGCGGATTCTGGCAGATCAAGGAGCTGGACAAGGCCGGTCCGGAATGGACGCCGTTCCTGGGGGCCGAAACTGCCGCCTGAACCCAACCCGGATCTCGCCGGCATCGTGCTCGCGGGCGGCCAATCGCGCCGCCTCGGCGGTACCCCCAAGGCCACGCTGTCCTACCTCGGCCTTCCCCTGCTCATCCATGCTGTTGCGGCCCTGCGCGGGGCGGGCGGCGGCGTCGCCGTCGTCGGCCCTGATTCGCTGCGGCCCACCCTGGGGCACGACGGCGGTACCGTCCTGACGCGCGAATCCCCGGCGTTCGCCGGCCCGGCGGCCGCCATTATGGCCGGCCTGGGAGCGCTGCCGCCGGGAGCGCCGTGGGTGGTCGTGCTGGCCTGCGATATGCCGCTCGTCGCGGACGCGGTGCCCGTCCTGCTGGCAGCGCTGGGGCGGCCGGGCGGCACGGCCGACGGCGTGCTGGCCGTCGACGGCGGCCGGGACCAGCCGCTGGCCGGCGTCTACCGCAGGGCCGCGCTGGCGGCTGCGGGGGAGCGGCTGAGGGCGCGCGGGTCCTTGGATAACGCCCCGGTTCGGGCGCTGATTGCTAGTCTTGACCTGGCCCGGGTGGACGTTCCTCCGGGCAGCACCGCCGATGTCGACAGCTGGCCGGACGCCGACCGCTTCGCCATCCGTGCGGTGCCGGCCTCGAAAGGACCAGCCATGAGCCAGGAAGAAATCCTTGCCGAATGGGCCAAAAGCCTTCTGGACGGCTTCGAAATCCCGGATGCGGAGATCGACGTTGACGCCGTGCTGCGCCTGGCCGGAGAAGCCGCCCACGCCATCCTGCGCCCGGCGGCGCCCCTGACCACGTTCGTGGCAGGCTACGCGGCGGGACTGGCCGCGGGCTCCGGCCAGGGCGGCTCCGCCGCCGCCATGGATTCGGCCATCAGCCATGCCGGCCGCCTGGTCCGGGACAACGCGCCCGAGCAGTCCGGCGCGCCGGACGCCGGGACCGCTTAGTGTCGGCTGCCCCGCCCGCAGGCGCGCACCGCCTGCAGCACAGCTGGCAGGAGGCTCGGCAGCGGTCCTATGAGGCCGCAGCGCCGCTGGCCGCCCACCGCGTGCCGCTGGCCGCTGCCCTGGGCCGGACGCTGGCGGCCGACATGGCCGCCCTGGCGGACATTCCGCACTACGTATCCTCCGCGATGGACGGCTGGGCCGTGGCCGGCAGCCCGCCGTGGATCCTGGCCGGGCCGGGGCGCCGGCTCGCGCCGGGACAGGCCAGCCCGATTGTCACCGGCGGCCTGATTCCGGCCGGCGCCAAGGCCGTTCTGCGCAGCGAATCCGGCCGGATTGCCAGGGACGAGGACGGACTGCCGGTGCTGGCGCTCAGCGGGAGGGCCAAGCCCGGCGAGCCGAAGGCCGGCCAGCACCTGCGCAAAGCCGCCGAGGAGGCCACCGCGGGGGAGATCCTGGTCCGCGCCGGCGCCCGGCTGAACCCGGCGCACCTGGCTCTGGCCGCCATCGCCGGATACGATGAACTTGCGGTGCTCGGCAAAGCCGGCGCCAAACTGCTGTTCACCGGCGACGAAGTGGTCGGTGCCGGCCTGCCCGGTCCCGGACAGGTCCGGGACGTCTTCACCCCCCAGCTGGGCGCCGTCGTCGGCATGCTCGGCGCCGATGTGCTCTCCCAACAGCACGTGCCGGACAGCCTGCCGGCCCTGCTGTCGGCCATGGCGGACTCCACCGAGGCACCCGCGGACGTGGTCATCACCACCGGCGGGACCGGGGGGTCGCACGCCGACCACGTGCGCACCGCCGTCGCGGAACTGGGCGGAATCCTGGTGGTGGACGGGGTGGCGATGCGTCCCGGCCATCCGACCCTGCTGGCCGAACTGCCGGACGGCCGGTTTGTGCTCGGACTGCCCGGCAACCCGCTCGCGGCCATGATGGGGCTGTTCACCCTCGGCGCCCCGCTGTTGGCCCGGCTCGGTTCCGCCCCGATGCCGGGCACCTTCGAGGTGGCGTGCGGCTCGCCGCTGGCCGAAAGTCCGGGCCGGACCCGGTTGGTGCCGTACCGGCTGGTCTACGGGCTGGCCTCCCCGGCGCAGCACCAGGGCTCCGGCATGTTGCGCGGGCTGGCCGCCGCCGACGGCGTGATGATCGTCCCCCCGCACGGCGCGGCGATGGGCGAACCGGTGACGGCCTTCGCGCTGCCGTGGGTGGCCGGAACGCGGGGGTGAACCCGGCCCGGGACGTTCTAAGCTGGGAGTAGACGGCGTCGAGAAACTCGAGGAAGAGGGAAACCGATGGGACGGCTCACGCAGAACGTACGCATGACCAAGGTGCGTCTGGGAGACACCGGGGTGACCACTGTCGACCGGGAGGACACCCTGGCGGCCGAGGAACCGCTGGAAATCCGGCTGGGACACCGCCCGTTCAGCGTCGCGATGCGCACGCCCGGGGACGACTTTGACCTGGTGGCCGGCTTCCTGGTCTCCGAGGGGATCATCTGGGAGCCGGGCCAGCTGGTGTCGCTGCGGTTCTGCGCCGGCGAGGACGAGCAGGGCCGGCAGACATTCAACGTGGTGGAGGCCCAGCTCCGGCCTGACGTCGTGCTGCCCGACACCGCCGTGGAGCGCAACGTCTACACCACCAGCGCGTGCGGCATCTGCGGCACGGCGTCCATCGATGCGGTGCGCAAGGCCGCGGTGCTGCCGGCCGACGACGGCGGCACCCGGGTGGGGGCGGGACTGCTGGCGTCGTTGCCGGACAAGCTGCGCGCCGGGCAGCAGCTTTTCGGCAAGACCGGCGGGGTGCACGCCGCCGGGCTCTTCACCGCCGACGGCGCTCTGCTGTGCCTGCGCGAGGACGTGGGGAGGCACAACGCGATGGACAAGGTGGTGGGCTGGGCCCTGCGGGAAGGGAAACTCCCGCTGCCCGGAACCGTCCTCCAGCTCTCCGGCAGGGCTTCCTTCGAACTCGTGCAGAAGGCGGCGATGGCGGGCATCGGCATCCTGGCCGCGGTCAGCGCGCCGTCGTCGCTTGCGGTGGAACTGGCCAGGGAGGCCGGCATCACCCTCGTCGCGTTCAGCCGCGGCACCAGCCTCAACATTTATTCGCACCCGGAGCGGATCGAGACCTGAGCGGGCCG
>JBIOFK010000182.1:0-4219 GCA_044447065.1 Actinomycetales bacterium | reverse complement strand
GCCGAGCTGGTGACGGTGCCCGACGCGATTGGGGAGCTGGCCCTGCGGCCCGGGTGGCCGTCCATGTTCCGCGGCTACCTCCATGAGGAGGAACGCTACCGCCGCTGCTTTGTCGGCGGCTGGTACCTCACCGGGGACCTCGCCAAACGGGATGCCGACGGGTACTACTGGTTTGTGGGCCGCGGGGATGACGTGATCAAGTCCTCCGGCCACCTGATCGGTCCGTTCGAGGTGGAGAGCTCGTTGATGGAGCACGAGGCCGTCGCCGAGGCCGGGGTCATCGGTGTGCCCGACCCGGTGGCCGGCGAGGTGGTCAAGGCCTTCGTGGAACTGCGCAGCGGGTGGGAGCCCAGCGAGGCGCTGCGCCTGGACATTATCGGCTTCGCCCGCAAACGGCTGGGCGCCGCCGTGGCACCGCGGGAACTGGAGTTCACGACGGCCCTGCCCAAGACCCGCAGCGGCAAGATTCTCCGCCGCCTGATCAAGGCCCGCGAGCTTGGCCTGCCCGAGGGCGACACCTCGACGGTGGAGGTGCCCCGGTGACCGGCCAGATGGCGGAGCGGCAGACCGCCGTCGACCCCGGCCACGCCCGCCATCTGTTGCACCAGATGCTGCGGGTGAGACGGTTTGAGGACAAATGCGTTGAACTCTACAGCGCCGCCAAGATCCGCGGTTTCCTGCATGTCTATATCGGCCAGGAAGCGGTCGCCGCCGGGGTCATGGCAACACTGGGACCGGAGGACGCCGTCGTCGCGACCTACCGCGAGCACGGTCATGCGCTGCTGCGGGGGGTTTCGGCAAACGCCATTCTGGCGGAAATGTACGGCTACGTCCAGGGGTGCTGCCGCGGGCGCGGGGGCTCCATGCACATCTTCGACGCCGCCACCCGCTTCTACGGGGGCAATGCGATCGTCGCCGGCGGACTGCCGCTTGCCGTGGGGCTGGCGCTGGCGGACAAGATGGCTGGCCGGGCCAGGGTCACGGCCTGCTTCTTCGGCGAAGGCGCCGTTGCCGAAGGCGAGTTCCACGAAAGCCTGAACCTGGCGGCGCTGTGGCAGCTGCCGGTGCTGTTCTGCTGCGAGAACAACCTGTACGCCATGGGCACCGCCTTGGGCCGCTCGGAATCCCAGCCGGATCTGGCGCTGAAGGCCGCGAGCTACGAGATCCCCGCGTGGGGGGTGGACGGAATGGACGTGATCGCCGTCGAGGAGGCGGCTCGTCGGGCGGTGGACGCCGTCAGGGGCGGGGGAGGACCGCATTTCCTGGAGCTGCGCACCTACCGGTTCCGGGCCCACTCGATGTACGACCCGGAGCGGTACCGGGACAAGGCCGAGGTTGCCCAGTGGCTGGAACGGGATCCGATCGACCACCTGCGCGCCTCGCTGGAAGCGGCGGGGCAGCTGGATGAGAAGGAGTGGACCGCGGTGCAGCAGGAGGCGGACGCGGAGGTGGCGGCCGCCGTCGAATTCGCGGAAGCCGGCACCCCGGAGCCGGTGGAGGAGCTCACCCGCTTCGTCTACTCCGAGCGGGACAAACCATGAAGACGACATATCGGGAGGCGATGCGGGCCGCGATCAGGGACGCGCTGCAGCGCGATGACCGGGTCTTCCTGATGGGCGAGGACGTGGGGCGCTACGGCGGATGCTACGCCGTCAGTCTGGGTCTGCTGGAGGAGTTCGGCCCCGAGCGGATCCGTGACACTCCGTTGTCCGAATCCGGGTTTGTTGGGGCCGGGATCGGTGCGGCGCTGGGGGGCATGCGTCCCATTGTCGAGATCATGACGGTGAACTTCAGCCTGCTGGCGCTGGACCAGATCGTGAATAACGCCGCCACGGTCCAGCACATGTCGGGCGGGCAGTTCAACGTGCCGGTGGTCATCCGGATGACCACCGGGGCGGGACGGCAGCTGGCCGCCCAGCATTCGCACAGCCTGGAGGGCTGGTACGCCCACATTCCCGGCCTGCGCATCCTGGCTCCGGCAACCCTGGCCGATGCCCGCGGCATGCTCTGGACCGCGCTGGAGGACCCCGACCCGGTGCTGATCTTCGAACACGGGTCGCTCTACAACGTCCCGGGGGAGATCGACGACGACGCCGGTCCGGTGGACATTGACACCGCCGCCGTGCGCCGGCCGGGCCGGGACGTCTCGCTCATCACCTACGGCGGCACGCTTCAGCTGGCGCTGGACGCGGCGGAGCAGCTGGCGGCCGAGGGGATCGATGCCGAAGTGCTGGACCTGCGCACTCTGCGCCCCCTCGACGACTCCACCATCCTGGCGAGCGTGGCCAAAACCCACCGCGCGGTGGTTGTTGACGAAGGCTGGCGCAGCGGCAGCCTTTCCGCCGAGGTGAGCGCCCGGATCACCGAGAACGCCTTCTTCGACCTGGACGCGCCGGTGGGGCGGGTGTGCAGCGTGGAGGTGCCCGTCCCGTATGCCCGAGACCTTGAGCTGGCCGCTTTGCCGTCCGTCGGGCGGGTGGTCGAGGCTGTCCGGAAGGCGGTCGGCGCACGTGGGTGAGTTCCGGATGCCGGCTCTCGGTGCAGACATGGAGCACGGAAAGCTGGTGGAGTGGCTGGTTAAGCCGGGCGACTATGTGCACCGGGGCGACGTGGTGGCCGTCGTGGATACCGAAAAGGCCGTCATGGACGTGGAATCCTTCGAGGAAGGCGTGGTGGCGGAACTGCTGGTGGACGTTGGAGTCACCGTCCCGGTGGGCGGTCCCATGGCACGGATCACGCAGACTCCGGCGGCCGTCGCGGTGCCCGCCGGAGCCGGGTTGCCCGAAGCCGTTCGCCCCGAGGCCGCCCGGTCCAGGGCCGGCCACGTCAAGGCCGTACACCCCAAGGCCGCCCACCCCAAGACCGGCCGCAAGGCCAGGGTGCGGGCGCAGCAGCCGGTTCCTGAGCGGACGGCGCCGGAGAAACCGGCGTTCGTTTCCCCGCCGGTCCGCCACCTGGCGCACCAGTTGGGAGTAGATGCGGGCAGGCTGCACGGTACAGGACGGAACGGGGCGCTCACCCGCGCGGATGTGGAACACGCCGTTGCGGGGCCCGCGGGCGAGCGGGCAGCACCGGGACCGGCCGGCGGCGGGACGACCAGAGTGCGTTCCTCGCCGCTCGCCCGCCGGCTCGCAGCCGAACTCGGTGTGGACCTCGGCACGGTTGCGGGTACGGGTCCGGCGGGTGCGGTCACCCAAGCCGATGTACGCCTCGCCTCCGAGACCAGGGCTGCCGTGCCGGCTGCGGCGCGGCCTCAGCCGGCACAACCGCAGGCCGAACCGCCGGCGCCGCCGCTGCCGCCGGTGCCGCCGGCCGTCGAGTTGCCGGATGCCGCGCAGCGGGCGGCCAGCCTGCGCCGCGCCGTTGGGGCGCTGATGGCCCGGTCAAAGAAGTCCATCCCGCATTACTATCTCAGCACCACCGTGGACCTGCGGGCGGCCACCGCCTGGATGCGTGAAATCAACGAACAGCGCCCGGTCTCCGCCAGACTGGTGCCGTCGGCGCTGCTGCTGAAGGCCTCGGCGCTCGCGGCCCGTGACATCCCCGACGTCAACGGGTTCTTTACGGACGGCACGTTCCGGCCCAGTGCCGCCGTGCACCTCGGGGTGGCGGTGGCCCTTCGCCAGGGCGGCCTGGTGGCGCCGGCAATCCACCACGCGGACACCCTGTCGCTGGACGCGCTGATGGAACAGCTGCGGGATCTGGTCAGCCGTGCCCGCGGCGGCCGCCTGCAGAGGGCGGAGATGGCGGACCCGACCATCACCGTCACCAACCTGGGGGACCTCGGCGTCGAAAGCGTCTACGGAGTGATCTACCCACCGCAGGTGGCGATGGTGGGTTTCGGCAAGGTGGTGGAACAGCCCTGGGCGCAGGACGGCTTGATCGGGGTTCGGCACGCGGTCACTGCCACGCTGTCCGCGGATCACCGGGTCAGTGACGGGCTGCGGGGCGGGCGCTTCCTGGCCCGGGTGGACGAGCTGCTGCAGAAACCGGAGGAGCTATGAAGGACCAGGACGCCCGCGCGGCGGTACGTACGGCCATCGGCCAGGTGGCACCGGACGTGGAGACGGACAATCTCGACGAGAACGCCAGGCTGCGCCAGGATCTTGAACTTGACTCGCTGGATTTCCTGCGGCTGGTGGAAACAATTGCCCAGTCCACCGCCGTCGACATCCCCGAGCGCGACTACGCCGACGTCGCCACGGTGAAGGGACTCATC
>JBIOFK010000181.1:0-4239 GCA_044447065.1 Actinomycetales bacterium | reverse complement strand
GCCCGGCCCCGCAGATGAGCTGGCGGGTGACGAAGAACGGGGTCAGTCCGGACACGATGCTGCCGAACGGCACGCTGCGGGGCATCAGATAGTTTTCATGGCTGCCGTAGGACACAGCCTTGTTGTCCGTGTTGTTCTTGTACAGGTTGACGTCCGGCAGGGACGGATCCGCGGCGATGGCGCGCACCGCAGCGAGGGCAACCGCGTCCCCGGCCGCGTCCCAGACGAGCGCGTCGCGCGGGTTGGTGACCTCGGGGCTGGAGTACTCCGGATGGGCGTGGTCGACGTACAGCCGCGCACCGTTGCCGAGCACGACGTTCATCATCATCACCCCCGGCGCACCGGCGTCGTCCGCCGCCGACGGGTCCTCCAAGGCCACCTGCGTGGCGGTCAGGACCCCCGGCCGCAGCGGGGCATCCGTCAGCTGGGAGGGGTGCGCCGCATGCCGGGGCACCGTCCAGCCGCGGGCGTCCGCCAGCGGATCCTCATCCGTGTAATCCCACCGGGTCTCCCCGCCGCCCGCGGCCCGCTGAGCCGTGAGCTGGGCGTAGGCGTGCACCACCCGGGTTGAAAGCCAGGTGGCGTTGCTGCCCGGTTCGGCGGGGGCGTGGATGCCGAACTCGGTTTCGGCACCCATCACGCGCACAGCGCTCACAAATACTGCCCGGTATTGGCTGTCGTTTCGATGGTCCTGCCCGGCTCCTGGCCGGCCTTGCCCTGCACGATGGTCCGGATGTAGGTGATCCGTTCCCCCTTCTTGCCGGAGATCCGGGCCCAGTCATCCGGGTTGGTCGTGTTGGGCATGTCCTCGTGCTCGCGGAATTCGTCCACCACAGCGCGCAGCATGTGGTCGATCCGGATCCCCTTCTGGCCGGCGGTCAGCAGGTCCTTGATGGCGTACTTCTTGGCACGGTCCACCACGTTCTGGATCACGGCACCGGAGTTGAAATCCTTGAAGTAGAGCATTTCGGTGTCCCCATTGGCGTAGGTGACCTCCAGGAATTCGTTGGATTCCGTGGTGGCATACATGGCCTCCACGGTGCGCTGGATCATGGCCTGGACGGTGCGTTCCAGGCTGCCGCCGTGGGCTGCCAGGTCGTCGCCGTGGATCGGCAGTCCGGTGGTGACGTACTTGGCGAAAATGTCTGCCGCGGCCTCGGCATCGGGGCGCTGGATCTTCACCTTCACATCCAGCCGGCCCGGGCGCAGGATGGCCGGGTCGATCATGTCCTCCCGGTTGGACGCACCGATGACGATCACGTTGTCCAGCCGCTCCACGCCGTCGATCTCGCTCAGCAGCTGCGGCACGATGGTGGTTTCGACGTCGGAGGAAATACCGGTGCCGCGGGTCCGGAACAGCGAGTCCATTTCATCGAAGAAGACGACGACGGCGCTGCCGTCGGCCGCTTTTTCGCGGGCGCGCGCGAAAATCAGCCGGATCTGGCGTTCCGTTTCACCCACGTACTTGTCCAGCAGTTCCGGGCCCTTGATGTTCAGGAAGTAGCTCTTCTGGTCCTTGGAGCCGGACTTTTCCGCGGCGCGGGCCGCCAGCGAATTGGCCACCGCTTTGGCGATCAGCGTCTTGCCGCAGCCCGGAGGGCCGTAGAGCAGGATGCCCTTCGGCGGTTTGAGCCCGTGCTCGCGGTACAGATCCGGATGCAGGAAGGGCAGTTCTACGGCGTCACGGATCTGTTCGATCTGCGGGCCCAGCCCGCCGATGTCCGTGTAGGAGATGTCCGGCACCTCCTCCAGGATCAGGTTCTCCACCTCGGACCGGGGCACCTTTTCCAGCGCGTAGCCGGTCCGGGTGTCAATGGAGACGGCGTCCCCGACGCGCACGATGCCCTCCCGGAGCGCCCCGGAGAGCCGCACCACCCGTTCCTCGTCAGCGCGTCCGGTGACCAGGACCCGATCGGTGCCCAGCAGTTCCTTGACGCTGGCCAGTTCGCCGGCGCGTTCGAAGCCGAGTCCGGCGACCACCGTGAGGGATTCGTTGAGGAGGACCTCCTGGCCGGGGCTCAGCTGGAGGACGTTCACCAGCGGGCTGACCCCGACGCGCATCTTGCGGCCGGCGTTGAAGATGTCGACGCTCTCTTCGGTGACGGCGACGCCGGTGCCTCCCGCGGGCGGCTCCCGGCGGGGGTTGATCTGCAGCAGCGTGCCGAAACTGTAGGGGGCCTGGCCGTCGTTTTCCAGAGCGGTCTTGAGCCGGAGGATCTCTCCCTTGGCCGATTCGAGCACAGTGACGAGCCTGCTGTTGTTCGCCGAGGCAGCCGCCAATTGCTTATCGAGGTGCCGGATCTTGTCCCGCAGCACGTTGAGTTGCCGTTCCAGCGCGGCCGCTTCCTGCGATGCAGCGGCGCTGGCCCGCTGCGGCTCCCCTGGCGTCTGAGTCACAGTGGTTCCGTCCCTTCGGCTCGGTGCCTATGTACCTACTCTTGCATAACGCCGGGGCGGCGGCAGATGTTTCGCGCCGATGTGTCGCCGGGCCTCAGACGGCTGAGGGTCCGTCGCTCCCCGGCCGGCCGGCCTGCTGTCCCCGAAGACCGGGCTCCTGCGTGCCGCGGCGCTGGATGGTGCTGGCGGCGTCGCGGGCGGCCCGGCGCAGCTTCTTGTCCGAGACGGACCGCTCCCCCACGTTCGCCGGCGTCCACGCGTTGAGGTCTTCCTCGCTGAACTCCGTCTTGGAGGGCCGCCGTTTGGGGCTCAGCCCGGTGACACCGTCAGCGAGCCGGCGGGTGACCATAAGGAATCCGGTGTGGGCCACCATCCTGTGGTCGGGGCGCACCGCCAGTCCCTCCAGATGCCAGCCCCGGACCATGGACTCCCAGGCGTCGGGTTCGGTAAAGCGGCCATCCGCCCGGATGGCCTCCGCCGTGCGGGAGAGCTGGGTGACCGTGGCGACGTAGTTGATCCACACCCCGCCCGGTGCCAGGACGGTGGCCACCGCGTCGAGGCACTCCCAGGGGGCCAGCATGTCCAGGACGACCCGGTCGATGCTGCCCGGTTCCTCATGCTCGACCACCTGGTCCTGGAAGTCCCCGAGGGTGATCTTCCAGGCCGGGTGCGGGCCCCCGAACAGCGTTTCGACGTTGCCGCGGGCGATCGCGGCGAACTCCGCGCGCCGTTCGAACGAGTGGAGGTAGCCGCCGTCGCCCACGGCCCGCAGCAACGAGATGGACAGCGCGCCGGAACCCACCCCGGCCTCCACTACGCGGGCGCCCGGATAGATATCCCCCATGGTGACGATCTGGCCGGCGTCCTTGGGGTAGACCACGGCCGCCCCGCGGGGCATGGAGAGGACGAAGTCGGACAATAGCGGCCGGAGCGCCTGGTAGAGCTGGCCGACGTTGTTCGCCAGCACCGAACCCTCCAGCGCGCCGATCAGCTCGTCGTGGTTCAGGAAGCCCTTATGCGTGTGGAAGGCCGTGCCCGGGGTCAGGGTGATCGTGTTCATCCGGCCACGCTCATCGGTGAGCTGGACGCGCTCTCCGGCGCGGAACGGACCCCGCCGCACGGGCGCCCCGTGCGGTGCGGCGGTCTGGGTTTCGGTCATGGCTGTGGATTCCTCACTGGGATTTTTCGGGAATTCTCGGGCGGGGCAGCAGACAGGCGGGGCGACGGAGGCGGATCTGGGGCGGAGGTCAGCGCGGCTGGCGCGGATCCGGCTTGCCGGTCACGGCCGCCACGACGACGTTCTGGGCCAGCAGCCCTGTCACCTGTCCGCGCAGGTTGATCACGGCGTATTCGCCGCCGGCAAGCTGCGCGAGGTACTGCACCAGTTCCTGGCCTTCGGCGCTTTCCGGAACGTAGGCGCCGGCCGCGAGCGGACGGGCCACGGCGGAGGCGGGGGTAGTGGCTGCCGCGGCGGCCGGGACGGTGTCCAGCACCGCATTGTCGACCACGAATTCCGGCCGTCCCTCCGGGCTGCACAGGATCAGCCGGAGGCCCGGGTTGGCCTCCCGCACAGCCGCCAGCTGGGCCACCGTGGACCCGGCGGGCATCCCCGCGGCCCGGTCGGCCAGTTTTCCGGCGCTGATATCCGGCAGGCGCAGCCGCATCCGGGCGCTCGTGATGGCGCTGCTGGCACCCATCCAGAGGAAACCGGCGATCAGCACACTGACCAGGACGGTCACTGTGTCGGGGGTGGTTCCCTGGACCAGCGGCAGCACAATGCTGGCCAGCAGCAGGAGCACCACCAGGACCCGGCCCGCCCACCCGGCAGCCACGGTTCCCTTT
>JBIOFK010000180.1:0-4334 GCA_044447065.1 Actinomycetales bacterium | reverse complement strand
GCTGGGGCGATGCGTCGCTGTCCAGGCGCACCACCGTGCTCTTCGCCTTCCGCGGGCTGGTGGCCGCCCACGCGGACGAACTCGCGGCGCTGATCACCGCCGAGCACGGCAAGGTCCTCTCCGACGCCAAGGGCGAGATCGTCCGCGGCCTGGAGGTGATCGAGTTCGCCTGCGGCATCCCGCAGCTGCTCAAGGGCGACTATTCGGACCAGGCGTCCACCGGCATCGACGTGTTTTCCTTCCGCCAGCCGGTCGGCGTGGTCGCCGGTATCACCCCCTTCAACTTCCCGGTGATGGTGCCGTTGTGGATGTGCCCGATCGCGATTGCAGCCGGCAACGCGTTCATCCTCAAGCCCTCCGAGCGGGACCCCTCGGCCTCGCTGCTGCTGGCCAAGCTTTGGAAGGACGCGGGCCTGCCGGACGGCGTCTTCCAGGTGCTGCACGGGGATAAGGAGACCGTGGATGGCCTGCTGACGCACCCGGACGTTGATGCCATCTCCTTTGTTGGTTCCACGCCGATTGCGAAGTACGTGCATGAGACGGCGACGGCCCACGGCAAGCGTGTCCAGGCCCTGGGCGGGGCCAAGAACCACGCCATCATCCTGCCCGATGCGGACCTGGACAACGCGGCGGACCACCTGTCCGCCGCCGCTTTCGGCTCGGCCGGCGAACGCTGCATGGCGATCTCGGTGGCCGTGGCCGTCGGCGACGCCGCCGATGCCCTGGTGGGCAGGATGCGGGACCGCGCCCGCGCCATCACGGTGGCCGAGGGCACCGACCCGGACGCGGACATGGGCCCGCTCATCACCGCGGCCTCGAAGGCGCGGGTGATCAGGATTGTCGGCGAAGCGGCCGACGACGGTGCCTCCCTGGTCGTCGACGGCCGGGACTTCACCGTCCCCGGCAAGGAGGACGGCTACTGGGTGGGCCCGACCGTGATCGACAGGGTGACCACCGGGATGAGCGCCTACACCGAGGAGATCTTCGGACCGGTGCTGGCCGTCGTCCGGGTCGACACCGT
The DNA here is from genome assembly GCA_044447065.1 of Actinomycetales bacterium. Classification (GTDB taxonomy): domain Bacteria; phylum Actinomycetota; class Actinomycetes; order Actinomycetales; family Micrococcaceae; genus JBIOFK01. The sequence goes on along the minus strand of JBIOFK010000180.1, from coordinate 3,313 downwards.
TGAAGAAGGCATCGCGCTGATCAACGCCAACCCGTACGGCAACGGAACCGCCATCTTCACCTCGTCGGGCTCGAATGCGCGAAAGTTCCAGCGCGGGGTGCACGTGGGCATGATCGGCATCAACGTGCCGATCCCGGTTCCGGTCGCGTACCACTCCTTCGGCGGCTGGAAGAACTCCCTGTTCGGCGACAAGCATATCTACGGTGAAGAGGGAGTGGCGTTCTACACCCGCGGCAAGGTGGTCACGTCCCGCTGGCCCGAACCGGCGCACGCCTCCGGCGCATCGTACAACTTCCCCTCCAACTGACCCCCTCATCCCAACTGGGTCGCAGATAACGCACGAATAACCGCCCCATAACTGCGTTATCTGCGACCTAGTTGGGTGCGACACGAAGGATGCGCCCCGTGACAGAGAATGGCCCCGCACCACAGCGCAGCGGGAGTGCGCAGAACATGCTGACCATCGGCACGGCACCTGACTCCTGGGGTGTCTGGTTTGCCGATGATCCCGCGCAGACCCCGTGGCAGCGCTTCCTGGACGAGGTGGCCGAGTCCGGCTACACCTGGATCGAACTGGGGCCGTACGGCTACCTGCCCACCGATCCGGCGCACCTGGCCGACGAGCTCAAGGCACGCGGCCTGAGGGTCAGCGCCGGCACCGTTTTCACCGCCTTCCACCGCGGCGGCGAGCAGGGGGAGACGGCCTGGGAGCCCGCCCGTAAGGTGGCGGAACTGACCGCCGCCATGGGCGGGGAGCACATCGTCGTCATCCCCGCGATGTGGCGCGATGACGTCACCGGCGAGGCCGTGGAAAGCGGCACCCTGGACGAGGGGCAGTGGAGCGACCTGTTCGCCGGGCACAACAGGTTGGGCGCTGTGCTTGCCGCGGACTTCGGCCTGAAGCAGCAGTTCCACCCGCACGCCGACTCCCATGTCGGCGCGCAGCCGGACATCGAACGGTTGCTGGCCGAAACGGACCCGGACCTGCTGAACCTGTGCCTGGACACCGGACATGCCGAATACTGCGGCGCCAGCAGCCTGGACCTGATCCGAAGGTACCCGGAACGGATCGGCTACCTGCACCTGAAGCAGATCAACCCGGAAATCCTGGCCAGGGTCAGAGCGGAAAACATGACCTGGGCGGCGGCGAACCTGGCCGGCGTCATGAGCGAGCCTCCCGGCGGCCTGCCGGACCTGCGCGAGGTGATTGAGGCCGTCGAGGGGCTCAACCGGCCGATCTTCGGCATTGTGGAGCAGGATATGTACCCGGTGGGCTTCGACGTTCCGATGCCGATCGCCCAGCGTACCCGGAACTACCTGCTCTCCTGCGGCTCACGCACCACCGTCAGGTAACACCACGTCCGGTAACCGGGCCGCCAACCGGCAACAAGAACCACGAAAGAAGGACTGACCATGACGCAGACCCTGCGCGTAGCTGTCATCGGTGCCGGACGGATGGGTGCGGACCACATCAGGCGCCTGAACACCCGCATCCACGGAGCCGAGGTCGCCGCCGTCGTCGAAGTCGACCCGGCACGTGCCCGGGCCGCCATCGACGGCATCCCCGGCGCGGTCGCCCTGACCCACGCGGAAGAGGCCCTCGGCAACGGCGACGTCAACGCCGTCCTGATCGCCACGCCCGGCGTCCTGCATGAGGAGATCCTCCTCGCGGCCCTGGCGAAGGATCTTCCGATCCTGTGCGAAAAGCCGCTCACCCCGGATGCCGGAAGCGCCTGGAACGTTGTCCAGGCCGAGGTGGCGCTGGGCCACAAGCGCGTCCAGGTCGGGTTCATGCGCCGCTTCGACACCGAATACGCAGCGCTCGCGGGCATCATCCGCAACGGCGAACTCGGCGAGCTGCTCATGCTGCACCACCAGCACCGCAACCCCGGCACCCCGGCCGGCTTCACCAACGAGATGCTGATCAACGACTCGGTGGTCCACGAGTTCGACGCCATCCGCTACTTCACCGGCGAGGAAATCACCTCGGTCCAGGTACGCCTGGGCAAGGCCACCAGGAACGCCCCCGGCGGGCAGCATGACCCCCAGCATGTGCTGATCGAGACCGGATCCGGCGTGCTGGCCGATGTGGAGATCTACGTCAACGCCAAATTCGGCTACCAGGTCGCCACGCAGGCCTCCTTCGAGGACGGAATCGTCACCATCGGCGGCGACGGCGGCCCGTACATCCGTACCGCCGGCAGCTGGGGAGGGACGGTGACGCCGGGCTTTGCCGAGCGCTTCAGTGCGGCCTACGACGTCGAGGTCCAGGCCTGGGCCGACGCCGCGCTGCGCGGCGAAATCGGCGGTCCCAGCAGCTGGGACGGCTATGCCACCGCTGCCTGCTGCGAGGCCGGCGTCGAGGCGCAAAAGACCGGCCGGAAGGTGGCCGTAACGCTGAACGCCAAGCCTGGCCTCTACCTGGTGTGACAGAGGCAGGGGTGCGCCAGCATCCCTGCCTGCGTCCGGGCCAGGGCAGGAGCCGGCTCAGATCCCGAAGGGCAGGCGGGGATCCACGTCCCGGCCCTCCCAGCTCTGGCGCACCCACCCATGGTGCGGGTCGTCGCTGATCAGCCATGCTCGGACCGGACCCGGCCCGGCCATCACGTTCAGGTAGTACAGGTCGTAGCCGGGTGCCGCCATCGCCGGTCCGTGCCAGCCGTAGGGGACCAGGACGACGTCGCCGGTGCGGACCTCCGCGGCCACGTCAATGGGCCGCCCGTCGGAGGCATAAACGCGCTGGTAGCCGATCGGGTCCGCACCGGCGGGGGCGGCGGATCCGGCCGCAACCTGCGTTTCGAAGTAGTAGATCTCCTCGAGGCGGGTCTCGCCGTCCTTCTCCTCATCGTGCTTGTGCGGCGGGTAGGAGGACCAGTTTCCCGCCGGGGTGATGACCTCGCAGACAATGAACCGGTCCGCCTCCAGCGCCGCCGGGGTGCCGAAATTGTGCACCTGGCGGGAGCAGTTGCCCACCCCGCGCAGCTCCACCGGGGTGTCCGACGCCGGGACGAACCTGGTGGGGTAGTGCTTCCCGGCCGGCGCCGTGGCAATGGCGACGCGGCCCCCGTCGTGCGAGCCGATGGAGATGGCCGTATCGGTGCCGGAATAGAGCACGTCGGTGCGGCCGCTGAAAACGGACCTGCGTCCGGCAAGTTCGTAGGGAGACCCGTTCACCGTGACAGTGAAGGCGCCGCTGAGCGGAATCACGAGGCGTTCCTCGGCCGCCGCAGGAAGTTCCACCGAGCCGCCCGCGGCCAGTGTCGCTACCTTGAGCCCGGTGTGGGCCCAGCCGGGTATGGTCAGGGCGGAGTCG
>JBIOFK010000179.1:0-4415 GCA_044447065.1 Actinomycetales bacterium | reverse complement strand
CCAGAATCTGCTCAAGTTCCGGCAGGCTGCGGCGCTCCAGCAGCATGTCCCAGTGCGTGCGCACGGCTTTTTCGTTGGCATCATGCGGCTTTTCGCCGTTCACCAGCAGTGCTTCCTTGCCGGTTTTGGAGACCCAGACCGGTGGAATCTCGGCTTCGGCGGCGAACGTCACGAAGACCTGCTCGCCATCCGCGCACCGGTACTCGACGCGCTGCCGGGGGGCCGGCTCTACACCGGATTCCGTCTCCATGCTTTGGGCGCCGAGACGCATTCCCCGAAGGCTGCGATCGCTCATGTCTTCTCCTTGCTCGTGAACGGGCCTAAACCCGTGGTTGCCGGCCGTGGCTGCGGTCGGACGGATACGTCACCTGCGTTAACGCCCGCGACGTGCGGCTTGTTCCATCCGCCCCCGCGCCGCCGTGTCCTCCGGCGGTGGCCGCCTCCGGTTGTCTCTGTCGGTCCCGGCTTGCCTGCGTCTGCCCTGACGTGTCGGGGCATCCCCGGGTTTGTCCGGGTTCGCCGCCTATGCGGGTACACAAAGGCCGGGCCATGGAGGGATGGATACTCCAGTATAGCGCCGCGCACCCGTCCGGCGGGCCGCAGCGCCGCGCTGCGGCGGCGCCTTCGGGGGAGGGGGCCACGCTGACCGGCTCCTGCCGTGTCGGCTACGCTGACCCGCTCCTGCGATGTTGGCCAGCGTAGCCGGAGCGGGCCGGCGTGGCCGTTGCCGCTAGTCGCGGCACGCGGCTCCCGTTGGGCCCGCTGCAGCCGCCTCGGCTACTTTGCCCCGGTTTCGCCCGCGCCCGCGGCACCGATGCCATCGCCGCCGGTTACACCCGTGCCGGCGGCCATGCCGTCACCCGCGCCGTCGTCGGCGTCCGCATGGACGGCGTCGCCACCGACATTGCCCAGCACGTTGCCGATTCCCTTCAGAGCCTCGCCGACCTCGCTGGGGATGATCCACAGCTTGTTGGCCGAGCCGTTGGCCAGCTTCGGCAGCGTCTGCAGGTACTGGTAGGCCAGCAGCTTCGGCGTCGGGTTGCCCTTGTGGATGGCGTCGAAGACCTTCTGGATGGCCTGGGCCTCACCGTCGGCGCGCAGGATCGCGGCCTTCGCGTCACCCTCGGCCTTGAGGATGGCGGACTGGCGTTCGCCCTCGGCGGTGAGGATCTGGGACTGCTTGGTGCCCTCCGCGGTGAGGATGGCCGCGCGGCGGTCGCGCTCCGCGCGCATCTGCTTCTCCATCGAGTCCTGAATGGACAGCGGCGGGTCGATCGCCTTCAGCTCCACCCGGCTGACCCGGATGCCCCAGCGGCCGGTGGCCTCATCGAGCACGCCGCGGAGTTGGCCGTTGATCTGGTCACGGGAGGTCAGGGCCTCCTCCAGGTTCAGGCCGCCGACGACGTTACGCAGCGTCGTCGTTGTTAACTGTTCCACCGCCTGGATGTAGTTCGCGATCTCATAGGTCGCGGCCCGCGGATCCGTGACCTGGAAGTACACCACCGTGTCGATGGAGACGACGAGGTTGTCTTCAGTGATGACCGGCTGCGGCGGAAAGGAAACCACCTGCTCGCGCAGGTCCAGCAGGGGCAGCAGCCGGTCCACGAACGGGATCAGGATGGTCAGGCCGGGGAGGAGCGTGCGCTGGTACTTTCCCAGCCGCTCCACCACCCCGGCCCGCGCCTGCGGAATAATCCGCACCGCCCGGATCAGGACGATCACCACGAAGATGATCAGGACCAGCAGCACGATGGTCAATGCCACGGCCCCTGCGTTGGTGCCCATCTTGGCCTTCTTTCGTTTCTGTCGAAAACACGCGGTCGGCCGGCGCCGAGTGACCGGCGGCGGCAGGTGGAACGAACGGGATCAGTGGCCGGCTGCCGCGGCCGAATGGCCGGGGGCCTGCGGGGAGGCGGCGGGAGCCACGATGGCGGTGGCGCCGTCGATGGTGACGACCTGGACCGGTGCGCCCGGCGCCAGTTCCGAACCGCCCCGGGTGCGGGCGGACCAGGTGTCGCCGCCGATCTTGACCAGTCCGGACTGCGCCGTGACGGATTCGACGACGACGGCGGCGTGGCCGATCAGCCTGTCAACGTTGGTGCGCTGCTCGGCCGGGCCCTTGTGCAGATGGTTCAGGGCGATCGGGCGGACAAAGAGGATCATCGCCAGCGCCACGACGCAGAACACAATGATCTGCAGCCACCAAGGGGCGGCCAGGAAGTAGGAGGCGATGGCGGCCAGGGCGCCGACGCTCATCATGATGAAGAAGAGGTCGAGGGTGAGCATTTCGATCACGGCCAGGACCAGGAATACCAGGAGCCACAGGGCCCATCCGTTGTCGACCAACCACGAAAGCATGTTGTCCCCCTGAACCGTTCTGCCTCTTTGCCACGCTAACCCGGGACCGGAAATCCGGCCACACTTTCAGCCTACTACGGCGCGGGCCGGCAGGGCAGGGCATACGGCACCGCGGTTCAGATGACCGCCTGCAGCGGGGTCTTCAGCGGAGCGGTCCCGGCCCTGGGCGCGACCCGTGCGAGCACCTCGACGGCGGCGGTGAGCTGCTCGGGCGGGTAGCCGAACGGGAGCCGGAGGAAGCGTTCGAAGGCCCCGTCGGTGCCGAAGCGGGGGCCCGGCACCAGTGCCAGTCCCTCCGCCCGGGCGGCAAGGGCGAGCGCGGAGGTGGACAGGTTGCCGGTGTTGACCCATAGCGCCAGACCGCCGTCGGGCACGTCAAGGCTCCACTGCGGGAAGCGGCTGCGCACCGCGTCAACGAGCTGGTCCCGGCCGCGCCGGAGCTGCGCGGAGCGGGAGGACTGCAATTCCCGCGCCTCCGCCAGCACCTCGACAGCCACCAGCTGCTCCAGCAGCGGCGTGCCCAGGTCCAGCCCCGGGCGGATCTGCAGCACCCGGTCCAGCAGCTCGCGGGAGGCGCGGATCCAGCCGATCCGCAGCCCGCCCCAGGCCACCTTGCCCAGCGAACCGAGGGTCACGATCGCGGACGAATGGACGGCCATCGGGGACCGGGGCCCGCGGTCGATGTCCAGCCAGGCAGTGGTCTCGTCCACGATCAGCGTCGTCCCCTCCCGCTGCGCCATCCGCGCCAGGGCGGCGCGGGCCTCCTCCGGCATGCTCAGTCCGGTGGGATTGTGGAAGTCCGGCATCACAAAGGCCAGTGACGGGGCCGAGCGGCGCAGCAGCAGCTGGGCCTGCGGCAGGTTCCAGCCGGGGCCGGCGGCAACCGGAACGGTCACTATCCGGGCCCCGGCGGCGGTAAAGGTATCCAGGGCGTGCGGATAGGTCGGGTGTTCCACCAGGACGCGTTCGCCGGAGGAATGCAGGGCATGGGTGATCAGGCTCAGGGCGTGCTGGGCACCGGTGGTGACCATGATCTGATCCGGTGAGGTGGGCAGTCCCCGGCCCTCGTAGTGGCCGGCGATGGAGCTGCGCAGCTCCGGCAGGCCGACCATGTCGAAGCCGTCCATGGACAGATGGGCCGGGATCCGTTCGGCGGCGCGCCCGAACGCGGCGGCGAGTCCCGGATAAGCCGGAGACGTGGCCTTGGTGAAGTCGAGCGGGAGGGACAGGTCGCCGCCGGCGAATCCGCGGTGGCCGCCCGGCAGCGCCAGGGTGCTGCCGGATCCGCGCACGCTGGAGAGGTAACCCTCGTCCCGCAGCTGTGCGTAGGCCGCGGTCACGGTGGTCCGGCTCAGGGCCAGCGCCGTGCACAGCTCCCGTTCGGCCGGCAGGCGCATACCGCTGCTGAGCCGTCCGTCCAGCAGCAGCACCCGGATCCGCTCGGCCAGGGCGCGGTACGCGGCCGAGCCGTGGCGCCAGTCGCCGAGTTCCCGGGCCAGCCTGCGGGCGGTGATCGATGCACTCATGGGGCCACTTTACCGTTATTGGCCCTAGCAGGTCAGTCCACTTTGCGGGATTCTTGGACAGGACGCACTACCGAGTCCGATACGTATGCCGATACCGAGAACTGGACGATACATGTTCGCCTTCCTGACCACCCGTTCCCTGCCCGTCCGGATCCTGCGGCTGCTCGTCGGGCTGTTTGCCTACGGCGCCGCCATCGCGCTGATGGTCCGCGCCGGGATCGGGCTCTCGCCCTGGGATGTCTTCGGCCAGGGCCTGGCCAGGACCTTGCACATCAGCTTCGGCACCTCCACCATCCTGATCAGCGCAGCCGTCCTCCTGTTCTGGATTCCGCTGCGCCAGTGGCCGGGCGCCGGCACCATTGCCAACGCCATCCTGGTGGGAGTGTTCGCCGATGTCGTGCTGGCGCTGCTGCCCATGGCCGCGGGGCTGGGCGCACAGATCCTGTTTTTCACCGCCGGCATCGTGCTGCTGGCCTTCGCGACCGCACTGTATATCGGGGCAGGCCTCGGTCCCGGGCCGCGGGACGGGCT
>JBIOFK010000178.1:0-4456 GCA_044447065.1 Actinomycetales bacterium | reverse complement strand
CACAGCAACGGCACCGCGGATACCCAGGTTCCGGCGGTCCGCACAGCCGTTCCGGCGGCCGCCGGGAACGCCACAGCCATCCGTACGGACTCGTTGGGACTCGAATTGCGGGTGCTCCGTGTCCTGGACCTCAGCGGGCGCAGCGTTGGCGGCAGCGCGCTGACGTGTACCTGGCAAGGACAGGCGACGCCGGTGCAGCTTGCTGCCACGGCGCCGATCTGATCGAACCGCCCGTGGACCGTCACTGTACCGACGCGTACGTCCCCCGCGTACGTCCCCCGCGGCAGATGCCCCGCGGCAGATGCCCCGCGGCAGATCCCTTAGGGCGGATCCCTCAGTCTGCGCGTTTGCGAACGCGCGTACCCCAGAGGTACATCAGGGCGCTGAGTCCGAGCGCGGCCGGTAGCGCAATCGGCGGTACCCCGCCGGCGAGCATGCACACGCCCACGGGAAGGAAAGCGATCAGGGCGGCGTCGGGACCGGCGATGAGGCCGCGGATGGCACCGGTGGGAATCGGTCCCATGGCGGAGGAAATCGCGGGCATGGTCCAGTCCGGTGCGGGCCGGTACGCGGCCCGGATGGCGGCGGCGGCAACGCCGGGACCCGTGCAGATGGCCAGGATCACCAGTAGCCAGGATCCGCCGGCCAGGACCAGCAGCAGCGTAGCGCAGACGGCCATCCACACGGCCATGCCGGCGGCGGGCCAGACCCAGTGCAGCCTGCGGACGGTCTTCTCATCCAGCGGCAGCAGGGCGTTCAGGCTGGGGTTTCCCGCTGCCTGCCGGGCCACCGAAGCCAGCGCGGCCGCGGCGAAGTAGGCGCAGAACAGCATGACGATCGCTACCAGTCCCGGCGCGCTGAGGGCTTGGACCGAGGCGACGATGCCCGGCACGGTGGCGAGCACGAGCGCCCGGGCCAGGCCGCCGGGGTTACGCAGCAGCAGGATCAGCTGTCCGCGCAGCAACGCGGCGCCCGGGGTGGAGGATACCCGCGGAACCAGGAACCGTCCCGCACGGCTGGTCGATCCCGCGGCGGAACTCAGGGCCCGGGAAAGCTCCCCGGAGTCCATCGACAGCACCGACCCGGCCACGTGGCTGCCGGCGGCGGCGCTGGCCTTGAGCGCATTCGTGGTCAGGCCAGGCAGCCTCCGGAACGCCAGTCCCAGCCCCAGCACAGCCACCACAGCGGCCAGCAGCGGCCACACGGCTCCGGCGGCGGCCAGCAGCGGCCAGCCGGTGGGCAGGTACACGGGCCATTCCCAAGCGACGCGGGTGCCGCCGGCCGCCAGCACGGCGTCGGCGGCGAGCAACAGGGGGGCAGCCACCATGACGATGCCCGCGACGTCGCGCAGCATTTTGGTGTGCCCGGAGATCTGCGCCAGTGCCGCCAAAGCGTAAAGGCACAGCGCCAGCGCCACTCCGGTAGCGACCGCAGCCGCCGTCGCCCCGATGTGCGGGCTTGCGCCGCCAGCCGAGCCGCTGGCCGAGCCTCCCGCACCCAGGGCGAGCGGCACCACAAGGATGATGGCTCCGACGGCGGGCCAGAGGGCGGAACGCATGAAGCCGGGCTGGATGAAACCGCGGCGGTCCAGCGGCAGTCCGAGCCACCAGACGGTCTGCGGCCGCGTCATCACCACGGGCCCGACGGTGGCTTCCACGCTCAGCAGCCCGGCGGCGAGCGTCAGCAGCAGGGTGGCACCGGCGTCGAGCGCGGGAATTCCGGGGTGCCCGCTGGCCGACATGCCGGGAATGCCGACGCCGGTGCCCGCACCCAGTGCGGAGCGCAGGTTGAGCACAATGGCCCCCGCCATGACCAGGAGCACCAGGCCGGCGAAGACGGTGTTGTAAACCTCGCCGAGCAGGGCCATGGTCCCGCCCTCGGTCCGGGCCAGCGCTGCGCGGGTGGTGTAGCGGCGGACCTCCGCGGAGGTGATGGCGGCCATTACTGTCCGGCCAGCGGGTTGGTGGCGGAGATCGCCGCCGCGGCCTGGGCGGGCTTGAGGGACTGGACCGTGTCCGAGATGCTGAGCGCCGTGGTGGCCGACGCGAGCAGGAATTCCGGATCGTGCGTGACCAGCAGCAGTCCCAGGCCCTCGGCCACTTCCTGCCGGAGCCGGGCAGCCAGCTGCTGGCGCATGGACGTGTCGAGCCGCTGCTCGGGCTCGTCAAGGACGAGGAGTTTGCGCGGCCGGACGAACGCGGCGGCCAGCAGGAGGCGGCGGCGCTGGCCGCTGGACAGGCTGTTGGGCAGGGAGTCGCCCTGCTTGGCGAGGCCGAAGAATCCCAGTTCGGCGTCGATGGCGCCTTCCACATCGGGCACGCCGTGCCCGGCGGCGATGATGGCCAGGTGCTCGCGCAGCGTCAGGGACGGAAAGAAGGCGTCTTCGTCCAGGACGACGGCGACGTCCCTGCGGAAGGCCAGGGAGCGGTCATCCGGTGCGGCGCCGAAGACGCTGCAGCTCCCCTGCACGGGGGCGAGTCCGCCCACGACTGTTTTCAGGACTGTTGACTTACCCGCGCCGTTGGGGCCGATCAGGGCCAGGGATTCCTTGGGCCGAAGGGCGAAACTGACCTCTCCGCAGACAGCTGTTTTGCCGTACCCGGCGCGCAGTTTGGCGGCGGCTGCCAGGGCTGGAGGGGACTTTTTGGCAGCAGGGCGGGGAGTAGGGCTCACTGGCCTGAGTATAGCGACTTCGGGTGCCCCGGCGCCGGTCGGGGCAGCTCAGCACGCGCTAGCACGCGTCCGCAGCACTGTCGGTTCCGCCCGAAATGGGTGGAGACGACGAGCGCGGGCCTGCGGGCAGCCGACGGCGGCTACGGGACCCAGCGGTATTCATTCTCCGGCCGCCCGGGGGTGCCGTAACGGGGGCTGCGGCGCAGCTTCCCGGCCGCCACCAGGTGCTCAAGGTACCGCCGCGCCGTCACCCGAGACAGGGGCAGGCGCTCGCTGACCTCGGTGGCGGAAACGGGGGTCGGCGCGGTGCGCAGCAGCTCGGCCACGGAGGCGAGGGAATCCTCGGCCAGGCCCTTGGGCAGGCTGATGGAACCGGGAGAGCGCAGGCTGGCCAAAGCCTGGTCGACGTCCGACTGGGAGGGCGCGGCGCCCAGCGGTTCCAGCTGCCGGCGGAACTGCCGGTAGTTTTCCATCTTGGCGGCGAACGCAGCGAAACCGAACGGCTTGATCAGGTACTGCACGACGCCGGCCGAAATGGCTCCGCGGATCACCTCCAGTTCGCGCACCGCGGTGATGGCGATGATATCCACCGGGTAACCGGCCGTGCGCAGCCGGCGGCTGAAGTCCAGCCCGTGCAGGTCGGGCAGGTTCATGTCCAGCAGCAGCAGATCGATGGGAGACCCGGCACCGGCGGCTTCGCGCAACTGCTCCAGCGCGGAGCCGGCGCTCAGGGCCGTTCCCGCACAGGCAAAACCGGGGCAGCGGCCTAGATAGTGGGCGTGCGCGTCGGCGGCGATGGGTTCATCGTCCACCACCAGGACACGGATGTCCCGTTCCGGCCCGGAGGTAGCGTCAGCCGGCATGGCTGCCCGCCTCCGGTCCGAAAGGCAGGACGACGGCGAAGCTGGCGCCCGCTGGCCGGTCGCCTGCCGGTCGCCCGGCGGCCGCCGGGGAGGCTCCGTCGTCGTCGGTTCCGCCGTCCTCCGTTCCGCCGGCCGGGGCCAGGGTAAGGGTGCCGCCCAGCCGGGCGACACTTTGGCGCACCAGCGCCAGCCCGATCCCGCGGCCGGCAGCACCTGGTTGCTTGCTGGAGAAGCCCAGCTCGGTCATCCGTTCCAGGCCCGGCGACTGCCGGCCGTTCCCGCTGTCCGAGACCGTGATGGCCAGCGCATCCGCGCGGGCGGTAATATCCACGGCCACCCATTTCCCGCCGGAACCGCCCGGGCCGCCGGGGCCGTCCGCACTACCCTCGCCGGCGGCATCCAAGGCGTTGTCGATCAGGTTGCCGACGATGGTGACCAGATCGTGGGCGGCGAAGGAATCCGGCACGGAGCCGCCGCCGGCGCTGATCCGCAGGGTGACTCCGCGTTCGTGGGCCTGCGCGGATTTGCCCATCAGCAGCGCACTGAGGACGGGCTCGCTGACGGCGGCGACGACGTCGTCGGCCAATTGCTGGCTCACGGCCAGGTCCTCGGTGGCAAACGCCAGCGCCTCGGGCGTGCGGCCCATTTCCATCAGGGAGACGAGTGTGTGGATGCGGTTGGCGTGTTCATGGGTCTGGGACCGCAGGGCTGCTGCCAGCGTCTTGGTGGTGCGCAGCTCGTCGCCGAGCACCGTCAGGTCAGTATGGTCAGCGAGGGTCGCCACCGACGCCCCGGTGTCGGCTGTCCTTCGGCCGGGCGCCTGCAGCCGGGCGCCCTCCTGGCTGACCACCAGGACCCGTTCGCCGGACACAAAGACTTCGTCCCGCGCGGTGCGGCCGGTGGCCAGCAGGGCGGCCAGT